>CAMFLK010000067.1 GCA_945957135.1 uncultured Rhodospirillales bacterium
GCAAGCCGCGGCCCAAGGTGGAGCGGAAACCCCAATCCCGCCCCCGCGACGCGCGCGACACGCCCGGCCCCTACCAGGTGCCCAAGAAGTGGCGCCTGCAAATCCCCAAGCGAAGCTGGAACGGCGGCACCGACGAATGGGAAAAGACGGGATGAGCCCGGCCACCGGCACGGCCAAGACGAATTGACCTGATTTTCCCCTTGGGACCTGTTCCCGAGGCGTCTCCGCGTGTACAAATCAAACGAGCAAAAGTTCTTTGCTTCTTTCTTTCAAGAAAGAAGCGCTTCCCTGCCTTCCTTCTCTTCGGAGCCTCCCGAATGTCCCGTCTGCAAGTCAAGATCATCCCCGTCACCCCCATCCAGCAGAACTGTGCCTTGCTGGTGGTCGAGGATTCGCGGCGGGCGGTGGTGGTGGATGCGGGTGGGGATGTGGCGCGGATCCTCGCGGCGGTGGATGAGGCGAAGGCGGAGGTGGGGGCGATCTGGCTGACGCATGGCCATCTCGATCATGTCGGCGGGGCCGCGGAGTTGAAGGCGGCCTTGGCGGCGCGGGGGGTGGCGGTGCCGATCGTCGGGCCGGATGCGCGGGATGGGTTCCTGATGGCGGCGGTGGAGGAGCAGGGTTTGGCGTTCGGCATTCCCGGCCTGCGCAACGTGGTGCCGGACCGGTGGGTGGTGGAGGGGGACCGGCTGGAGCTGGGGGATTTCCGGTTCGACGTGCTGCATTGTCCCGGCCATACGCCGGGGCATGTGGTGTTGGTGGAAAAGGCGGTGCGCTTCGCGGTGGTGGGGGACGTGCTCTTCCGTGGCTCGGTGGGCCGGACGGATTTCCCCTATGGCGACGGCCCGGCCCTCATTCGCGGAATCAAGGAGAAGCTGCTGCCGCTGGGCGACGACATCGCCTTCATCTGCGGCCATGGTCCGGGATCGACGCTGGGCGCGGAGCGGCGGGAGAATCCGTTTTTGGTGTGACATTCTGCTTGCTGCCGTGGCGGTGGGCGTAGGCCTTGGTGAATTCGGCGCCGAGCAGGAATATCTGGGCGGAGTAGTAGATCCACAGCAGCACCAGGAACAGCGCCCCCGCCGCGCCATAGGCCGAGGCCACGGCGCTGCTGCCGAGATACCAGCCGATCAGCGTCTTGCCGATGGTGAACAGGAGGGAGGTGGCGACGGCCCCCACCGCCACGTCGCGCCAGGCCAGCGGCGTGTCCGGCAGAACCTTGTAGATGGCGGCGAACAGGAGGGCGATCAGGCCCATCGAGACCAGCAGGTTGGCCAGCCGCAGCAGCAGCCCGCCGAGCGGCAGGTGGGTTTCCAGGTAGGACCCGAAGGCGGTGAGCAGCGTGCTGATCACCAGCGAGACGATCAGCAGGAAGCCCAGCGTCGCCACCAGCCCCAGGCTGGCGGCCCGGGCGCGGATCAGCCGCGAGAGCGTGGTGCCCTGCGGCTTGGCCCCCCAGATGGCGTTCAGCGTGGATTGCAGCTCGCCGAACACGCCGGAGGCGCTGACCAGCAGCGTGGCCACGCCGATCAGCGTGGCCCAGGCGCCGCGGCCGGGGGCGGCGGCGCTCTTCGCCGCCTCCTGGAGAAGCGTGGCGCTTTCCTTGCCCACCAGGCCGGAGAGTTCGCCGGCCAGCGCGTCGTTCGCCGCGTCCTGGCCGAACGCCAGGGCGGCGATCGCCACCACGATCAGCAGCACCGGGGCCAGGGAGGTGACGGTGTAGAAGGCGATGGAGGCGCCGCGGCTCAGCGCGTTGTCGTCGATGAAGCCTTGCACCGTGTCGCGCAGCAGCCCCCACTGCGTCGCGAACATGTCACGCCGCCGCTTCGACTTCGGCGATCGCCGGGTGGGCGGCCCGCTCGCACCAGGCGACGGCCTCGCCGAGCGAGCCGACGTAATGGTCGGCGCCGATCACCGTGCGCAGCCTTTCGTCGCCGCGCGCATCCTCCTGCTGCGGCCACACCGCCACCAGCAGCGAGGCGCGCGGCAGGCGGCGGCGCAGGCGCTGGACGAGGTAGCGCAGGTTGACGATGGAGCCGGGCACGTCCAGCGCCACGATGCAGACCATGGCGACGTCGGCGCCGTTGAGCAGCCAGATGGTCTCGCGCGAGGCGGCCTCGTGCGGCACCGCCTTCGCGCCGATGCCGTGCTCGGCGAGGAGATGGACCAGCATCTCCGCCGCGGTGTCGTCCAGCGGGCCGCGCCCGGCCAGGCACATCACCGGCGCCTCGCCCTGCCAGCCGGCGGCGCGGGGCGGGGCGGGCGTGCCCTGCGCGGGCTCGGCCGGGTCGCCGACCAGGCCGGCGAGGAGTTCGCGGATGGTGGTCTTCACCCGGGCGAGCTGGGTGGCGTGCAGCACGCCACGATCGGCGTCGGCGGTGGCCATCTGCAGGCCCTTGATCACCACCTCGTCGTAATAGGTGTCGAGCGAATGGTCCTTGATCATCCGCTCCGCGCAGTCCTGCGCCTCGTCCGCGTCGCCGGCCAGGACGCGCTGGTAGAAATTCTCCATCGGGCTCAGCGCCGGGCGGTCGCCGAGCAGGATGTCGAGGAATTGCAGCCGCTCCACGTGCCGGCCCAGCACCACCAGCACCAGGGTGAGCGGCGTGGACAGGATCAGGCCGATCGGCCCCCACATCCAGCTCCACACGATGGCGGCGATGACCACGGCGACGGGCGAGAGGCCGGTACTGTGGCCATAGACCAGCGGCTCCACCACCTGGCCGACCAGCACCTCGATCAGCACGAACAGCACGACGGTCCAGATCGCCATGCTCCAGCCGGGATCGACGGCGGCGGCGAGCAGGGCCGGCAGGGCGCCGGCGATGACCGCGCCGACATAGGGCACGAAGCGCAGCATCGCGCCGAGCATGCCCCACAGGATGGGGTTGGGCACGCCGATGACGAACAGCCCCAGGGCGATGACCACGCCGAAGCTGGTGTTGATGGCGAGCTGGCTCAGCAGGTAGCGGGCCAGCTTGCTCGCCCCCTCGTCGAGGGCGATGGTGGTGCGGTGCAGGTCCTGGGCGCCGAACAGGCGGATCAGCCGGTCGCGCAGATCCTCCTGCTGGGCGAGGATGAAGATGGCGACGACGAAGACGATGCCCAGCGTCGCGATGGGCGACAGCACCGGCGACAGGAAGCGCTGCGCCAGCACCAGCACGCGCGGCATTTCCTCGGCGGGCTGGGCGGCTTGCGTGGGGGCGGGCGCGGCTTGTGGCGGGGCGGCCTGGGCTGCCGGCGCGGGCTGCGGTTGGGTGGGATGGCGGCCGATCATGTCGGTGAGGCTGGTGATGCGCCCCACGGTCAGCCCGCGGATGGAGTCGATCTTGTCCTCCACGGTGGAGGCGTATTGCGGCACGTTGCCGACGAGCTGCGCGACCTGCGAGCCGATCACCGCGCCGATGCCGAGGATGATGCACAGCGCCGCCGCCACCGCCAGCAGCACCGCGGGCACCCGGCCGATCCGCAGCCGGCGCAGGGCCAGAACCACCGGCGCCAGGGCGAAGGACAGCAGCACCGCCAGCGCCAGCGGGATGAACACCTCCCGCGCGAAATACAGCGCCAGGACGATGGCGACACCGACATGCAGCGACAGGATGGTGGCGAGGTCGGCGGAGGCGCCGGTGGGTTCCGCGGTGTCGGCCCGGGCGGCGGGGCTGGGGGACGGGTCGGACATGCGCTCTCCTGGCGGGGCTCTTGCGGGGCACCAACGTTCCGCTGCGTCCGGTGTTCCCTGCCAGCTTGCGGGAGTTACACCGCCACCCAGCAATCGTCGCGCGCGGCCGCCAGCAGCGCATCATGCAGCCGCGCCTGGTCCAGCGAGAAGGACAATCCCCGCGCCATCGCCACCTCGCCGCGCGCGGCCTGGGCGAAATGGCGGACCATCTCGACATAGGGATCGATCGCCGGGAATTCCTCGCGCCTTCCGGCCACGGTGAGGCCGGTGGCGCGGCCCTTGGTGGAGAAGGGCCAGTCGAGCACCAGCGTGCCGTCGCTGCCGTGCAGCGAGAGGTGCTGGGCGCGCTCGGCATCGAGCGAGCAGAGGAACTGGCCGGTCAGCCCCTCGCCGAAATCGAGCAGGCCGGAAAGGGTGGCGTCCACGCCGCGCCGCGTCTCCTGGCTGGCGGCCACGCGCAGCGGCTCGCGCCCGGCCAGCTGCCGCATCAGCGTGGTGCAGTAGCAGCCGATATCGAGCATCGCCCCGCCGCCCATCGCCCGCTGCCAGCGGAAATCGTCCGGCCGGTCCAGCCGGTTGGCGAAGGTGGCCTGCATGGCGAGCAGCCGGCCGATCGCGCCCGAGGCGAGCAGCGCGCCCAGCCGGGCGAGCTGGGGGTGGAACAGGTGGCAATAGGCTTCCATCACCACCCGGCCGCTCTCGGCCTCCGCCGCCATCATCGCCCGCACCTCGGCCGCGGACAGGGCGAGCGGCTTCTCGCACAGCACATGCTTGCCGGCGGCCAGCGCCTTCAGCGTCCAGGGCAGGTGCGCGTCGTTGGCGAGCGGGATGTACACGGCCTCCACGGCCGGGTCGGCCAGCACCGCGTCGTAGCCGGCATGGGCGGCGGGGATGGCGAAGTCGTGGGCGAAGGCCGCGGCCCGGGCCTCGTCGCGCGCGCCGACCGCCACGATCTCGAACCCCGCCGCCTGGATGGCCGGGGCCAGGGCGTTGCGGCCGATGCGCGAGGCGCCGAGGAAGCCGAACCGCATCAGCCCTCGACCCCGGCCATGGCGAGGATGGCGGTGAGGCTCGCGGCCATGCCGCGCACGCTGGGTTCACGGTCCACGTCGATCCATTCCTCCAGCGAATGCGCGCGCCCGCCCCTGCCGCCGGAGCCGATCTTGATGGCGGGAATGCCGAGCGACATCGGGATGTTCGCGTCGGTGGACGACGCCTCGTGGCGCGGATCGAAGCCGTGCGCCCGCAAGGCGGCGGTGGACAGGCGGACGATGTCGGAATCGGTGGGCGTGCTGCCGGCCGGCCGGTCGCCGATCACCTGCCGCTCCACGGTGATCGGGCCCTGGGCGGTGGAGCGGGCGTGGTTCTCGGCCTGGACGGCGAAATCGACGATGGCGAGGAACTGCGCCTCCAGCCGCGCGAGCTCGGCGGGATCGACGGAACGCAGGTCGGCCTCCATCCACGCCTCGTTGGGAATGGCGTTCACCGAGGTGCCGCCACCGCAGACGCTGGCGCAGAAGGTGGTGCGCGGCCGGGCGGGCACCTGGATGCGGGAGAATTCGTGCATGGCGTGGCCCATGGCGAACATCGGGTTCACCAGTCCGAACGCGCCGTAGCTGTGCCCGCCGGGGCCCCGGAAGGTGATGCGGTAGCGCTTGGAGCCCACGCCGGAGGTGGCGATGCTGTCCTGGTCCGGGCTGTCCACGGTGAAGAAGGCCTTGATGCGGTCGCGGTATTTGCCTTCGGTGAACAGGTGGCGCACGCCGCGCAGGTCGCCCAGCCCTTCCTCGCCCACATCGCCCACGAACAGGATGTCGTCGCGGGTGCGGATGCCCGCCGCGTCCATGGCGCGGATGAAGGCGAGCAGCACGGCGAGGCCGCGGGTGTCGTCGCCCACGCCGGGAGCGAACAGCTTGGTGCCCTCGCGCCGCACCCGCACGTCGGTGCCGGCGGGAAACACCGTGTCGAGATGGGCGGCGACCACGATCAGCGCGCCGTTGCCGCTGCCGCGACGCAGGCCCAGCACGTTGCCGATGCCGTCCTGCTCCGTCTCGGCCAGGCCATGGGCGCGGAACAGGTCGAGATAGGCGCGGGCCCGCACCTCCTCGCCGAAGGGCGGCGAGGGGATTTCGGTGAGGCGGATGATGTCCTCCACCGTGCGGTCGTGCTCGGCATCGAGCGTGGCCACGGCGCGGCGGTAGGAGTCGCTGTCCATCAGCTGGGCGATGGCGGCGGCGGCATCGGTCATGCGGCGTGGTCCCCGGTTGCGGCCAGCCAGTCGCGCGCGGCGGCGACGGCGGGAATGACGAAGATGGGCGCCGCGAACATCGCGAGCCGCCCGGCCTGCCAGCCCTCCGCCAGCACCAGCCCGATGCCGGGCAGGGCCGCGAGCATCAGCAGGTCGGTGCGGCGGAAGGGGGCCGGCGCGCGGCCAGCGTGTCCGAAAACCGCGAGCCCCGCCAGCACCAGCATGGGCAGCAGGTTCAGCGCCACGCCGCGCGGCGAGAGATAGAGGGCGAGATTGGCCGCGAGCGTGGGCAGGAAGGCCGCGGGGTCGTGCTGCCAGGCATTGCCGGGGAAGCGCAGCACGGCCACCACGGCCACGTACAGCGCGCAGGCCAGCGAAGCCGCCGCCCATTGCCGCCACAGCAGCCGGCGATCCTCGGCGCTGGTCAGGCAGCGCAGGGTGAGCCACACGGCCAGCACCATGCCCAGCTTCTCGTTCGCGGCACTGCCCAGGATCACCAGCAGCGCGAACCAGCCGGGCCGGTGCAGCAGCGCCACCCCGCCGGCGATCAGGGCGATCAGCGGCGCGTCGATCGAGGTGTATTGCACATACAGGCCGAGCACGCCGAGCAGCCCGCCCGCCAGCACCGAATCGCCCCGCCGCAGGCCGAGCCGGCGCGCGCAGGCGAAGATCGCCATGGTGCCGACGATCCAGGCGCAGAAGGCGACGGCGCTCATCGCCTGGTTGGCGCGGATCAGCTCCGCCGGCATGTCCGCCGGCAGGTTGGTCAGCCGCAGCACCGGCATCGCCACGTAGAACGGCACGGCGGCGGCCACCGACAGGATGCGGTAGCAGAACGGCGAATCGGGAAAGAAGCCCGGCGGGGTGCCCAGCAGCCACAGCAGGTAGGGCGCGTAGTCGTCATGCGGCACGGTGTTGAACGCCGCCAGCCGCAGGATGACGAAGAACAGCGGATTGAGGAGAAGGGCGAGGCCGGCGAATCCCAGGCACGCGCGGATCAGGGGCATGCCTTCTGGTTCAACCTCGTATCGTTACGGATGGTGGGCGCGACAGGGATTGAACCTGTGACCCCCGCCATGTCAAGGCGATGCTCTCCCGCTGAGCTACGCGCCCATCCGTCCGCGGCTTCTATCCCGGCCCCGGCCCCGGCCGCAAGATGGATTGCTGCGCGCCTCCCATGCCGCTTGAATGGGGCGATGGATCTGCCGCTGCCCGCCACCTCCGAAATCGGCCCGCCACTCGCCCCCGTCCGGCTCTGCCGCCCGGCGCGGCAGACGGCGCCGCTGGTGCTGGCCTCCGCCCATTCCGGGCGGGACTACCCGGCGGAGTTCGTCGCCGCCGCGCGACTCGACCAGCTGCGCCTGCGCCGCAGCGAGGACGGATTCGTGGACGAGCTGTTCGCCGACGCGCCCGAACTCGGCGTGCCCCTGGTCTGCGCCACCTTCCCCCGCGCCTATTGCGACGCCAACCGCGAGGCGTGGGAGCTCGACCCCGCGATGTTCGACGAGGACCTGCCGCCCTGGGTGAACACCGCCAGCGCCCGGGTGGGCGCCGGGCTGGGCACCATCGCCAAGGTGGTGGCCTCGGGCGAGACCATCTATCGCGGCAAGCTGCGCTTCGCCGAGGCGCGGGCGCGGGTGGAGCAGTGCTGGCAACCCTTCCACGCCGCGCTGGGCGAGGAGATCGCCGCCACGCGCGCCCGGTTCGGCGCCTGCCTGCTGGTCGATTGCCACTCCATGCCCGCCAATGCGATGGACCCGCGCACGGCCTGCGACATCGTGCTGGGCGATGCCCACGGCACCACCTGCGCGCCGAGGGTGGTGCGCATGGCCGAGCAGGTGCTGAGCGGGCTGGGCTATTCGCTCCGGCGCAACGACCCCTATGCCGGCGGCTACATCACCCGCCATTACGGCCGCCCCCGCGAGGGCGTGCACGCGCTGCAGATCGAGATCAGCCGCGCGCTGTACATGGACGAGGCGCGGATGCTGCGGCTGGAGAGCTTCGCCGCGGTGCGGCGCGACATGGCGCGGCTGGTGGACGCGCTGACCGCGGCCTCCGCCGAGCTAGCCTGATCCCGCGGGCGCCCGCCCGGATCGCGGATGGCGCGTACGAAAAAAAATGGCGGCACCCGAGGGTGCCGCCAAGTTTAGGGAGGAAACGTCCAAGAAGCAGAAGAAGGCAACCGCCTCCTTGCTGCGCTGCACAATCTAAGTGCGCCGCCAATCGGATGCAAGCTGTTTTTTGCATCGCAGCATCACTTTAAAATGCGACCCGCGCCCCTTGCCGAGACGGCGCTCACCTCCCGTTAAGCCCCCTCTCCTAGTCTGCCGCGCATGTGCGGAAGGTTCCCCTCCCCGGCCCTCGCGGCCTGTGCGTTGATGCTGCTGGCAATCCGGCCGGCGGCGGCGTTCGACCGGCTGATCATGGCCAATCCGCGCCTCGCCCCCGCGCAACCGGCCATCGGCGAGTCTCTCTCGCCAGGGTTGCAGTGCCGCCAGGCGGTTCGCGCCGCCGAACGGGCCGCCGCCATGCCCGACCAGCTGATGGCCGCCATCGCCATGGTGGAGAGCGGGCGCACCGACGCGCAGGGCGGCCAGCACCCCTGGCCCTGGACCATCAACGCCGAGGGCAACGGCCAGGTGTTCAACACCAAGGCCGAGGCCATCGCCGCGGTGCGCGCCCTGCAGGCGAGCGGCGTGCGCTCGATCGACGTGGGCTGCATGCAGGTGAACCTGATGTACCACCCGGACGCGTTCGGCTCGCTGGAGCAGGCCTTCGACCCCGCCGCCAATGCCGCCTACGCCGCCCGCTTCCTCACCCGGCTCTATGCCCAGACCGGCTCCTGGCCCCGCGCCACCGCCGCCTACCATTCCGCGACGCCCGAGCGGGGCGAGGCCTACCAGCGCAAGGTGGCCGCCAACCTGCCGGCCGAGCAGGCGCGGGCGCGCAGCGGCATCGACGGCGCGGCGCCAAACATCTGGGCCGCGCGCGGCGGGCCGATGGCGGCCGGCGCGGCGGGCGGCGGGTTCATGCTGTCCAACCACGCCGACACCGCGCGGCTGCTGCCGGCGGCGCAGGGGGTGACCGGGCGGGGCCTGGCCGCCTATCGCGCGGCCCCCATTCCGGTGGCCGGCCGGCGCGGCTGACGCCGGGCGACATTTCTACACAAAGTGGTGTATTCCGCTGCCGTTTCCTTGCACGCCGCCCCGGCGCTGCGATAGCGTCCGCTCGCCGCCGGAGATCTGATCGCCCGAGGCTTGCGGTCCGGCGGGAGAGACGTTTCCAAACTCTCCAAGTGAATCCAGGGCCTTTCCGAATCATCTTGAATTCGGACGCGAACACTGCCGGCTGCATGGACAGAAACGACGGAGGTGGGGTGTGCCTGTCACGACCAGCTATCCTGGCGTCTATATCCAGGAAATCCCCAGCGGCGTTCACACCATCACCGGTGTCGCCACCTCGATCACCGCCTTCATCGGCCAGGCGGCGCGGGGGCCGGACAACACCGCCGTCACGGTGAACAGCTTCGGCGATTTCGAGCGCAGTTTCGGCGGGCTGTGGGCCGGCTCCACGCTGGGCTACGCGGTGCGCGACTTCTTCCTCAACGGCGGCGGCCAGGCGATCATCGTGCGCCTGTTCAATGCCGATACCGGCGCCAACGCGCATCCGGCGAACGCCAGGATCAAGGTCGGCGCGTTCCGCTTCGCCGCCGCGTCCAAGGGCGGCTGGGGCGCCAACCTGCGCGCGGGCATCGACACCAACGTCTCCGCCGACGTCGCCGCGAAATACGGGCTGACGGCGGCCGATCTGTTCAACCTCACCATCCGCGAGGTGGATGCCACCGGCGCCACCGTGAGCTCCGAAGTGTTCCGCAACCTCACGGTGAAGGACAGCCCGGCGCGGGTGGACAAGGTGCTGGCGGCGCAGTCGCGCCTGCTGACCTGGGATGGCACCTGGCCGCCCAACCCGCTGCCGGCGATCGCCGCGGGCGATGACGACGTGACCAAGGCGCAGGCCGCGCTGGCCGCGGCGCAGGCGGCCAATCCGCAGGTGCCCGCCGATATCGCCAGTGCCCAGGCCGCGATTTCCACGGCGCTGGCCGCCGCCGCCGCCTCCGACAGCCTGGCGCTGACCATGGCCGCGAGCTTCACCCCCGCCAACGCCCAGGCCAACAAGCAGGGACTCTACGCGCTGGAGCAGGCGGATCTGTTCAACCTGCTGTGCATCCCGCCCTACACCGCGAGCGGGGATGTGGAAACCGCGCTGGTCTCCGCCGCCGCCGCCTATTGCGAGAGCCGGCGCGCCTTCCTGCTGGTCGATCCGCCCAGCGCCTGGGTGGACAAGAGCACGGCCAAGACCGCGTTCCTCGGCACGCCCGACATGGTGGGCACGCGCAGCGCCAACGCCGCGATCTTCTTCCCGCGCCTGAAGCAGCCCGACCCGCTGCGCGGCAACGCCGTGGACGCCTTCGCCCCCTGCGGCGCGGTGGCCGGCATCTTCGCGCGCACGGACACCAACCGCGGCGTGTGGAAGGCGCCGGCCGGCATACAGGCCGCATTTGCCAACGTGCCCGATCTCACCGTCAAACTCACCGACATGGAGAACGGCGAGCTGAACCAGCTCGGCATCAACTGCCTGCGGGCCTTCCCGGTGGCCGGCGCCGTCGTGTGGGGCGCGCGCACCCTGCGAGGGGCGGACCAGCTCGCCGACGAGAACAAATACATCCCCGTGCGGCGCACCACGCTGTTCCTGGAGGAGAGCCTGTATCGCGGCCTGCAATGGGCGGTGTTCGAACCCAACGACGAGCCGCTGTGGTCGGCCATAAGGCTGAACGTGGGCGCGTTCATGCAGACGCTGTTCCGCCAGGGGGCGTTCCAGGGTGCCTCGCCGCGCGATGCCTATTTCGTCAAATGCGACAGCGAGACGACGACGCAGAACGACATCAATCTCGGCGTGGTCAACGTCATCGTCGGTTTCGCGCCGCTGAAGCCGGCGGAATTCGTGATCATCAGCATCCAGCAAATGGCCGGACAGGTCGCGGCGTAAGGCGCGGAGGAAAGCAGCATGGCCCAGTTCAGCGTCAACGCGCGGCGCTTCGATCCCTACAAGAACTTCAAGTTCCGCATGAAATGGGACGGGCGCTACGTCGCCGGCATCAGCAAGGTCGGCGCGCTGAAGCGCACGACGGAGGTGGTGAAGCACCGCGAGGGCGGCGACCCCTCCAGCTCGCGCAAATCGCCGGGCCGGACGGAATACGACGCCATCACGCTGGAACGCGGGGTGACCCACGACAAGGATTTCGAGCAGTGGGCCAACAAGGTGTGGAACTACGGCGCCGGGCTGGGCGCCGAGACCTCGCTGTCGGATTTCCGCAAGGACATCATCTTGGAACTCTACAACGAGGCCGGGCAACTGGTGATCGGCTACAAGATCTTTCGCTGCTGGGTGTCGGAATTCCAGGCGCAGGCCGATCTCGATGCCAATGCCAACGCCGTGCTGATCCAGACGCTGAAGCTGGAAAACGAAGGCTGGGAGCGCGACACGGCGATCACCGAACCGAAAGAGCCGAGCTTCGTGGAGCCGCCCTGAGAAGGATAGAAAGGGTGTTCTTTTTTGAAAAAAAGAACCAAAAAACATCTATCCGTTTGGTGCGTACGCGCGTCGCCGCCCCGGGGGTAACGGGCAGAAATCTATCTGTTTCCCATGCCTGATTCCCTGCACGCTTCCCTGCTTCAGCTCTGGGACGACGGTGCCCTCGCTTCGCCCGGCGAACGGGGCCTGTTCCTGCTCCGCCTCGCCGCGCCCGCGCTGTCGGAAGAAGCGCGGGGCGAGCTGACGGTGGGGCAGCGCGATGCCGCGCTGCTCGATCTTCACGAGCGGCTGTTCGGCGGCGTCGCCGGGGCCGTCGGCGATTGCACGGCGTGCGGCGAACCGATCGAATTCGACGTGACGCTGCGCGACATCCGCGTGGCGCCCGCCGCGCCGGTGCCGGAGATGTTCCATCTGGCATGGTCCGGCCGGGACATCGCCTATCGCCTGCCGCGTGCGCGCGACCTCGCCCGGCTCGGCGCCGCCGGCGCGATCGCCCTGCCCCGCGCCGCCCGCGCGCTGGCGCGAAGCTGCGTGGCGGTGTGGGACGATGCGATGGGCGAGGAGGGCGAAGCCGCCGTGGAGGCGGCGATCGCCGCGTGCGTGCGGCATCACGATCCCCAGGCGCTGGTGACGGTGGCCTTCGCCTGCCCGGCCTGCGGCGCCGCGGGAAGCGCGCCGTTCGACATCGTCACCTTCCTGTGGCGGCGCATCGACGCCTATCTGCGCGGACTGCTGCGCGAAGTGCATGTGATCGCCTCGCATTATGGCTGGAGCGAACACGACATCGTCGCGCTGTCGCCGTGGCGGCGGCGGCACTACCTGGCATTGATCGGCGCATGAGCGGGGTTCTTGCCTTTCTCGCCGCGCGCAGCTTGACGGGCGCGCCCAGCGTGGCGGAGGACGGCACCCCGGCCCCTGCCCTGCGGCCCCGCGTGCCGGCCCTCTACGAAACTCCGGCCGATTCCACAGCGGATTTCCCGATCGAGGAGATCGCGGAGGAAGCCGCGCCCGCATCGCGTCCGCGCGGCGCAACGGCATCGCCCGTGCCGCCGACCACCATCGAGCCGGCGCGCCCGGAGATTCCAGCGCCCGAACCTCGCCGCGCGGCTATGCCACGGCCGGTCGCGCGAGAGGACGCGCATTCGCCCGTGCCCACGCCGCACACGCCTTCGGCGGCACCCCCTATCGAATCGCGCCCGGATGCGCCGCTCGAAACACCGCCGCGCCTTGAGAGGATGGCCGAGCCCGCACCACACCGGACGGAACAGGTTTCGCCGCCGCCAGTGCCCGCGCCGATAATGCAGGCCCCTGCCCCATCCGAAGTGCCGAAGCAGCAGACGCAGGCAACCGCGGCCAACCAGCGCATTGTCGAATCTGCCGCTTCTCCCCAGCGAGTTTCGCAACCCCCTCCCCTCGCGCCGCCGCCGCTTGCGCCGCCCGCGCCGCTGCTGGCGCCGTTGCCGCCGCCGGTCCGCGCGCCAGCGGTCGCCATGCCGCGTGCGCCCGAAGCAGCGCCGCGCGTGCAGGTCACCATCGGCCGGCTGGAAATCCGTGCGACCAGCGCGCCGCCGGCGCCGGAGAAGCGGCCGGCCCCGCGCCAGAAATCCATGTCGCTCGACGAGTATCTCGCCCGGCGCGGCGCGCACTGAACGGGGTGGGCGGGAATGAGCAACTTCCGCGCCGTCGCCACCGTCACCGCCACGCTGCAGAACGTGCTGCAATCCGCCGTTCAGGCCGACGTGCCCGGCGCCACCGTCACCGTCGTCCGGCCAGGCGAGGACAACAGCGCCAACCTGCCGACCACCGGGCTGAACCTGTACCTGTATCAGGTCACCCAGCTGCCGCACCGGCTGAACGACGATCTGCCCACCCGTGCCGCCGACGGCACGGCGGTGCAGCGCCCCGTGGCGCCGGTGGAGCTGTACTACCTGATGAGCTGCTACGGCGATGATCGCAGCCTGGAGCCGCAGCGCGTGCTGGGCAGCGCCTTCGCCTTCCTGCACGCCCAGCCGCTGCTGACCCGCGCGCAGATCCAGGCCGCGATCGCCGACCCGTCCCGCACCTTCCTCGCCGCCGCCGATCTGGCCGACGCGGCCGACCTGGTGCGCCTGACGTCGATCAATCTCACGCTCGACGAGCTGTCGCGGCTGTGGACGGTGTTTCTGCAAACGCATTACGTGCTCTCCATCGTTTTCAAGGCCTCGCCGGTGCTGCTGGAGCGGGCGCTGACCCCGCGCCCCGCGCTGCCGACGCGCGGCGTGCAGCTCGTGGCGCTGCCGCTGCACACGCCGCGCATCGATGCCGTGCTGGCCGATGCCGGCGCCGGCGCGCCTATCCTGGCCGGCGGCGCGATCGCCCTGGTCGGGGCGGCGTTGCAGGGGGATGCCACCAGCGTGGAGATCGACGGCGCGGCGGTGGCGCCGACCAGCGTGGCGGAGGACCGCATCGTTCTGGCGCTCCCGCCCGGCCTCGGCGCCGGGCCGCACGCGGTGCAGGTGCGCCAGGGTGTGGCGGTCGGCACGTCCGGGCCGCGCCCGGCCTTCGCCTCGGGCCTCGCCGGGTTCGTCGTGCAGCCGGCGATCACCCGCACGGGCGGCAATCCCGATATCGCCGTCACCAATGTGCAGGGCAGCGGGGCGAACCCGCGCAGCGCGACGGTGACCATCGGCGTCGCGCCGGTCGTCGGCATCGCGCAGACGGCAACGCTGGAAGTACTGAGCGGGCAGACCGTGGTGCAGCGCGCGCTGGCCGCACCCCTGGCCGCGCCCGCCGGCCAGCTCGTCTTCGCGCTCACCGGCATGGCGGCGGGCAGCTATCTCCTGCGCGTGCGCGTCGATGGCGCGGCCAGCCCGCTCGATCTCGACGCCGGCGGGGTGCCGGTCGGGCCGCAGGCGACGATCCCATGACCGCGTTCGGGCCACGCGGCTGGGACGGCGCGAACCAGCAGGCGCTGGCGGCGGCGCTGGCGGAATTGCGCGACATCATCGCCGGGCAGCCGCCCGCCGCCCGCGCGCCGGGCGATCCCTCCTCGGCGCTGGAACGGCTGGCGGAGCAGTTCGCGCTGACCGGGTTCGAGCGCGACCTGCTGCTGCTCTGCGCCGGCATGGAACTCGACGCCGGCTTCGCCCAGGCCGTGCGTGCGGCTTCACGCGGCGAGGTGACGTTCGGCTTCGCCCTCGCCGCCCTGCCCGGCGCGCATTGGAGCGCGCTGGCGCCGACCGCGCCGCTGCGCCTCTGGCGGCTGATCGAGATGCGCCCGGCCGAGACTCTGACCACGGCCCCTCTGCGCATCGACGAGCGCATCCTGCACCAGCTTGCCGGCGTGCCGCATCTGGACGAGCGGCTGCACGGCGTGGTCAGCCGCCATCGCAAGGGGGCCGCGCTGGCGGAGGGAGCGGCGCGGGTCGCGGCCCGCATCGCGGCGCTGTGGGCGGCGGCGGCGGCGCGGGGCGATGCGTGGCCGTGCGTGCAGATCCTCAGCGAGGAGGATGCCGGCGCCGCCGAGCTGGCAGCTGCCGCCTGCGCGGCGCAGGGTTTGGGCTTGTGCGTGATGCAGGCGTCGGATTTGCCGACCGGCGACGGCGCGGCGTTCGAGCGGCTGTGGGCACGCGAGGCGGCGCTGAGCGACGTTGCCTTGCTGGTGACGATCCAGCCCACGGATGGCGCGGAGGTGCTGCGCGCCGTGGCCCGCTTCGTCGGCCGTGCCCGGTCGGTGGTGCTGGTGGCGGCGCGGGAGCCGCTGCATGTTCCCGGTGGCCGCATGGCGCGGTTCGACCTGCTGAAACCCTCGCGCGCCGAGCAGGTGGAACTCTGGCGCGCGGCGCTGCGCCGCATGCCGGGCGATGCGGATGCGGCGATCGCGGACGTGACGGCGCATTTCGATTTCGGCGCCGCCGCCATCGCCACCACCGGCGCGCTGGTCGCCGCCCCCGGCGAGCTGTGGGAAGCCTGCCGCGCCCAGGCGCGCGGGCGGCTCGATGATCTGGCCGAGCGGATTTCCGGCGACCCCGCCTGGGACGATCTGGTTCTGCCGCCCGAACAGGCACGGATGCTGCGCGAGATCGTCGCCTGCGTGCGCCAGCGCGCGACGGTGTACGAGCGCTGGGGCTTTGCCGCGAAATCGCCGCGCGGGCTGGGGGTCAGCGCGCTGTTCGCCGGGCCGAGCGGAACGGGCAAGACGCTGGCTGCGGAGATCGTCGCGCGGGAATTGCGGCTCGATCTCTACCGCATCGATCTCAGCCAGGTCGTCAGCAAATATATCGGCGAGACCGAGAAGAATCTGCACCGCGTGTTCGCCGCCGCGGAGACCGCCGGGGCCGTGCTGCTGTTCGACGAGGCGGACGCGCTGTTCGGCAAGCGCAGCGAGGTGAAGGACAGCCACGACCGCTACGCCAATATGGAGGTGAGCTACCTGCTGCAGCGCATGGAGCAGTATCGCGGCCTCGCGATCCTCACCACCAATCTGCAGCAGGCGCTCGACCCCGCCTTCCGCCGGCGCATCCGCTTCATCGTCACCTTCCCGTTCCCGGACGAGGCGGAGCGCGCGGCGATCTGGGCGCGGGTGTTCCCGCAGGCCACGCCGGTGGCGGGGCTGGAGGTGGCGCGGCTGGCCCGCCTCAACGTCGCCGGCGGCAATATCCGCAACATCGCGCTCGGGGCGGCCTTTCTCGCGGCGGATGAGGGCGGTCCGGTCACCATGGGCCATCTGCTGCGCACGGCGCGGGCCGAATGCGCCAAGCTCGGCCGGCCGCTGACCGAGGCGGAAGTGGGAGGCTGGGTCTGATATGTCCCGCGCCGCGTCCCCGCCCGGAATCGCCCTGCACATCGACGAGGTGGTGCTGGAGGGATTCTCGCCGTCGGAGGGGCGGGCGGTGATGGACGCGCTGGAGCAGGAGCTGGGCCGGCTGCTGGCGGCCGGTCCGGGCATCCGCACCTCGCGCACCGCGCAGGGGCTCGACGGCGGCGCCATCGCGCGTGACGCCTCCCCCCGCGCGCTCGGCCGCTCCGCCGCGCGCGCGATCCTGGCGCAGGTGCGGGGGAGCGGGCGATGAGCCGCGCCACCGCCAGGGTGGAGGCCGCGCGGGCACCGAGTGCACCTCGGCTGCGCATCGGCCCGGTGGATGGCCCGCAAGAGCGGTTGGCGGACGGCCTGGCGGCGCGGGCGGTCGGGCACGGGGCGCCGGCCGCCGGTGGCGCGCCGCCGCCACGCGATACCGGGCCACTCGCCGCGCGGATCGCCCGGGCGGAGGGCGAGGCGCGAGCCTTGCCGCAGGAGTCGCGCGCGCCGCTGGAAGCCGGGTTCGGTCATCGGTTCGACCGCGTGCGCATCCATGCCGGGCCGGAAGCGGCAGCGGCGGCCAGGGCTGCGCGGGCGCATGCCTTCACGCTCGGCCGCGACATCTATTTCGGCGCCGGGGAATACCAACCGATGAGCCGGGCCGGCCGTTTCCTGCTGGCACATGAGTTGGCCCATACGCTCACCGATCAGCCCGGCGTGATCGCACGCCGCGCGCTCGACACGCCGTTCGATGCGCCGGAGACTGACCCCGCCGCCATCGCCGCACCGGCCGAGCCGGGGCTCGATGACATGGCGACACAGGCCGCCGCCGGCGGTCTGCGCGGCGACGGGCCCACGCGCGAACGGCTCGAAGCGCAGGAC
>CAMFLK010000068.1 GCA_945957135.1 uncultured Rhodospirillales bacterium
TGAACAGGATGTTGGTGGTGTCCACCTGCAGGAATTCCTGCTGCGGATGCTTGCGCCCGCCCTGCGGCGGCACGGAGGCGACGGTGCCCTCCATGATCTTGAGCAGGGCCTGCTGCACCCCCTCCCCGCTCACGTCGCGGGTGATGGAGGGGTTGTCGGACTTGCGGCTGATCTTGTCCACCTCGTCGATATAGACGATGCCGCGCTGCGCCCGCTCCACGTTGTAGTCCGCGGCCTGGAGCAGCTTGAGGATGATGTTCTCGACATCCTCGCCGACATAGCCCGCCTCGGTCAGCGTGGTGGCGTCGGCCATGGTGAAGGGCACGTCGAGGATGCGGGCCAGGGTCTGGGCCAGCAGCGTCTTGCCCGACCCGGTGGGGCCGACCAGCATGATGTTGGACTTGGCGATCTCGACGTCGTTGTTCTTCGCGCCATGGGCCAGGCGCTTGTAGTGGTTGTGGACGGCGACGCTGAGCACCTTCTTGGCGTGGCCCTGGCCGATCACGTAGTCGTCCAGGACCTTGCAGATCTCCTTGGGCGTCGGCACCCCGTCGCGCGACTTCACGAGGTGGGTCTTGTTCTCCTCGCGGATGATGTCCATGCACAGCTCGACGCACTCGTCGCAGATGAACACGGTCGGGCCCGCGATGAGCTTGCGCACCTCATGCTGCGACTTGCCGCAGAACGAGCAGTAGAGAGTGTTCTTCGAGTCGCCCGGCTTGCTCATAAGCCCTCCTGTCCCGTCCAACCGGGAGCCCAAGCGGTCAGTTTAACCCCGCCGCCGGAATCGCGACAAGGATCGGCTGGCCCGCCGGGGCATCACGATCGGCTTCCCTTGCCGATTTTTAAGCAATAACCACGCCAGAACGACCGGGCGGGGTCATGCCTGGCGCGCCGCCGCCGGCACTGCGCGATGATAGGGTCATCGCTTCGTGCCGCCGGTATCAGCTCTTGGCGTCGGGTTCCGCCGTCACCGGGCGGTTCTCCACCACCTCGTCCACCAGGCCGAACTCCTTGGCCTCCTCGGCGGTGAGGTAGGTGTCGCGCTCCATCTTGCGCTCGATGGCCTCCAGCGGCTGGCCGGTGTGGTGGACGTAGATCTGGTTCAGCCGTGCGCGGGTCTTGAGGATCTCCCGCGCCTGGATTTCGATGTCCGTCGCCTGGCCCTGGGCGCCGCCGCTGGGCTGGTGGATCATCACCTGGCTGTTGGGCAGGGCGAAGCGCTTGCCCTTGGCCCCGGCGGTCAGCAGCAGCGAGCCGGCCGAGGCGGCCATGCCCACGCAGACGGTGGAAATGGGCGAGCGCACGTACTGCATCGTGTCGTACATCGCGAGCCCGGCCGTCACCACGCCGCCCGGCGAATTGATGTAGAAGGAGATGTCCTTCGACGGGTTCTCGCTCTCCAGGAACAGCAGCTGGGCGCAGATCAGGCTGGCCACCTGGTCGTAGATCGGCCCGGTGAGAAAGATGATGCGTTCCTTCAGCAGGCGGGAATAGATGTCGAACGCCCGCTCGCCGCGCGCGGTGGCCTCGACCACCATCGGCACCAGATTGTTGGCATAGACTTCGAGGGGATCGCGCTCCCGCATGCTCATGACCTTCCCTTCGCGCCGCACGATTCGGCGCCGCACGCCCATAAGATAGTCGAAAGCCTCAGCCCGGCTGCCCCGCCGTCTGACCGGGAGCGTCCACCGTCGCCGGCGCGCCCTCCGCCTCCGGCTCGCGGGCCAGCTCCTCGGGAGTCACGGAAACCTCGTTGACCTTGGCGAGCTCGAGCACGAAATCGACCACCTTCTCCTCGAAGATCGGCCCGCGCAGCGTGTCGGCGGCCTGGGGGTTCTTGCGGAAGAACTCCATCACCTTCTGCTCCTGGCCCTGGTAGCGCGCGGCCTCGGCGCGCATGGCGCGGGTCATCTCGTCGGGGCTGACGGTGATCGAATTCACCCGGCCGATCTCGGCCAGCAGCAGCCCGAGCCGCACCCGCCGCTCGGCGATGGCGCGGTATTCGGCCTTCAGCGTGTCCTCGTCCTTGTTCTTGTCCTCGTCGTCCAGCCGGCCTTCCTTGCGGTCGGCCTCCACGCGCTGCCAGATCTGCGCGAACTCGGCCTCCACCAGCCCCTCGGGCGCCGGGAAATCGGCCACCTTGGCCAGCGCGTCGAGCAGCTGGCGCTTCACCCGCAGGCGCGAGAGCTGGTCGTATTCGCGCTTCATCTGGCCGGTGATCAGCTCGCGCACCTGGTCGATCGTGTCGAAACCCAGCTTGCCCGCCAGCTCGTCGTTCAGCTCCGGAGTGATCGGGCGCTTGAGCGCCTTGGCGGTGATGTCGAACACCGCGGTCTTGCCGGCCAGGTCCTTGGAGCCGTACTCCTCCGGGAAGGTGACGGTGATGGCCCGCTCCTCGCCGGCCTTCATGCCCTCCACCTGCTCGGTGAAGCCGGGGATGAAGCCGGGGCCGGCCACTTCCACGTCCACGTCCTGGGCGGTGCCGCCGGGGAAGGCGACGCCGTCGATCTTGCCGACGAAATCGACGGCGAGGATCTCGCCCTTCTCGGCGCCGCGATCCTCGGTGATCGTCTCGGTCTCGCGCTGGCGGCTGGCGATGCTCTCCAGCGCCTTGTCCACCGCCTCGGCCGCCGGCTCCGCCTTCGGGCGGGTCAGCTCGATGGCCGCGAAATCAGGCATGGCGATCTCGGGCAGCAGCTCGACCTCGACCTTGAATTCCAGGTCCTTGGCCTCTTCCAGGCTGACCACGTCCACCTTGGGCTGGGTGGCCGCGCGCAGGCCGCGATCGGTGAGCACCTGGCGGGTGGCGTCGTTCACGCTCTCTTCCAGGATTTCCGCGCGCACGGCGGTGCCGAAGCGCTGGCGGACCACGTTCATCGGCACCTTGCCGGGGCGGAAGCCGGGCAGGCGCACCTCACGGCCCAGCTCGGCCAGGCGCTTGCTGCGACGCGTCTCGATATCCTCGGCCGGCACCACCACCGTCCAACCCCGCTTGAGCCCGTCGGAGAGCGTCTCGGTAACCTGCATCTGTCGGAAATTCCTCAGTTTTGCCACGCCGCGCTGGTGCGGGCGGAGGGACTCGAACCCACACGGCTTGCGCCACCAGAACCTAAATCTGGCGTGTCTGCCAGTTCCACCACGCCCGCAGACGCGACCGTGAGCGCGGGGACTTAGCGCAACGGAATGCCGGGGACAAGATCGCCGGTGTCAGGCCGCGCGGCGGCCGAGGATCTTCGCGATCTCGGTGGCGAGCTGGGCCTGCTGATAGGGCTTGCCCAGCCGCGGCAGCTCGATATCCGAGCCCGGGGGCAGCTCGGCATAGCCCGTGGCGAGCAGGATGGGCAGGTCCGGCCGCAGCTCCAGGGCGGCGCGGGCCAGCTGGGCGCCGGTCATCTGCGGCATGGAGTAGTCCGTGATCAGCAGTTCCACCTCGGGGTCGCTGCGCAGGATTTCCAGCGCCTCCGCCCCCGAATTGGCCTCGATGGCGGTGTGGCCGAGGTCTTCGAGCATGTCCACGGTGCTCATGGAAATCAGCGCGTCGTCGTCCACCACAAGGATCGTCACCTTGAAACTCTCTCTGCTGTCGGCCTCTTGCGCCATGTGCGGCGAGGAGGCGGGGATGGCCGGGGATGCGAGCGGCAGCCACAGCTCCGCCCGCGTTCCCCTGCCCTTCTCGCTTTCAAGCCGCAACGCGCCGTTGAGTTGCATCGCCAGGCCGTGAACCATCGACAGGCCGAGCCCGGTGCCCTTGCCCAGCTCCTTGGTGGAGAAGAACGGCTCGGTGGCCCGCTCCAGCGTTTCCGCGTCCATGCCCTCGCCGGTATCGGCCACGCTGATGCGCACGTAGCGACCCGGCGCCAGCCGCGCGTCCGCCGACTCGCACGCCTCCACCGCCAGGCGCAGCGCGCCGCCGCGGGGCATGGCGTCGCGGGCGTTGATGGCGAGGTTGAGGATGGCGAGCTCGACCTGCCCGGCATCCACCAGCGCGCAGGCCGGCGACTGCGGCAGGTGGAGGCTGAGCTCCACCCCCGCCCCCAGCGAGCGCTCCAGCAGATCGCTCATGCCGCGCACCAGGGCGGGGATGTCGTGGGTGGCCACCTGCAATTCCTGGCGGCGGGCGAAGGCCAGCAGCCGCTGGGTGAGGGTGGCGCCGCGCTGCGCCCCCTGGCGCGCCCCCTCGATCAGCCGCAGGGCGCGGGCATCGCCGGCATGGTGCTTGGCCAGCAGTTCCAGATTGCCCAGCACGGCCATCAGCAGGTTGTTGAAATCATGCGCCACGCCGCCGGTGAACTGGCCGATCATCTCCAGCTTGCGGGTCTGGCGCAGCTCCTCCTCCGCGCGCTCGCGCTGGGCGATTTCCTGCAGCATGGCGGCATGGGCCTGTTTCAGCTCGGCGGTGCGCTGGGCGACCCGCTCCTCCAGCATCTCGTTCAGGCTGCGCTGCACCTCGTCGGCCAGCTTGCGGTCGGTGATGTCGGAGGTCACGCCCACCAGCCGGAACCCCCGCCGGCGATCCTGCACCGGGCGGGCGCGAATCTCCGCCCAGCGCACCCCGCCGCCGGGCTGGCGCGCGCGCAATTCCAGCGCGACGTCCGCGCGATCGTCGATGGCGGCCCGCACCGCCCCCTCCAGCGCCGCGCGATCCTCCGCCGCGGTGCTGGCCAGCAGGTCGTCATAGGTGAAGGCCTCGCCCGGTCCGCGCCCGAACAGGGCCTTGCAGGTCGCCGAACTGCTCAGCGAGAGGTTGGCGATGTCCAGCTCCCAGCTGCCGAGATGGCCGGCCTGAAGCGCGGTGGACAGCCGCTCCTCGCTCTCATGCAGCTCGGCGATGCGGGCGCGGGCCTCGAACTGCCGCCGCCGCGCCTTCACCGCGCTGCGCAGAATGCTGAGGAAGGTGGCGGGATGGAACGGGCGTTCGAGGAAGGTGACGTTGCCGAGCAGCTCGGGCAGCGCCATCTCGGCCGGCGCCAGCCCGCCGCCGCGCGCCGGGCCGTCCCCGCCGCCGCGCCGGGTCAGCACGATCATCGGCAGGTCGGACCAGCTCGGCTGCTCCGCCACGAACGCGCTGACACCGCGCAGGTCGGCGCCGCGGATTTCCTCGTCGGACATGATGCAGAAGCAGGTGTCCTCGCCCAGCGCGGCCCGCAGCGCCGCCATGTCCGCGCAGATCAGGAAGCGCAGGCTGAGCGAGCCGACGAACTGGCTGGCCAGCGCCGCGTCCCGCCCGCGCGGCGCCAGGATCAGCACGCGCGAGGCGGCGATGTCAGGAATGGCCCGCCTCCCGGTCCGCCGCGCGCGTCTGGGCGGGCAGGCCGCGCATCACGCCGACGAAGCCGGTCAGCGCCGCGCCGACGGAAATCCCGCCCTGTCCCATATGGTATTCGCGGATCGTGTCCTCATGCAGCCCGGTCCGCTTCTTGACCACCGACAGCGCGCGCCGCATGCGGCCTTCCGCCTCGAAGAAGCGCAGCAGCATCACCGTGTCCGCGAGATAGGTGAGGTCCACGGGCGCGCGCGCCTCGCCCACCAGCCCGTGCTGCGCCACGGTCAGGAAGGTCGTCGCGCCCTGCCGGTTGAGATATTGCAGCAGCTCATGCATGTGCAGCATCAGCGCGTTCTCCTCCGGCATCGCCGCCTGATAGCCGTTCAGGCTGTCGATGATCACCGTGTCCGCCCCGCTTTCCGTCACCCGGTGGCGCAGCCGGTGGCTGAACTCGCCCGGCGACAGCTCGGCGGCATCCACCTGGTCGATGGTAAGCTGGCCCGAGTCGCGCAGCGGCTCAAGGTCGAAGCCCATGGCGCGCATGCGATGGAGGAACAGGCCCAGCTCCTCGTCGAACATGAAGATCACGGCGCGGCTGCCGCGCGCCATGGCCGAGACGGCGAATTGCAGCGCCATCGTCGTCTTGCCCGTTCCCGCCGGCCCGAGCACGAGCGTGCTCGACCCTCTTTCCACCCCGCCGCCGAGCAGGGCATCGAACGCCGCGATGCCGCTGCTGAGGTTGGTGCGCGCAAACGCCCGGCGGTGCTCGGCCGCCACCAGCCGCGGAAACACCGCCAAGCCGCCGCGCAGGATGGTGAAGTCGTGATAGCCGGCGCGAAACGCCTCCCCGCGGTATTTCAGCACCTGCAGCCGCCGGCGCACCGTGCCGTATTGCGGTGCCCGCTGCTCCATCTGGATCACGCCATGCACGATGCTGTGCACCGTCTTGTCGTTCGCCTCCGCCGTGAGGTCGTCGAGCAGCAGGACCGTGGCGTCGCGCCCCGCCAGGAAGTGCTTCAGCGCGAGGATCTGCCGCCGGTAGCGCAGCGAACTCTGCGCCAGCAGGCGGATTTCCGACAGGCTGTCGATCACCACCCGCGCCGGCCGCAGCGCCTCGAACACCGCGATCATCGCACGGAACAATTCGCCGAGTTCCAGATCGGATGAATAGAGCAGGCTCTGCTCGGCGCTGGCGTCGATCAGGTCATCCGGGGGAACGACCTCCTTGACGGTGATCGCCGGTTCGAGCGCCCAGCCATGCGACGCAGCCCCGCGGCGCAGCTCCGCCTCGGTTTCCGACAGGGTGAAATACAGCCCGGTTTCGCCGCGCGCGGCGCCTGCGCGCAGGAATTGCGTCGCCAGCGTGGTCTTGCCGGTACCGGGCTCCCCTTCCACCAGGAAGACATGGCCGCGGGCAAAGCCGCCGGACAAGACGTCGTCCAGCCCCGCAACGCCCGCTTCGGCCTTATCCTGCCCGCCTCCGATATCCGCCATGGACCCACCTTCCGCGCGAGCACGTTAAACGCCGCCGGAGCAAATGGGTTCCCGCCGAAACGATTTTTTTGCGGGGACGTTCTGATACCAAAGACGCCCGCCTTCCCGGAAGGCGGGCGCCGCCACATCGCGGACTTACAGCGCCTGGGTGACCGCCTTCACCTCGGTGTAGTTGTGCAGCACCTCCTCGCCCATCTCGCGGCCCCAGCCGGACTGCTTGTAGCCGCCGAAGGGCAGCGAGGCGTCGAACACGTTGTGGCAGTTCAGCCAGACCGTGCCGGAGCGGATGCGCCGCGCCAGCTTGTGGGCGATGCCGCCGTTGCGCGTCCATACGCTGGCGGCCAGGCCGTAGATCGTGTCGTTGGCCTGGCGCGCGATGGCGTCGAGGTCGTCATCGCCGAACGGCTGCGCGCAGACCACGGGGCCGAAGATTTCCTCGCGCACCACCTTCATGTCCGGCGTGGTGTTCTCCAGCACCGTGGGCTGCACGAAATAGCCGAGATTGCCCACGCGGCCGCCACCCGCCGCCACGCGGGCCCCGGATTCCCGCCCATCCGCGATGAAGCTGGTCACCCGCGCGAACTGCTCGTCGGAGACCAGCGGCCCCATCTCGGTGGCGGGGTCGAGCCCCGGCCCCACCTTGATCTTCGCCGCGATGTCGGCGACGCCGGCCACCACCTTGTCGTACACCGCCTTGTGGGCATAGAGCCGCGATCCGGCGCAGCAGCACTGGCCGTGGTTGAAGAAGATGGCGCTCGCCGCCCCGGCGATCGCCGCGTCCAGATCGGCATCCGGCAGGATGATGGCCGGCGACTTGCCGCCCAGTTCGAGCGACACTTTCTTGAGGTTGCCCGCCGCCGCCTGCACGATCAGCTTACCGACCTCGGTGGAGCCGGTGAAGGCCACCTTGTCCACATCGGGATGGCCGGAGATCGCGGCGCCGGCGGTCTCGCCGAAGCCGGTGAGGATGTTCACCACGCCGGGCGGGAACCCCGCCTCCTGCACCAGCTCGGCCAGGCGCAGGGCGCTCATCGGCGTCTGCTCCGCGGCCTTCAGCACCACGGTGCAGCCGGCGGCCAGCGCTGGCGCCAGCTTCCACGCGGCCATCAGCAGCGGGAAGTTCCACGGAATGATCTGCCCCACCACGCCGACCGGCTCGCGCAGCGTGTAGGACAGGTATTCGCCCGGCAGCGACAGCGCGAGGGTGGAGCCGGTGATCTTGGTCGCCCAGCCGGCCATGTAGCGGAACATGTCCACCGCCAGCGGCAGGTCCGCCACACGGGCCACGGCATAGGGCTTGCCGTTGTCGATCGATTCCAGCTCGGCCAGCTCTTCCAGATTCTGCTCAACCAGGTCGGCCAGCTTCCACAGCAGCCGGCCGCGCTCGGAGGGGCTGACCTTGGCCCAGCTGCCGCCATCGAAGGCGCGGCGCGCCGCGGCGACCGCGAGATCGACATCCGCCTTGTCGCCCTCCGGCACGCTGGCGATGAGGGTGCCGGTGGCCGGGTTGGTCACCGCGAAGGTCTTGCCCGAGGCGGCGGCGACGAACTTGCCGTCGATGAGCATGCGGTGGGATTTGGCCAGAAAGGCGCCGGCATGGCGCAGCCTGGGGTCGAGCGCGATGGCATCCATGGTGTGTCCTCCTTGCTTCGTTATGTTTGATCGAACATAGCGTGCCGCTCAGGGAAACACCATCGCGGATGTGGCGGGGCGCGTTCGCGCTGACGATTGTGCTTGCGTTGCGCCGGCGGGAAGAAGCGTGTGCTCTGGACGACCGGAAACGCATGGCCGCATAATGAAAAACGCCGGCCGGAATAGGTCCGGCCAGCGTTCCGAAGGAGGGCAGCGATGCTAGGACATCGCGAACTCCTGCCTTGGATTATCGTGACCTTGATCGTCAAAATCAAGGTCAAGGTGATTCGCAGGTAGGGCGATTTCCCCGGAACGCTACCCAATCAGCCGGTGCGAATCCACACCGCCTTCACGTTGAGATATTCCTCCACGTGCTGCATGCCGCTTTCGCGCCCGTAGCCGCTCATCTTGTAGCCGCCGAAGGGCACCGCGGGGTCCATCGCCTGGTAGCAGTTCACCCAGACCGAGCCGGCGCGGATGGCGCGGGCCAGCTTGTGGGCCTTGCTCACATCGCGCGTCCACACGCCGCTGCCCAGGCCGAAGGTGGTGGCGTTGGAGCGGGCGATTACCTCCTCGATATCGGTGAACGGAATGGCGGAGATCACCGGGCCGAAGATTTCCTCCTGCGCGATGCGCATGGAATCGTTCACGTCGGCGAACACCGTGGGCGGCACGAAATAGCCCTTGTCCAGACCCTCCCCGGTCAGCCGCTCGCCGCCCGACAGCGGCCTGGCACCCTCCTGCCGGCCGATGGCGAGATAGCCGGTCACGCGGTCGAGCTGCTGGGCGGAGACCAGCGGGCCCACCTGCGTCTCGTCGCGCAGCCCGTCGCCCACCTTCAGCGCCTTGCCGAATTCCGCGACGCGGCCGACGAACTCGTCATAGACCCGCTTCTCCACGAACAGCCGCGTGCCCGCGCTGCAGATCTGGCCGGAATTGGCGAACACCGCCATCGCCGCACCGGGCACCGCGCTCTCCAGATGGGCATCGGCGAAGACGATGTCCGGCGACTTGCCGCCGAGCTCCAGCGACACGCGCTTGAGATTGCCGGCCGAGGCCCGCACGATCGCCTGGCCGGTGCCGCAGGAGCCGGTGAAGGCCACCTTGTCCACGTCGGGATGCGCGGCCAGCGCCGCACCCGCGGTCTCGCCATAGCCGGGCACCACGTTCACCACGCCCGCGGGCACGCCGGCTTCCATGCACAGCTCGGCGATGCGCAGCGGCGTCAGCGGCGCCTCCTCCGCCGGCTTCAGCACCACGGTGCAGCCGGTGGCCAGCGCGGGGCCGATCTTCCAGATCGTCGCGGTCAGCGGGCCGTTCCAGGGAATGATGGCGCCGACCACCCCCACCGGCTCCTTCAGCGTGAAGGAGACGTGCTCGCCGGGCAGTGAGTTGGGGATCGTCTCGCCATGGATGGATGTGGCCTGGCCGGCATAGTAGCGCAGCATGCCCAGCGCGCGGGCGCGATTGTTGCGGGTGCGGCTGAGCGGCGCGCCCATGTCCAGCGTGTCGAGCGCGGTGAGCTCCTCGAAATCCCGCTCGACCAGCTCGGCGAGTTTCAGCAGCAGCGCCTGCCGCTCATACGGGGTGGCGCGCGACCACGGGCCGGTGAAGGCGGCGCGGGCGGCGGCCACCGCGCGATCGATGTCCTCCTTGTCGCCCTCGGCCACCTGGGCCAGCACCTCGCCGGTGGCGGGGTTGATGGTCTCGAAAGTCTTGCCGGACGCCGCCTCCAGCCATTTGCCGCCGATCAGCATGCGCTTCGGCTTGCCGTCCAGGAACGGGTGGCGGCCGCCCTGCTGCAGGGTCTGGATGACGGTCATGGGTGTCCTCCGGCAACGTTATATGCCGATAGATATAGCGGCCTGTTCGCGGACGCGCCATCGCGGCGCTTCCGGTCTTCGCCTACTTCGCCGAATACCCCGCGCGCCCTTGCAGCCGCGGCGCCCGGCGGATGCGTGGCCGCCAGTGCACCAGGCGGCGCAGGGCCAGCGACAGATCGTCCATGGCAATGTGGAAGCTGGGCACGAACAGCAGCGACAGCGCGGTGGAGGCGATCAAACCGCCGATCACCGCGATGGCCATCGGCGCGCGGAATTCGGCACCCTCGCCGAGGCCGAGCGCGCTGGGGATCATGCCCGCGACCATGGCGATGGTGGTCATCACGATGGGACGGGCGCGCTTGCGGCCGGCTTCGATGATGGCGTGGATGCGGTCGGTGCCGCGCTTGCGTTCCTCCACCGCGAAATCGACCAGCATGATCGCGTTCTTGGTGACGATGCCCAGCAGCATCAGGATGCCGATCACCACGGGCAGGCTGATCGGGTTGCCGGTGAGCACCAAAGCGAGGATCACACCCCCGAGCGAAAGCGGCAGCGAGAACAGGATCACCAGCGGCTGGAAGAGTCCGCCGAGCAGCAGGGCAAGCACGGCAAGCACCAGCATCAGCCCGGTGCCCATGGCCATGCCGAAGCCCGAGAACACCTCGGCCATGATCTCGGCATCTCCGCCATTGACCAGGCGCACACCGGCGGGAAGGTTCTTCGCTTCGGGCAGGGCGTAGACGGTCTCGAGCGCGGTGCCCAGGGCCATCCCGGCATCGAGATCGGCGCCCAGCACCACGCGGCGGCGGCGCTCGTAGCGTTCGATGGAGGACGGGCCGCTGCCGTCGGCGATGTCCGCCACGGCGGCGAGCGGCACGGCGAGGCCCTGGGCGTTGGTGACCGGCAGGCTCGAGAGGGCGTCGCGGTCGCGGCGCGTCGTTTCGTCCACCTGCACGCGGATGGGGATGAGGCGCTCGCCCACCCGCAGCTTGGCGAGGTTCACGGCGAGGTCGCCCATGGTGGCGACGCGCAGCGCGTTGGAGATGGCCTCGGTGGAGATGCCCAGCCGCGCCGCCTCGTCGCCGCGCGGCACGATGCGCAGTTCCGGCCGGTCCATCCCCGCGCTGGCGGCGACGTTGTTGAAGCCGGGCAGACGGCGCATCGCGGCTTCGAGTTTGGCAACGGCCTGATCCAGCGCGGCCGGGTCGTCGCCGGTCATGGTGACGGAGAGTTCGCGTTCCCCGCGATCGTTCACGTACCAGCCGCGCAGGTCGGGGATGGTGGCGAGGCGCTGGGAGAGTTCGGCCTCGATGGCCTTCTGGCGGCGGGCGCGATCGGCTTTCGGCACGAGGGTGACGGTCATCGCCGCCTTGCGAATTTCGGCACCCGCCCCGGTGGGGGTGGTGCCGCCGACGACGAAGACCGAGCTGACTTCAGGAATGTCGCGGATCAGGCGGGCGGCCTCGTCGGTTTTCGCCTCGGTGTCGGCGAGGGCAGACCCCGGCGGCAGTTCGAGCGAGACGACGATGCGCGAGATGTCCTGCGGCGGCAGGAAGCCGGTGGGCAGCAGGGTGGTGGACCACAGCGACAGGGCGAACAGCACGAAGCCGGCGGCCAGCGTGCGCTTGGGTGCGGCGATGGTGGCGTGCAGCACGCGCACATACAGGCGCATCAGCCGCCCCTCGCGTTCCTCCTTCGCGGGGTGCGGCTTCAGCACATAGGCGGCGGCGAGCGGGGTGATCAGCCGGGCGACCAGCAGCGAGACCAGCACGGCGGCGGAGACGGTCAGGCCGAACTGCTTGAAATACTGGCCGGGAATGCCGCCCATGAAGCTCACCGGCGCGAACACCGCGACGATGGTCAGCGTGATCGCCACCACCGCGAGGCCGATCTCGTCCGCCGCCTCGATCGCCGCCTCGTAAGGCTTCTTGCCCATGCGGATGTGACGGACGATGTTCTCGATCTCCACGATGGCGTCGTCCACCAGGATGCCCGTCACCAGGGTCAGGGCGAGCAGGCTGATGAAGTTCAGCGTGAAGCCCATGGCCAGCATGGCCGCGAAGGTGGGAATGACGGAGAGCGGGATGGCCAGCGCGGCCAGCATCGTCGCCCGCCAGTCGCGCAGGAACAGCAGCACCACGGCGACGGCGAGCACCGCGCCTTCGATGAGCGCGTGCATGGTGGACTCGTAGCTGGCCCGGCTCATGCGCACGGAATCGTCGATGAGCTGGAAGCTTACCTCGGGATGGGCGCGGGCGAGTTCGGCGAGGCGGGTCTGGGCGCGGTCGGCCACGTCCACCTCGCTGGCGCCCTTGCTGCGGTAGATGGCGAAGGCGACCACCGGCTGGGCGCCGTCCACCCGGGCGAAGCCGGTGGGTTCCTCCCAGGTGTCGGTGACGGTGCCGAGATCGGCGAGCCGGGCCTCGCGGCCGCCGGGCAGCACGATGCGGGTCTGGGCGAGGTCATCGACCGTGGTGGCGCCGGCCAGGGTGCGGATGGTCTGCTGCTGGCCGCCGAGATCGCCGCGCCCGCCCGCGAGATCGACGCTGGTGGCGCGCAGCTGGGCGTTCACGTCGCCGGCGGTGATGCCGTAGGCCGAGAGGCGGGCGGGGTCGAGCGTGACGCGGATTTCGCGGCTGACGCCGCCGATGCGCCGCACCTGGCCGATGCCGGCGGTGCCCTGCAGGCTGCGGATGACGGTGTCGTCCACGAACCAGGACAGCTGTTCGGGCGTCATGCCCGGCGCCGCGGCGGCATAGGTCAGGCTCGGCTGGCCGACCACGTCTATGCGCTCGATGATCGGCTCCTCGATGGCCCGCGGCAGGTCGGCGCGGATCTTCGCCACCGCGTCCTTCACGTCGTTCAGCGCGCGGTCGGTGCTGACTTCCAGGCGCAGCTCGATGAGGGTCTGGGACTGGCCGTCGGTGACCGAGGAGGTGACGTGCTTCATGCCCGGAATGGCGGCGACGGCGTCCTCGATCTTCTTGGTGACCTGGGTTTCCAGGTCGGCGGGCGCCGCGCCGGCCTCCAGCACCTTCACCGAAATGATCGGCACGTCCACGTTGGGCGCGTTGGTGATGGGGATGAGGCGGAAGGCGACCAGGCCGAGCACCGTGAGCACGGCGAACAGCACCAGCGCGGGGGTGGGATGGCGCACGGAGGCGCCGGAGATGGGGAAGGCCATGGTCAGCGGGAAAGAAGAGCCGACGCACGACTCCAACGGATAAAAGTTTTTTGGTTCTTTTTTTCAAAAAAGAACATTCTTCCTTGCTTTCTTACTTCACCGCGACCGGCGTGACCCGATCCCCATTGCGCACGAAGGTGCCGGACACCGCGACCACGCGTTCCCCCTCGGCAACGCCGCTTCGCACCAGGGCGCGCGTGCCATCGCGCAGGCCCAGCGTCACCGCGCGGGTGGAGACGGTGCCGTCGGCCACCACCTGCACCTCGGCGCGGCCGTTGCGGATGAGCACGGCGGAGAGCGGCACGGTCACCCCGCGGCCGCGGCCGATTTCCACGGTCGCGCGGCCGAAGCCGCCGAGGGGCAGGCCGGCGCTGTCATCGAGCGCGATGCGCACGCGGCCGAGGCGGCTCTGCGCGCCCACTTCGGGGGAGACGAGGCGGACATGGCCGGGGCGCGGACGATCGTGCCCGGTGATGGCGATCTCGGCGGGCTGGCCGGGGCGCAGCCGGGCCAGCACGGTTTCCGGCACATTGGCTTCCAGCTCCAGCGCGCCGTCGGCGATCAGGCGGAACAGCGTGTCGGCGGACATGCCGGCGACGGCGCCGACCCGGGCGGTGCGGCGGCTGATGGTTCCGGCGACGGGGGCGCGGATGTCCGTGCGGTCGAGCTTCAGGGTGATTTCGCGCAGCTGGGCCTCGGCCATGGCGCGGTCGGCCAGCGCCGCGGCCAGGGCGCCCTTGGCGGCGTCGGCCTGGGCGATGGCGACCTGGCTGGCGGCCTCGCGCTGCTCGAGCGTCTCGCGGGAGGCGGTGCCGCTCTGGGCGAGCTGCCGGGCGCGGGCCAGCGCGTCGGCGGTCTGCACGGCGGTGGCCTGCATCTGGGCGATCTGGGCGCGCGCCTGGGCGGCGGCAGCCTCGGCGCGGGCGAGCTGGGCGCCGATCTGGGCCTGGTTGGCCAGCAGCGTGTCGCGGTTGAGCCGGGCGAGCACCTGGCCCTGGGCCACGCGATCGCCCTCCTCGGCGAGGATTTCGGTGATGGCGAGCCCGTCCACCTGGGGGCTGACCATCACCTCCTCGCGCGCGGCGAGGCTGCCGGTGAGGGTGACGGTCTCGACGATCTCGGCCTCGCTGGCCGGCACCACGGTCACCGCCGGGGGCGGCGCGGCGGCGGCGAGCAGGAGGGCGAGCAGCGGCAGGATGCGTTTCATTGCGGCGGCCGGAAGAAGCGGGTGAGCAGCAGGTCCATGGCGTCCATCACCCGCTCGGGCGGCAGGGCGGAGCCGACGCGCTGGGCGCACAGCCCGTCGCCGAGGGACATCAGCAGATGGCAGGCGGCCTCGATGTCCAGCGCGGGGTCCACGGTGAGGTTGCCCTGGCCCCGGCGCAGGGCGCCGCAGATCATGTCGCGGACCAGCTTCGCATTGGCCTCGAACGCCGCGCGCACCTCAGGGTTGCGCCCGGCCTCGGCGATCACGTCCGCGGTCAGCAGGCCGCCGCCATTGGCGAAATGCGCGGCGAGGAAGCCGCGGCCGATCTCGCATAGCGCGGCGAGCGGGTCGGCGGCGGTGGCCAGCGGGGCGAACAGCGAGACGTAATGCTGGCGCTCGCTCTCCGCGATGTGCAGCACGATGGCGGCCTTGCCCGGGAAATAGCGGTAGAGCGCGCCGGCGCTCATGCCCGCGGCGGCGCAGATTTCCTGCATGCTCGCCCCCTGGAAGCCGGAGCGGGCGAAGCAGGCGGCGGCGGCCTCGGCGATCTGGTGGCGGCGGTCAATGGGTTCGGCGTCGGCCATGCGGTGGATCCGGATGCGAATGAACGTTCATTCTCGGGTCGCGGGCGGGGGATTTCAAGAGGGCACGCGTTGACCCCGCGGGGGTTGCGGCGGTAATGCATCGTTCGCAACCGAATGGTTCTGGGAGTGCCCCTGGGCATGACGGATATCCGCGACGCGCTGATGGTCGGCCGCAGCTCCGACGGCAGGCTGGTCCGCCGGCCGATTTCGCCGCACCTGCAGATCTACCGGCTGCCGATGACGGCGAAGCTGTCGATTTCCCATCGCATTTCCGGCGTGGCGCTGGCCGCCGGCACGCTGCTGCTGGTGTGGTTCCTGGTCGCCGCCGCCACGTCGGACGCGGCCTATGCCACGGTCTCGTCCTTCCTGCGCTCGCCGGTTGGCTATCTGATGCTGTTCGGCTGGACGGCGGCCCTCTGGTACCATTTCTGCGCGGGGGTGCGGCACCTGTTCTGGGATGCCGGCAACGGCTTCACCCTGCCCACGGTGCGGGTGACGGACAAGCTGGTGCCCGGCGCGGCGCTGGCGCTGACCATCCTGACCTGGCTCATCGTCCTCCTCGCCGCATAAGGCCCGCGCGCATGAGCAAATCCCCCGAAATCGCCGTGATGCGGTCCCAGTTGTCCCGCGCGCGAGGGCTGGGCGCGGCCCATTCCGGCACCGGCCATTGGTGGGCGGAGCGCGTCACCTCCATCGCGCTGGTGCCGCTCACCCTGTGGTTCGTCTATGCCGCCATCCACCTCGCCGGCCTGCCGCGCGCCGCGGTGGTGGCCTGGGCCGGCCATCCGGTGAACGCCACGCTGCTGCTGGCGCTGATCCTGGCGGTGTTCCATCACCTCCAGCTCGGCCTGCAGGTGGTGATCGAGGACTACATCCATACCGAGCGCCCGCGCCTGGCCTGGATTCTCGCCATGAAGGCGGGGGTGGCGCTGCTCGGGCTGGCCGCCGCGATCTCGGTGCTCAAGCTCGCCTTCGCCGGATAGTATCTGCACGATCGGACTCGGCCATGAACGCGATTTCCAAACCCGCCGCCGGCGCCTACACGGTCATCGACCACACCTACGACGTGGTGGTGGTCGGCGCGGGCGGGGCGGGGCTGCGGGCCACGCTGGGCATGGGCTCGGCGGGGCTGAAGACCGCCTGCATCACCAAGGTGTTCCCCACCCGCAGCCACACCGTCGCCGCCCAGGGCGGCATCGGCGCCTCGCTCGGCAACATGGGCGAGGACGATTGGCGCTGGCACATGTACGACACCGTCAAAGGGTCGGACTGGCTGGGCGACCAGGACGCCATCGAATACATGTGCCGCGAGGCGGTGCCGGCGATCTACGAGCTGGAGCATTTCGGCGTGCCGTTCAGCCGCACCGAGGACGGGCGCATCTACCAGCGCCCGTTCGGCGGCCACATGACCGAATACGGCAAGGCCCCCGCGCTCCGCGCCTGCGCCGCCGCCGACCGCACCGGCCACGCCATTCTGCACACGCTCTATCAGCAGAGCCTGAAGCACGGCGTGGAGTTCTTCGTCGAATATTTCGCGCTCGACCTCATCATGGACGAGGAGGGCGCCTGCCGCGGCGTGATGGCCTGGTGCCTGGAAGACGGCTCCATGCACCGCTTCCGCGCCCAGACCGTGGTGCTCGCCACCGGCGGCTACGGCCGCGCCTATCTGTCCTGCACCTCCGCCCATACCTGCACCGGCGACGGCAACGGCATGGTGCTGCGCGCCGGCCTGCCGATGCAGGACATGGAGTTCGTGCAGTTCCACCCGACCGGCATCTACGGCTCGGGCTGCCTGATCACCGAAGGCGCGCGCGGCGAGG
>CAMFLK010000069.1 GCA_945957135.1 uncultured Rhodospirillales bacterium
AACCCGACATAGAGCGCCGCATCGGGATGGCGGGCCAGGAACCGGCGCTGCACGCGCTCGTCACCCGCGACCTTGTGGGCCGACGCGGTGACACTGACGCGCGGATGGACGAAGGGGTCCCCCTCGCCGACGTCGGCGAACAGGATCGAGACGCGGTTGTCGGCCTCGATGTTGCGGGTGTGGACGGCGAGCCGCGAGATCAGCACGAGCGGCGTCCCGTCCATGTCGGTGCCCACCGTGACGAGCGACGCGTAGGGTGCGCCGGTGGCGGGCGCCAGGGTCGCCAGCGTCGCCCAGCGGGCGCGCCGCATCAGGCGCCGGGCTTCGTCGGGAGCCTTGAACGGGGCCTCGGGCTTTGCGCTCATCGGGAGCTCCTTGCGTCGTTCGGGAAGCCGGAACGGGGCCACATCCGCTCGGAAGAATGGCAAAATCGTGCCGGGCGCACTACATTCACGTTTCGACGGCGGGTCAGCCCACCGACGGGGGTCTCGGCCATATTCTGGCCGCGCTTTGTTCCGAGCGTCCGCCACCGGCCGGAAGCCGGCCACGGTCGAGCTCCTACCGTTCCGTCCGCAAGAGAGATCTTATGCCAACCATTGCCCTGGTCGATGACGACCGCAACATCCTCACCAGCGTGACCATGACGCTGGAGCAGGAGGGTTTCCAGGTCCGCACCTATACCGACGGCGAATCCGCCTTGCAGGGCATCATCGCCCGGCCGGTCGATCTCGCGGTGCTGGACATCAAGATGCCGCGCATGGACGGGATGGAGCTGCTGCAGCGGCTGCGCGCCCGCTCCTCCCTGCCGGTGATCTTCCTCACCAGCAAGGACGAGGAGGTGGACGAGCTGATGGGCCTGCGCCTCGGCGCGGACGACTACATCACCAAGCCGTTCAGCCAGCGCCTGCTGATCGAGCGCATCCGCACCCTGCTGCGCCGCAACGAGGCCAGCCGCGCCGAGGGGTCCGGCGCCACGCCGGCCGGGGTGATGGTGCGCGGCGAGCTGGTGCTGGACGAGACCAAGCACCAATGCGCCTGGAAGGGCAAGGACATCCAGCTGACCGTGACGGAGTTCCTGCTGGTGAAGGCGCTGGCCACGCGGCCGGGCATGGTGAAGTCCCGCGACCAGCTGATCGATGCCGCCTATGGCGAGAACATCTACGTGGACGACCGCACCATCGACAGCCACATCAAGCGGGTGCGCAAGAAGTTCCGCGCCATCGACGACAGTTTCAACGCCATCGAGACGCTCTACGGCATCGGCTACAAATACAAGGAGGGATGATGCCCGACAGCGGCGTGCTGCCTGTCGCCGCCTCCGCCACCGCGCCCAAGCGGCTGCGCTCGCGCTGGGTCTCGCCGCTGCTGCGCCGCATCCTGCTGGTGAACGCCCTGCCGCTGGCCCTGCTGCTGGCGGCGCTGCTGTATCTGGACCAGTACCAGAACGGGCTGCTGCAGGCCGAGGTCACCACGCTGCGCGAGCAGGCGCGCATCTTCGCGGGCGCCCTGGGCGAGGCGGCGGTGCGCGAGAACGACGGCGAGGCGCCCAAGCTGGCCCCGGACCAGGCCCGCCCGCTGCTGCGCCGGCTGACCGAGCCCACGCCCAACGCCCAGGCCAAGCTGTACGCGCCGGACGGCCAGCTGGTGGCGGACAGCCGGGTGCGCCAGGGCGCGGGCGGGGCGGTGGTGACCGAGCCGCTGCCGCCTGCGGTGGAGCGCGGCCCGTTCGTCGGCACGGTCGGCGCGATCTACGACCGCATCCTGCGCCTGCTGCCGCATGGCGAGCAGACGCCGCTGCTGGATATCGGCCCCACCGCCGCCGGGCCGGACTGGCAGCCGGACGTGAAGGAGGAGGTGCGGCTGACCGGCTCCAACCAGAGCCGGGAGATGCCGCCCTATATCCGCCGCACGGAGGACAACCGCCTGCTGGTGACGGTGTCCGAGCCCGTGCAGCGCAACCGCAACACCGTGGGCATCGTGCTGCTGACGCGCGAGGCGCGCGAGGTGGACGACAGCCTGCTGGCGGTGCGGCTGTCGATCCTGGCGCTGTTCTCGCTGGCGCTGGTGCTGACCGTGCTGCTCTCGTGGTACCTGTCGCTCACCATCGCCCGGCCCATCCTGCGCCTCGCCCAATCGGCCGAGGCGATGCGCGAGGGCAGCGGGCGCAGCGGCGAAATTCCGCCCTCGCTGATGCGGCGGCGCGACGAGATCGGCGAACTCGCCCATGCGCTGTCGGATTCCGCGCGCGCGCTGTGGGCGCGGATGGACGCGATCGAGGGGTTCGCCGCGGATGTGGCGCATGAGATCAAGAACCCGCTCTCCTCCATCCGCAGCGCCATCGAGACGCTGCGCCGGGTGGAGGCGCCGGACAAGCAGCGGCATCTGCTGGGCATCATCGGCTCCGACGTGGCGCGGCTGGACCGGCTGATCAGCGACATTTCCGATGCCAGCCGCATCGACGCCGAACTGTCCCGTGCCGCGACCGAGCCGGTGGACGTGGCGCCGATGCTCGCCATCCTCGCCGAGATCGACGAAGCGACGCGCCGCGAGAACGACCCCGCGGTGGTGGTGGTGCCGCCGGAGAGCGGGGCCGAGAGCCTGGTGGTGCAGGCGGTGGAAGGGCGGCTGGTGCAGGTGCTGCGCAACCTGATCGGCAATGCCAGGAGCTTTTCGCCCCCGAACGGAAAGATCCTGATCACCGCGCGGGAAACCGGCAGCATGGTGGAGATCAGCGTGAAGGACGAGGGGCCGGGCATTCCCGAGGCCAAGCTGGAGCACATCTTCGACCGGTTCTATTCCGAGCGGCCGCAGGGCGAGAATTTCGGCCAGCATTCCGGCCTGGGCCTGTCGATCAGCCGGCAGATCGTGGAGGCGCTGAAGGGCCGCATCGCCGCGGAGAACCGGCGGGATGAGAGCGGGCGGGTGATCGGCGCGCGCTTCGTGGTGTGGTTGCCGAAGGCGTAGGTGTGGGCTCGGCCTTGTGCGAGGGTGGCGCCGTGCTCGCTGCCGTCAAGGGTCGCCTCGCTCAAGTCCCTTGACGGCATCCACGCGCGACGCCTTTCGAACCCAACGCAAGCACCATCAGAAAAGCGAAGGCGCCACCTGCATCAAGCGCCGAGCGACTTGCCCGCCATCTCCGCGGTCCCCCGGCTCAGCCCCGGCGCCGCGAGGATGCGTTCGAGCTGCCCGCGCATCAGCGCCTGGCGCGCCGGCTTCTGGCGTTTCCAGGCGCCGAGCGGGCTGACCAGCCGGGCGGCGGTCTGGCCGTTGCTGGGATCGAGCGCGATGATGGCGTCGGCCAGAAAAGCGTAGCCCGCGCCGCTGGAATCGTTGAACCAGCGCGGATTGCCGAAGGCGAAGCTGCCGACCAGGGCGCGGAAGCGGTTGGGGTTGCGCGTGTCGAAATCCGGATGGCGGTACAGCGCGGCGATGTCGTCGAGCACGCCGGGACGGGGCGACATCGCCTGGATGGCGAACCATTTGTCCAGCACCAGCGGCTCGTCGCGCCAGCGCGCGTGGAATGTGGCCAGCGCATCCTGCCGGTACGGATTGTCGCTGGCGCCGAGGGCGGACAGCGCGGCGAGCGAATCGGTCATGTTGCCGGCTTCGTGGAACTGCGCGGCGGCCAGCGCCGCGTCGCCGGCGGCGGCGATGTAGCCGAGGCAGATATTGCGCAGCGCGCGCCGCCCCATCGCGACGCCGTCGATCCGCGCCGGGTCGGTGTCGCCGAGCCGGGCATAGGTGTCGCGCAGCTTGGCGTCCAGCGCCTGGCCGATCGCCACGCGCAGCGCCATGCGCACGGCGTGGATGCCGTCGGTATCCACCACCGCCATCTGGTCCGCGACATAGGCCTCGCCGGGCAGCATCAGCGCTTCCGCCGCGAAGGCGGGATCGGTATCCGCGCCATCGAGCACGGCGGCCAGCGCCGCGCGCAGCCCGTCCTCCAGCGTGGCGGTGCCGGCGGGAACGGCGTCGAGCATCAGCGCCGTCGCGTAACTCTGCAGGGAATCCCAGCGCACGAACGGATCGGTGTCGTGGGTGGCGAGGAAGCGCAGGCGCTCGCGCGACAGGCCCACCAGCTTCACCGGCGCGGAATAGCCGCGCAGCAGCGAGGGCACCGGCGGGGTCGCGACATCCTCGAACACGAAGCTCTGCTCGGCCTCGGTCAGCAGCAGCATGCGCGTGGCGATCTCGCGCCCCTCGGCGTCGAGCAGCCCGGTGGCCACGGGAATCGGCAGCGGGGCCTTGGCATTCTGGCCCGGCGTGGGCGGGGTGGATTGGCGCAGGGTGAGCGTGTAGCGGCGCGCGGCTTCGTCGTGGCTGTCGCTCGCATGCAGTTCCGGCGTGCCGGCCTGGGCGTACCAGCCGACGAAGGCGGAGAGGTCGCGCCCGCCGCCATCCTGCAGGGCGGCGATGAAATCCTCGATCGTCACCGCCTGGTTGTCGTGGCGGGCGAAGTAGAGATCCATGCCCTTGCGGAACCCGTCCACGCCCAGCAGCCGGTGCATCATGCGCACCACCTCCGCGCCCTTCTGGTACACCGTCGCCGTGTAGAAATTGTCGATGGCGACATAGGAATCCGGCCGCACGGGGTGGGCCAGCGGGCCGGCATCCTCGGGGAACTGGGCGGCGCGCAGCCCGCGCACGTCGTGCAGCCGCTTCACCGCTTCGCTGCCCTGGTCGGCGGAGAATTGCTGGTCGCGGAACACCGTCAGCCCCTCCTTCAGGGAGAGCTGGAACCAGTCCCGGCAGGTGACGCGATTGCCCGTCCAGTTGTGGAAGTATTCGTGGGCGATGACCGTCTCGATGCCCTGGTAGTCGCCATCCGTCGCGGTGTCCGGCCGGGCGAGGACGTATTTGGTGTTGAAGACGTTGAGGCCCTTGTTCTCCATCGCGCCCATGTTGAAGTCGGACACCGCGGCGATGTTGAAGATTTCGAGGTCGTATTCCAGGCCATAGACATCCTCGTCCCAGCGCATCGAGGTTTTCAGCGCGTGCATGGCGTGGCCGCACTTGTCCTCGTCGCCGCGCCGCACCCAGATGGCCAGCGCAACCTCACGGCCGGAGCGGGTGCGGAAATGGTCGCGCACCGCGACCAGATCGCCCGCCACCAGCGCGAACAGGTAGGAGGGCTTGGGGTGCGGATCGACCCAGCGTGCCCAATGCCGCGCGCCCTCCACCCCCGCCCCGTCCGGGTTGCCGTTGGACAGCAGCACGGGGCAGGTCGCGCGATCGGCGCGGAGCGTGGTGGTGAAGCGGGCCATCACGTCCGGCCGGTCGGGGAAATAGGTGATGCGGCGGAAGCCCTCCGCCTCGCACTGGGTGAAGAAATTGCCGCCGGAGGTGTAGAGGCCGCTCAGCTCGGAATTCGCGTCCGGCGCGATGCGGGTCTCCACCTCCAGCGTGAAGGCGTCGGGCACCTCGGCGACGGTGAGGCCGGAGTCGTCGCTTCTGTAGCGGTTGGCGCCGAGCGCCGCGCCGTCCAGCCGCAGCGCCAGCAGCTCCAGCGCCTCGCCATCCAGACGCAGCGGCGCCGCGCCGTCATGGGCGGGATTGCGCCGCAGCTTCAGCCGGGAGCGCACCCGCGTGTCGGCGGCGCCGAGGTCGAAGTCCAGCTCCACCTCGTCCACCAGGAAGGCGGGCGGGCGATAGTCGTGGCGCAGCGTGGGCTTGGGCGCGTCGGTCATGGCAGGCCTCGGGTCAGGAACGGGAACACCGCTTGGGCGGCTGGTTGAGCAGCGGCGCCAGGATCGCCGCCACCTCGCAGGGCGACTTGGTGCGCGGATGGCGGCCGGCGGGCTGGCGGGTGGTGCGCACCAGCAGCACGTTGCCGTTGGCCAGCGCGATGCGCAGCGTGCCGCGGCGGATGGCGCGCTGATACAGCGGCTCCGGCCCGCCGACACCGGTGAGGATGCCGGCCCCCACCGCCGCCACGCGCTCGCGATACGACGCGGCCAGGGCCGGGGTGTGGGAGTGGTAGAGACCCGTCGCGACGGTCCAGTCCCCGCCCGCCTCGGCGTTCAGCGCGCGGAGATATTTCGCGGCGTAGCTGGTGTTGGCCACGGGGTCGAACGCCTGGTCGAGCGAGGTGAAGGCGGTGGGGTGGGCCTGCAGGTTCACCTGCATGCAGCCGATATCCATGCGCTTCACGCCATGGGCGAAGCCGGCGATGGCGCCGGCCACCGCCTGGGCCTTGGTGTCGTAGAACTGGCCCTCGCCATCGGCGTTGATGGTCCAGGGCCAGGGGCGGATATCCGTGAGGCTGCCGACGGGACGGCCGCTCTCCACCTTGGCGATGGTGCCCAGCAGCTTGTCCGGCAGGGCGAAGCTCTTCTCCGCCGTGGCGATGGCGGCGAGGCAGAGCTCGCTCTGCTGCACGTCCCACGGCTCCGCCGCGTGCGCCGCGACAGGCAGGACGGCCAATGCGAGCACGGCCGCCCTGCCCATGGATCAAGCGACGTTGCGGCTGTTGTCGCTGAAGGCGGGGATGCCGGTCTGCGCGAAGCACACCCGCGCCAGCGCCGCCACGCCCTCGCGGATATTCTCCTTCGACGGCAGGGCGAAGCACAGCCGCAGATAGGATTTGGCCGCCGGCCCGCCGCAGGCCCATTCCGGGCCGGGGTTGAAGTTGATGCCGGCATCCGCCGCCGGCTTGATCAGCGTGCGCACGTCCACCTGGTCCGGCAGCTTGAGCCACAGGAAGATGCCGCCCTTGGGCTTGAACATCTCCACGGAGGTACCGAACTCGCGCGCCACCGCCTCCACCATCGTGTCCAGCTTCTCCGACAGAACGGCGGTGAAGCGAGCGATGTGGTCGTCGAAATGGGCGGAGAAATATTCGGCGATCACCATCTGATCCAGCGCGCCGGTACCGCCATCGGTCTTGCACGACAGCATGCGGCTCAGCACCGGCCAGGCCGCCACCGCGTAGCCGACGCGCAAGGCGGGGGCGAGGGATTTGGAGAAGGAGCCGATATGGATCACCTGGTCCGGCGCCAGCGCGTACAGCGAGGGCGGCGCGCCGCCGGCCCACACCAGATCGGCGTAGCACTCGTCCTCGAACACCGGCACGCCATACTGCTTGCACAGCGCCAGCAGCGCGTGGCGGCGCTCCAGCGGCAGGATGCTGCCGGTGGGGTTCTGGATGGTGGGGATGGTGTAGAGGAATTTCGGCGTGACGCCCTTTTCCTTCAGCTCCGCGAGCGTGGCCGCCAGCGCGTCGATGCAGATGCCGTCGTCATCGAGCTTCATGCTCACCACGTTCATGCCCATGCGGCTGAACTTGCCGATGGCGCCGGCGTAGCAGAACTCCTCGGCCAGCACCGTGTCGCCCGGCTGCAGCAGCAGGCGGCAGACGAAGTCGATGCCCTGGCCGGAGGCGGAGGTGATCAGCACGTCATCGGCGGTGATCGCCATGCCTCTGTGGCGGGCCAGCTTGTCCGCCACGAAGCGGCGCAGCGGCGGATAGCCCATCGGCCCCACGCCGAGATTGTACATGGCCAGCGCCGCGCCCTCGCGCCGGATCACCCGGCTGGCGGCCTCGGCCAGCGCGTCGCGCGGGATTTCCTCGGGGTCGTTGTGGCCACCGATGAAGTTGAAGGGCGGGAACCCCGCGAATTTCGGCGTGGGGTCCGGCAGGCCCGGCGCGAAGCGGTCGATATAGGCAAATCCGTCATTCATGGCTGCGTTTCTCCCATCCCGGGCAGCTTTGGCGCATTGCGGAGGCGGGTCAAGCAAGGGCCGGCGCTTTTCAGCGCGCCCCTTCCTGCTTTAGCCTCGCCCGATTGCGGACGATGGGATGCGTGGTGACGAAGCTGATCCTGGATTGCGACCCCGGTCATGACGACGCGGTCGCCCTGCTCTACGCGGCCGCGCATCTCGACCTGCTCGCCGTCACAACCGTGTTCGGCAACCAGTCGATCGACCTGGTCACCAGCAACGCGCTGCGCCTGTGCACGCTGGCGCGGCTGGACATTCCCGTGGCGCGCGGGGCGGAAGGCCCGCTGGTGGGCGCGCGCGTGCATGGCGGGGCGGTGCACGGCAAGTCCGGCATGGACGGCGCGGAGCTGCCGGAGCCCGACCGCGACGTGGTGAGCGAGCACGCGGTGGAGCTGATCATCCGCCTCGCCCACGCGCACAAGGGCGAGCTGGTGATTGCCGCGGTGGGCGCGCTGACCAATCTCGGCCTCGCGCTGCGGCTGGAGCCGAAGCTGGCGGAATGGCTGCGCGGCATCACCATCATGGGCGGCAGCACCGGGGTGGGCAACACCGCGCCGGTGGCCGAGTTCAACATCTACTGCGACCCCGAGGCGGCGGATATCGTGCTGAAAAGCGGCGTGAAGCTGTGGATGGTCGGGCTGGACGTCACGCGCCGGGTGGGGGTGGACGCGGCCGGCATCGCCTCGCTGCGCGGCGGCGGCAGGCTCGCCAACACCATGGCCGACCTGCTCGATTTCTTCCTCGCTTCCCTCGGCCGGGTGCACGGGCTGACCACCGCCTCGCTGCACGACCCCTGCGCGCTGGTGCCGTTCATCGACCCCTCGCTGATCGAATACCGGCACACGCATGTGGCGGTGGAGACGGACTCGCCGCTGACGCGGGGCATGACGGTGTGCGACCTGCGCCGGCTGGGCAATGTGCCGCTCGGCCATATGCGGCCGGTGCAGCCGCCCAACGTGATGCTGGCGCGCGAGCCCGCCCCCGGCCTGGTGCCGCATATCCTCGACGCGATCCGCCGCGTCGATGCCCGTATATCCTGAAGGACTCGCCATGGCCCGCAAGCTCATCCTGGACGTGGACACCGGCACGGACGATGCCGTGGCCATCATGATGGCCGCCCTGCATCCCGATCTGGAGCTGGTCGGCGTCACCACCGTGAACGGCAACGTGGAGGTGCGCTACTGCACGGACAATTCGCTGCGCGTGCTCGATTTCATCGGCCGCGGCGACATTCCGGTGTTCGAGGGGCTGGCCCGCCCGATCGCCCGGCCGGATTTCCCCATTCCCCGCGCCATCAAGAAATCCACCGGCGTACACGGGCTGGAATTGCCGATCCCCGAACCCACCAGCCGCAAGCAGGACCGTTCGGCGGTGGAGTTCCTGATCGAGACCTACCGCGCCGCGACGGACGAGATCACGCTGGTGCCCACCGGCCCGCTGTCCAACATCGCCGCCGCCATCGCGCTCGATCCGAAATTCGTGGAGCGCGTGCCGGAAGTGGTGCTGATGGGCGGCGCGCATCACCACGGCAACGTGACGCCGTCCGCCGAGATGAACATCTGGGCCGACCCCGACGCCTCCGCCTCGGTCTTCGCCGCCGGGTTCCGCAAGCTGGTGGCGGTGCCGCTGGATGCCACGCACGAGGCGCTGGTCTCGCTCGATGACGTGCGTGAAATGGAGGCCATGGGCACGCCGGCCGGCACCGCCGCCGCGCGCTTCATCGGCCGGCGCATCGGCGCCTACGACGCCAACCAGCCGATGAAGGAACGCGGCGCCGCGCCGGTGCACGACGCGCTGTGCGTCGCCTATCTCGTCGATCCCAGCGTGATCGAGACGGAGTTCCTGCATGTCGCGGTGGAGACGCAGGGCCCGCTGACCGTGGGCCGCACGGTGGTGGACACCAACCGCCGCGGCGAGGGCGCCCCCAATTGCCACTTCGCTTTTCATGCCGACCGCGCGAAATTCGTCGCCATGATGCTCGAAACCCTGCGCCGCACCGCGCCCGCGCGCTGACCTGGAGACCGCCGATGCGCCCGCTTCTGCTCGCTCTCGCCCTGCTCGCCATTCCCGCCGCGGCGCGCGCCGACGACGATGTCAGCGCGCCCACCGCCGCCTGTCCCAAGGGCGTGCTGACGCTGCATCTGCTCAAGCCCCAGAACAACCCGCCCTTCCCCTGGCAGATCACCGCCTTCGAGAAGGACAATCCCTGCATCAAGATGGATATCGCCGAGGTGCCGTTCGGCCAGCTCGCCGACAAGATCAGCGTGCTCGCCGCCTCCGGCAACCCGCCGGACGTGGTGGTGTATGACGGGCCGAACACCCAGACCTACGCCGCCTCCGGCATCCTGCTGCCGCTCGATTCCTACCTGCCGGCCGGGTTCAAGGACGATCTGGTGCCGGCCACGCTGATCGAGCACAGCTACGAGGGCAAGCTCTACTCGCCGGGCACGCAGCAGACCACGCTGGCCTTGTTCTACAATGCGGACATGCTGGAAAAGGCCGGCATCCCCACGCCGCCGCGCGAGCTGAACAAGGCCTGGACCTGGGCGCAGGCGATGGACGCGTTCAAGAAATGCCAGCAGGGCGAGGGGGACAACGTCACCGTCTGGGGCCTGGCGCCCAGCCGCTTCGGCGCGGCCACGCCCGGCTTCGTCTATCGCGACCTGCCCTTCCTGCGCACCTATGGCGACCCCAACGCGCCGGTGGAAAGCTCCGTTTACAAGACCTATTTCGCCGTGGCGCCCGACGGCAAGACCGCGCAGGGCTGGCTGAACACGCCGGAGGCGGTGGAGGGCGCCACCTTCTTCCAGGGCATGTTCAACACCGCGAAGATCACGCCGAAGGCCGGCATTCCCAACGCCTTCCAGGACAAGAAGGCGTGCTTCACGCTGGACACGTCCTATTTCATCGCCGGCCTGGTCAACAACGATCCCGGCTTCAAATGGGGTGTCACGCCGATGCCCTATGCCAAGACGCCGATCGTGCATACCGGCAGCATCACGCTGGGCGTGATGGCCAAGTCCCGCCACAAGGACGAGGCGGCGAAGTTCGCGGTGGATCTCAGCACCGGCAAGGCGGCGGAGGAGTTCGCCCGGGTGCAGCGCATCCTGCCGGTGCTGAAATCGGTCTATCCGAAAATCCCCGAGCTTCAGCAGTATCCGCTGAACATCTTCGCCCAGCAGCTGCTGCAATGGGGCCACCCGCGCCCGCCCTCGGCCAAGTTCGCCCAGTACGACAAGATCGTCACCGACGCGCTGCGTGACATCGCCTATGGCGCGGACCCCAAGACGCGGCTGGACCAGGCGGCGCGCACGCTTCAGCCGATCCTGTCCCGCTGAGCACATCCACGGCAGCGGGGCGGGCGGTCGGCCACTGGCTCACGGTGGCCGCCTTCCTCGGCCCGTTCCTGCTGCTGCTCGCGGTGTTCCAGTACTGGCCGGTCGCGCAGATGGTGCGCGACTCGCTGTACGATTTCGAACTCCTCAATCCCGGCCTGCGGAAATTCGTATGGCTGGAGAACTACCTGTATGTCTTCACCGACCCCGACCGGCAGCAGGCCTTCCTGGTGACCTTCGGCTTCGCCGCCGGCGTGGTGGCGACGGTGATTCCCACCGCCTTCCTGCTCGCCGCCTATCTCAACGGCAGGTTGCCGGCGCGGGCGGTGGTGCGCACCATCGTGTTCCTGCCGGTGGTGACCTCCGCGGTGGTGATCGCCACGATGTGGACCTTCCTGCTGGAGCCGAACAACGGCCTGGTCAACAGCGCGCTGTCGGCCATCGGCCTGCCGCGCCTCGCCTTTCTCACCAGCAAGGCGCAGGCGCTGCCTTCGATCATCCTGATGATGCTGTGGCAGCAGACGGGATTCGCCACGGTGCTGTTCCTCTCCGGCCTGCAATCCATTCCGGCCGAGGTGGAGGAAGCCGCGTCCATCGACGGCGCCAACACCGCGCAGCGTCTGTGGCACGTCACCCTGCCGCTGCTGGCGCGCACCACCGTGTTCGTGGTGGTGATGATGACGGTGTTCTCGCTGCAGGCCTTCGCGCCGCCGCTGATCATGACCGGCGGCGGCCCGGAGGGCACCACCAACTTCCTCGCCTTCGACATCTACACCCTGGCCTTCAACCTTCAGCAGCCGGGCCTGGCTTCGGCGGTGTCGGTGGTGTTCATGCTCGTCGTGCTCGCCATCTCGCTGTTGCAGATGCGGCTGCTGCGCGCGCGGTGGAACTATTGAAGCCCTTGCGGATCATCGCGGGGATTCTGGTTCTGCTGGCGATCTGCGCCTTCTTCCTGATGCCCTATGCGTGGATCGTCGCCTCGTCCTTCAAGCCGCAGCTCGAGATTTTCCGCGACGTGAAGCCGCTGTCCTGGCGCACCTTCATCACCCTCACGCCGACGCTGGAGAATTTCACCCAGCTGTTCCGCCTGCGCGGCGCGGGCGGGGCGATGGTGAACTCGGCCATCGTCTCGCTCTGCCAGGTGGGTTTCACGCTGGCGATCTGCGCGCCCGCCGCCTATGCGCTGACCCGCATGCGCTTCCGCGGCGCGAACGTGGTGTTCGCGCTGGTGCTGATGACCTTCCTGCTGCCGATCGAGAGCCTGATGGTGCCGCTCTACATGACCGTCGCCGGGCTCGGGCTTCAGGACACGCTGGTGGGCGTGTTCATCCCGTGGATCGCCAGCCCGTTCGGCCTGTTCCTGCTGCGCCAGGCTTTCGAGGAACTGCCGCGCGAGCTGGACGAAGCCGCGCGCATCGATGGCGCCGGGCATTTTCGCATCTTCTGGAGCGTGGTTCTGCCCAATGTGCGCACGGCGCTGGCCACGCTGGCGCTGGTGATCTTCCTGTTCTCGTGGAACGCGTTTCTGTGGCCGCTGGTGATCCTGTCCTCGCCGCGCAACGCGGTGATCCAGATCGCCGTGGCGCAATCCGTCGCCCCGGGCCAGCTGCCCAACTGGGGCGAAACCTTCGCCGGCGCCACGCTCGCCACCGTGCCGCTGATCCTGCTGTTCCTGTTCCTGCAACGATTCTTCGTGCGGGGGATCGCGATGTCCGGGGTGAAGGGATAACCGAAAGCGCCGCGTGGGCTCCGTCGCGTCTTGCGATTGTGCTTGCGTTTCGCTAGGCGCTGTCAAGGCACGCTGCGCTTAAGGGCCTTGACAGCGCCTAGCGAAACGAAGCGCGTGCCGACATGCGAAGAATGGGAGGAAGTGAGCCTCTTCTTCCCCCCGTTTCCTTGTTCGGCTGAAAGGGGCCGTTTCCTCGTCCCGGCCTTCCACCCGAAAGGCGCCGCGCGCAGGCGGGGTCAAGGCTCTTGAGCGAAGCGCGCCTTGACGCCGCCGAGCACGGCGCCACCCTCAGGAGAAGGCGGCCGCACTCATCCCATCTGGCCGGCCACCTCCTCCGCCAGCCGCATGAACACCGGCACCGCCTCGGCCAATTCATCCAGCCGCACGGACTCGCCCGGCGTGTGCGCCACGTCGATATCGCCCGGCCCCATGATGACGCAGGGCGCGATGGCGTTCAGCTCGGAGGCATCGGTGCCATACGGCGCTGTGCGCGCCGCCGCCCCGCGCAGGGCCACGCAGCGGGCGATCAGCGGATGGTCGGCGGGCAGCTCGGGGGGCTTGCCTTCCGCGACGGCGACCAGCTCCACCCCCGCCCGCGCCGCGGCCTCCTCCACCTCCCGGATGATCGGCGCGGGGTCGATCCGGGCGGAGTAGCGGAACTTGATGCGGGCCGTGGCGCGGGGCACGGTCATGTTCACCGGCGCGCCGAAATTGTCGATCACCAAGTTGAAGTCGCTGAACGGCGGGTCATAGGCAGCGTCCTGCAACGCGGGGTCGTCGCGCAGCCGCCGCATGATGCCGCGCATGTCCAGCACGAAGGGCGCGAGGTCCCAATTGGCGTTGTGCCCCCGCCCGGTGGAGCTGTGGGCCTGGATGCCCGTGGCGATGGCGGTGAAGTTGATGGAGCTGCGATGGCCGCGCACCGGGATCAGCCGCGTGGGCTCGGCGACCAGGATCGCGGCCGGCTGGCAGCGCCGGACGAGCCGGGAGTGATCCGCCACGCGGCGGGCACCGGCCTTGGTGGTCTCCTCGTCCGTGGTGATCAGCAGCGTGATCGGCATGCCGGGCGGCAGCTTCGTGGCGGCGACGAGGCAGGCGGCGACCGGGCCCTTCATGTCCGTGCTGCCCAGCCCGTGCAGCACCCCGCCCTCGACCCGGCCGGACCACGGATCGGTCTGCCAGCCAGTGTCGGGCACCGTGTCCATATGACCCGACAGGGCGAGGCCGCCGGGGCCGCCGCGATGGGCGACCAGGGCACGCTTGGCCACCCCGGCCGCGTCGGCATAGTCCAGCCGCTCGATCTCGAACCCCGCCAGCTCTGCCTCGATCCGCTCGGCGATCGGCAGGTTGGAGACGAAGCTGCGGCTGTCGATGCGCACCAGATCCTGGGCGAGCGCCGTCAGCCGGTCCGTGAATTCCGCCATGCCGTGCTCCTTCACGATTGACCCGCCCCGCCCCGCGGGCCAGCCTCGGTCCATGACCGCTTCCTATCTCGATCCGCGCTCCGGCGAAACCTGGCCGCTGGAGGTGCCGCGCTGGCGCGCCGATGCCGGCACGCCGCTGATGCTCACCCCACTGCCCGGCATCGGGCGGGACGATATCGACAAGGGCGTGCGCGGGCTGTGGCGCTACCGCGCCGCCCTGCCGCTGCGCTGCGACCGGCCGATCAGCCTCGGCGAAGGCGCCACGCCGCTGATCCCGCGCCGGCTGCACGGGGCGGACGTGCTGCTGAAATGCGAATACGTGTCCGCCACCGGCAGCTTCAAGGATCGCGGCGCCTCCGTGATGCTGTCGCTGCTGCGCGACCAGGGCATCGCGGCGGTGCTGGAAGACAGTTCCGGCAATGGCGGCGCGGCCGTCGCCGCCTATGCCGCGGCGGGCGGCATGCAGGCCACCATCATGGCGCCCGACAGCACCAGCCCGGCCAAGACGGTGGCGATGCGGGCCTGCGGCGCCACGGTGGAGCTGATCCCCGGCAGCCGCCAGGCGACCTCCGACGCGGCGGTGGCCCGGTCGGATTCCATCTTCTACGCCAGCCACAACTGGCAGCCCTTCTTCCTGCACGGCACCAAGACGCTGGCCTACGAACTGTGGGAAGACCTCGGCTTCCGCGCGCCGGACAACGTCATCGTGCCCTGCGGCGCCGGCTCCAACGTGCTGGGCTGCGAGATCGGGTTTTCCGAATTGCTGCGCGCCGGGCAGATCGACACCATGCCGCGCATCTTCGCGGTGCAGCCGGAGAATTGCGCCCCCATCGCCGCCGCCTTCCTGGCCGGCGAACCCGTGGACGTGGAGGTGCGCCCCACCATCGCGGAGGGCACCGCCATCGCCGTGCCGGTGCGCCTGCCCGAAGTGCTCGGCGCGCTGCGCGAGACCGGCGGCGGCGCGGTGACGCTGAGCGAGGCCGAAATCGCCCACGCCGCGCTGGAACTGGCGCGAGGCGGGCAATATGTGGAACCCACCGCCGCCCAGCCGGCCGCCGCCCTGGCCAAGCTGCTCGCCTCCGGCGCCATCACGCCCGGGCAGACCACGGTGCTGGTGCTCACCGGCTCCGGGCTGAAGGCCACACCGCGCATCGCGGAATTGCTCGGGGTGGCGCTGTGATACCGATGAGCCCCTTCGCTCATCGGTATCGCGCGCCGGGTTGGCCGGCGGCGGCGCGCCAAACCAACACTCATATCGGCGGTCAGCCGATATGAGGCTTTCGGATTTACCCACCCCGGCGCTGGTGCTGGATCGCGCCATCCTGCTGCGCAATATCGACGCCATGGCCCAGGCGGTCGGCCGGCACGGGGTGGCGCTGCGGCCGCATATGAAGACGGCGAAGTCGATCGACGTGGCCCGGCTGATCTTCGCCAACCCCCACGCCAAGACCGGCGCCATCGCCGTCTCCACCCTGGCGGAGGCGGAGTATTTCGCGGGCCACGGGGTCGCCGACATCCTCTACGCCGTGGGCATCACGCCCAGGAAGCTGGAACAGGTGGCCAAGCTGAACGCCGCCAATGCCCGCGTCATCACCGTCACCGACGATTTGGAGACGGCCAGCGCCATCTCCGCCCATCCCCGCCCGCCCCGCACGCTGATCGAGGTGGATTGCGGCGAACATCGCGGCGGCGTGGCGCCCGATTCGCCGGCGGTGCTGGAAATCGGCATCCGCCTGGGCTCCAGCCTCGCCGGCATCATGACCCATGCCGGCCACTCCTATGCCGGCCGCACCCTCGCGGACATGCAGGCGATCGCCGAGGCCGAACGCGCCGGGGCGGCACTGGCGGCGAAACGGCTGATGGACGCGGGGCTGCCCTGCCCCATCGTCTCGGTCGGCAGCTCCCCCACCGCGCTGCACGCCGAACGGCTGGAGGACATCACGGAAACCCGGCCCGGCGTCTATATGTTCGGCGACCTGTTCCAGGCGGAAATCGGCACCATCCGGCCCGAGGACATGGCGGTGACAGTGCTGGCCAGCGTGATCGGCCGCCGCCCGGCCGAACGCCGCATCGTGGTCGATGCCGGCGCACTCGCCCTCTCGAAAGACCGCAGCACCGAAGCCACCGCCCAGGATTACGGCTTCGGCCTGATGCTCGACCTGCTGGGCCGGCGCAGCTTCGGCACCAGCATCATCCGCCGCGCCAACCAGGAACACGGGGTGGTCGAACTCGACCCCACCGCCGACCTGCCCGAATTCCCCATCGGCGACCTCGTCCGCATCGCCCCCAACCACGCCTGCCTGACCTCGGCCGCACATGACCGATACTTCGTGGTGGAAGGCAGCGACGAAGTGGTGGCGATCTGGCCACGCGTGAATGGCTGGTAGAAGGAAGGAACCGCTTCTTTTTTGAAAAAAAGAAGCAAAAACCGCAGTGGCCGGGCACTTGTCCCGGCCATCCACGCGGGAAATACAGCAAGGAAGCATGTTCTTTTTTGAAAAAAAGAACCAAAAAACTTTTGCTCGTTTGGCTGCGCCGTGGCTTTTTCTTCCAAAATCCCCTTCCCCGTCTTGGCCGGGCTTGTCCCGGCCAGCCCGCCGCGACCCCTTGTCGCGGCAGCCGCGCCGTGCCGCCGGCGGAAATGGTGAGCAGATATATTAACAAAAATTAATGTGGGAATCGGTGTTTTCAGGTTGCAGAATGATAACTGACGTCTTATCTGATTGGGACAGTGATTGTTACCGCATACAGGAGACACCCCGATGCACCCGCCCAGCCCCTTCACCCAGATCGTGCAGA
>CAMFLK010000070.1 GCA_945957135.1 uncultured Rhodospirillales bacterium
AATCCCGCCCCCGCGACGCGCGCGACACGCCCGGCCCCTACCAGGTGCCGAAGAAGTGGCGCCTGGAGATCCCCAAGCGAAGCTGGAACGGCGGTTACGACGAATGGGAAAAGACCGGATGACCGCCGGCCGAGACGAATTGACCTGATTTCCCCTTGGGACCCGTTCCCGAGGCGTCGCCGCATGTACAAATCAAACGAATAAAAGTTCTTTGCTTCTTTCTTTCAAGAAAGAAGGCGCTTCCTTCCTTCCTTCCTTCCTCTTTACTGCATCACCCGTCGTATCGCCGCATCCAGCAGTTCCACCCCCAGGTCGATTTCCGCCTCGTTCACCGTGAGGGGCGGGGCGATGCGCATGGTGGCGCCGGAGACGGCGCCGCGGACGATGTTGGCGGACAGGCCGAGGTCGAGCGCGGTGTCGGTCACCGCGTCGGAGATCTCCGCGGCGCTGCGGCCGTTGGCGGCGTCGAATTCCAGGCCGAGCAGCAGGCCGCGGCCGCGCACGTCGCCGACGCAGGCGTGGCGTTGTTGCAGGCCGCGCAGCCCGGCGGCGAGGCGGGCGCCGAGGCTGGCGGCGCGTTCGGCCAGGCGGTCGCGCTGGACGATTTCCAGCACCTTCACCCCCACCGCGGCGGGCAGCGGGTCGTTCACATGGGTGGTGAGGAACAGGTAGTCGCGGGCGTCGGCCTCGGCCGAGATGGCGTCCGAGGTCATCACCGCGGCCAGCGGCAGGCCGACGCCGAGGGTCTTGGACAGGGTGAGGATGTCCGGCACCACGCCGTCGCGTTCGAAGGCGAACATCAGCCCGGTGCGGCCGATGCCGGTCTGCGCCTCGTCGAGGATGAGCAGCATGCCGCGTTCGGTGCATTTCTGCCTGAGCGCGCGCAGGTAGCCGACGGGCAGGTCGATCACGCCGCCGCTGGACAGGATGGGTTCGGCGATGAAGGCGGCGAGGTTGCCGGTGCATTGCCGGTCCAGCAGGTCGAAGGAATCGTCGAGTTCCTGCTGCCAGGAGATGCCGGGGAAGCGTGGGCGGTAGGCGTTGGGGGCGGGGATGGCGTAGCTGCCGGGGATCAGCGGGCCGATGCCGCGCCGCCCGGCCTTGTAGGTGGCGGCGGCCGCGCCCCCGGTCATGCCGTGCCAGGACTGGGCGAAGCCGACGATCTCCCATTTGCCGGTGACGAGCTTGGCGAGGCGGATCGCCGCCTCGTTCGCCTCGCCGCCGGTGGAGAGCAGCATGACTTTCGGCAGGTCCGGCACCAGGGCGGCCAGCGCTTCCGCCAGGGCCACCACGGGTTCGCTGATCATGCCGGAGAACAGGTGGTCGAGCTTGGCGACCTGCTCGCGCACCACGGCGACGATTTCGGGGTGGGAGTGGCCGAGGATGGCGCTCATCTGGCCGGAGGTGAAATCGAGCACCTTCTTGCCGGCAGTATCGTAGAGGAACGCGCCCTCGGCCCGGGCCGGCACGTAGCGCACGAAGTCGCCGCCATAGCGCAGCAGATGGCGGTCGGCCTTGGCCCACAGCACGCTGTCGGATGGGGGGGCGGCGTGGTTCATCGCGCGGTCTCCGGCTGGCTGTTCGGGGCGGGGATTTCCCGGTAGCCTCGCACACCCGGCGCGCGATGCGCCACTGCCGCGCGATGTCGCCGAAGGAGAGCCCGATGCAGAACGCCGACCCGATCTGGACGCATGTCGATGCCAAGCGCGAGGCGTTCGAGGCGCTGGCCGACCGCGTGTGGGACATGCCGGAGATCGCCTACAACGAATACCGCTCCACCGCCGAGCACAAGGCGATGCTGGAGACGCAGGGTTTCCGCATCACCGAGGAGGTGGCCGGCATTCCCACGGCGATCATGGGCGAGGCGGGCGAGGGCGGGCCGGTGATCGCCATTCTCGGCGAGTACGACGCGCTGCCGGGGCTGAGCCAGGAGGCCGGCATCGCCGAGCCGAAGCCGCTGCCCGGCGACGGCATGGGACATGGCTGCGGCCACAACCTGCTGGGCTCCGCCTCGCTGCTCGCGGCGACGGCGGTGAAGGACTGGATGGCGGAGAACGGCATCCAGGGCCGCGTGCGCTATTACGGCTGCCCGGCCGAGGAGGGCGGGGCGGCCAAGGCGTTCATGGTGCGCGAGGGCGCGTTCAAGGACGTGGACATCGCCATTTCCTGGCACCCCTCCGCCTTCTCCGGCGTGAACGACGCGATGTCGCTGGCCAACACGCGCATCGACTTCACCTTCACCGGCCGCGCCTCCCACGCCGCCGCCGCGCCGCATCTCGGCCGCTCCGCGCTCGACGCGGTGGAGCTGATGAATGTGGGCGTGAACTACATGCGCGAGCACATGCCGAGCGACGCGCGCATCCACTACGCCATGCTCGATGGCGGGGGCGTGGCGCCGAACGTGGTGCAGGCCAAGGCCACCGTGCGCTACGCGATCCGCGCCCGCGAACTGCCGGAGCTGTGGCCGCTGATCGAGCGGGTGAAGAAGGTGGCGCAGGGGGCGGCGTTGATGACGGAGACGCAGGTGGAGTTCAAGACCATCAGCGCGGTCTCCAACCTGCTCGGCAACACGCCGCTGGAGAAGGCGATGTACGGCGCGTTCGAGCGGCTGGGCCCGCCGCCCTTCGACGACGCGGATCGTGCGTATGCGAAACAGATCCAGGGCACGCTGAGCCAGGAGGACATCGTCAGCGCCTGGCGCCGGGTGGGCATGGCGCCGCGCACCGACCTGCCGCTGTGCGACACCATCGTGCCGCTCGATGCCAAGGGGGCCGCGATGATGGGCAGCACCGATGTGGGCGACGTGAGCTGGGTGGTGCCGACGGTGCAGGCGCGCGGCGCGACCTATGCGATCGGCACGCCCGGCCATTCCTGGCAGCTCACCGCGCAGGGCAAGTCGGGCATGGCGCACAAGGGCATGACCCATGTCGCCAAGATCATGGCCGCCACCGCGACGGCCGCGCTGTCCGACCCGCAGGTGATCGCCGAGGCCAAGGCGGACTACGCCAAGCGCACGGCGACCAACCCGTATGTGTGCCCGCTGCCGCAGGACATCTCGCCGCCGATCCGCAAGAAGGCGTGATCGGCACGGCGGATTTCGCACGCTGACCTGGCGCGATCGAAACAACGAAGACGCCGTCTCAACCCTTAAAGAGCCCCGGAGGAACCATGTCCCCCCATCCCGAGACTCTCGCCCTGCATGCCGGCTGGCGGCGCGACGAGGCGACCACCGCGGTCGCGGTGCCGATCTATCAAACCACCTCGTTCCAGTTCAACAGCACGGACCACGCCGCCAACCTGTTCGGCCTGGCCGAACTGGGCAACATCTACACCCGCATCATGAACCCCACGACGGACGTGCTGGAAAAGCGCGTGGCGGCGCTGGAAGGCGGCGTGGCGGCGCTGGCGGTGTCCTCCGGCCAGGCGGCCTCGGCGATGGCGGTGCAGAACCTCGCGAAGGCGGGCGACAACATCGTCAGCTCCACCGATCTCTATGGCGGCACCTGGAACCTTTTCGCCAACACGCTGAAGGACCAGGGCATCGAGGTGCGCTTCGTCGATCCCGCCGACCCCGAGGGCTTCGCCCGCGCCACGGACGACCGCACCCGCGCCTACTACGCCGAAACCCTGCCCAACCCGAAGCTGCGAGTGTTCCCCATCGCCGAGGTGGCGGCGATCGGCCGGCGTTTCAGCATTCCGCTGATCATGGACAATACCGCGGCACCCCTGCTGGTGCGCCCGTTCGATCATGGCGCGGCGGTGGTGGTGCATTCGCTGACCAAGTTCATGGGCGGGCACGGCACCTCGATCGGCGGCATCATCGTCGATGGCGGCAATTTCGACTGGGAGGGCAACGCCGCCCGCCAGCCCGCGCTGAACACGCCGGACCCGAGCTATCACGGCGCGGTGTGGTCGCAGGCGGTGAAGCCGATGGGGCCGGTCGCCTACATCATCAAGGCGCGGGTGACGCTGCTGCGCGACATCGGCTCCGCCCTCAGCCCGTTCAACGCCTTCCTCATCCTGCAGGGCATCGAGACCCTGGCCCTGCGCATGCGCGCGCATTGCGAGAACGCGGCGAAGGTGGCGCAGTACCTGGCCGGGCGGAAAGGGGTGACCAAGGTGATCCATCCCTCCACCGCCACGGGGAGGGAGGCGGCGCTGGTGGCGAAATACCTGCCCGCCGGCAAGGGCGGGCTGTGCGGCTTCGAACTCGCCGGCGGGGCGGAGGCGGGGCGCAAGTTCATCGACGCGCTCAAGATGTTCTACCACGTGGCGAATATCGGCGATTCCCGTAGCCTCGCCATCCACCCCGCCAGCACCACCCATTCCCAGCTCAGTGCCGAGGAGCAGCAGGCCACCGGCGTTTCGCCCGGCTATGTGCGCCTGTCCGTGGGCATCGAGCATATCGACGACATCCTGGCCGATCTTGGCCAGGCCCTGGACGCAGCAGGAGCCTGACACGACATGGATTACGCCCCGATCCGCATCTCCGCGGATTTGCCGCCGCTGCGCGTGAACCTCTATTCGGACACGCAGACCAAGCCGACCGCCGCGATGAAGGCGGCGATGATGGAAGCCGAGGTGGGGGACGAGCAGTTCGGGCTCGACCCCACGGTGAACGCGCTGTGCGACAAGATGGCCGCGCTGATGGGCAAGGAGGCCGCGGTGTTCCTGCCCAGCGGCACGATGTGCAACCAGGTGGCGATCCTGACGCATTGCCGGCCGGGCGATGAAATCCTGGCGCATGAGACCGCGCATATCCTGACCAGCGAGGGCGGCGGTGCCGCCGCGCTGACCGGGGCGCAGATCACCGGGCTCGCCGGCCCGAACGGGATGTTCGACGCCGCCGCGCTGCGCGCCTCCATCCGCCCGAAATCGCGCTACGCCCCGCCGCAGACGCTGATGGAGGTGGAGCAGACCGCCAATACCGGCGGCGGCGCGGTGTGGCCGGTCGCAGTGCTCGACGAGCTCGCCGCCATCGCGCATGCGAACGGCATGGCCACGCATATGGACGGGGCGCGGCTGATGAACGCGGTGGTGCAGTCCGGCGTGTCCGCGTCGGACATGGTGGCGGGCTATGACAGCGTGTGGCTCGATTTCACCAAGGGGCTCGGCGCGCCGCTGGGCGCCGTGCTGTGCGGCACGAAGGAGTTCATCGGCCGCGCCTGGCGGTGGAAGCAGCGGGTGGGCGGGTCGATGCGCCAGGCCGGCATCTGTGCCGCCGCCTGCATCCACGCGCTGGATCACCATATCGACCGGCTGGCCGAGGACCATGCCAACGCGAAGAAACTCGCTGGCGGCATCTCGCAGATTCCGGGGCTGAAGGCGGAGGTGCCGCAGACCAACCTGGTGTTCTTCGACACCAGCGGCGCCGGCATCACCGCCACCGAACTGGCCGACCGCGCGCGGCTGCACGGCGTGGCCTTCTCCACCACCGGCGCGCATCGCGTGCGCGCCTGCACCCATCTCGACGTGACGGCGCCGCAGATCGACGAGGCGCTTTCGGTGCTGCGGCAGGTGGTGGCCGGGTAGGCGCTATTTGCCGTAGGCGCGCAGGAAGGTCTCCACCCCCGCCTCGACCGTGGCCTCGATCTCCGCCTCGGTCGGGGCGGGGTGCAGGCCGAGCGTGGCGCGCAGGAACAGGCTGGTGCGCAGCAGGGCCATGAACTGCTCGGCGGCCAGCACCGGGTCCGGCGCGTCGATCCGCCCGGCCGCGTGCTGCGCCCGCATCCACTGCGCCATGCGCTGGTGCGAGACGGCGGGGCCATTGGCGTAGAACGCCTCGCCCAGCTCGGGAAAGCGGCTCGCCTCGGCGATCACCACGCGGTGGATCGCCAGCGTGCGCGGCTGCATCAGGAAGTTCAGCAGGCCCCGCCCCACCGTCACCAGCGCCGCGCGCAGGTCGGACGGCGCGTCGGGCAGGGAGGAGACTTCCAGCTTCTGCCGGCAGGCATCACCGACAATGGTGGCGAAGAGCTGGTCCTTCGAGGCGAAATGGGCGTAGAGCGTGGCCTTGGACACATTCGCCGCGCGGGCGATGGCGTCCATGCTCACCGCCTCGTAGCCCCGGGCGATGAACAGGTCGGCCGCCGCCTCCATCATCTGCCGCCGCTTGGGCGAGATGTCGGCGCACGGAACTTCCGCGGGGCGGGGGGCGTCTAACACGCTGCTCATGGCCCGTTGTGGGGAGCGAGGGGTGGCGATGTCAAGACAAAAATTGAACTGGACGGTTCAGTTTTGTCTTGACCCCGCGCCGCCCGATGCCCATACGTCTGCACCAGACTGAACCGTCCGGTTTACTCGCAGGACATTCCGCATGAACGCCGTCTCCGAAAAGCCCAACGCCGCCCCCGAAGAGAAGATCAGCCTCCGCAACCCCCAATCGCGCCGGCGCAGCCTGCGCATGCCGCTGCGCGTGGGGGGCGCCCTGGTGGTGCTGATCGGGCTCAGCCTTGCCGGCAACTGGTGGTTCAAGGAAGGCCGCTGGATCGAGAGCACCGACAACGCCTATGTGCAGGGCGACATCGCCGTGCTCAGTCCGCGCATCGACGGCAACGTCATCCGCATCGACGTGGCCGACAACCAGATGGTGAAGGCGGGCGACCCGCTCATCACGCTCGACCCGGCGGACTGGCAGGCGCGGCTCGATCAGGCCAAGGGCACCCGCGACGAGGCGGCGGCCGCCATCGCGACGGCCCAGCGCCAGGTGGAGCAGGCCCGCACCGCCATCGCGCTCGCCGATGCCGGCATCGACCAGGCGCAGGCCGAGCTGACCCGGGCCGCCGCCGATGCCGGGCGCACCGGCGCCCTGGTCGGCCAGGGCTGGACCTCGCGCCAGGCCAACGACACCGCCGTGGCCGCCGCCCGCAAGGCGGAGGCGGCACTGGCCTCGGCCCGCGCGCAGAAAGCCTCGTCCCAGGATTCGCTGGCGGTGGCCCAGGCCCAGGTGGATCAGGCCAAGGCGAAGCTGGTCACGGCGGATTCCGCGGTGAAGCTGGCGCAGAACAACCTGGACTACACGGTGATCCGCGCGCCGTTCGACGGCGTGGTGGGCAACCGCGCCGCCCAGCTCGGCCAGCACGTGCAGCCGGGCCAGCAGCTCATCGCCGTCACCCCGCGCGCCGACCATCTCTTCGTGGTGGCCAATTTCAAGGAGACCCAGCTGCGCCGCATGGTGGCGGGGCAGAAGGTGACGCTGACGCCGGACATCGACTCCGGCCAGACCATCACCGGCCGCGTGGCGAGCCTCGCCCCGGCCACCGGCGCGCTGTTCTCCCTGCTGCCGCCCGAGAACGCCACCGGCAACTTCACCAAGGTGGTGCAGCGCGTGCCGGTGAAGATCCAGCTCGACCCCGGCGAGGCCAACGCCGCCCACTGGCTGCGCGCCGGCCTGTCCGTCACCGCCGAGGTGGACACGCGCGGGCCCAACGCCCAGCGCGAGGGGCTGCTCGGCGCCTCCGCCGCCACGCTCGGCCTGCGGTAGCCCGCCATGTCCGGCGCCGCCGCCGCCATGGCACCGATGAGCAAGCCGGCCGCCCTGCCGCGCCGGCAGTTCATCGGCTTCATGTGCATGGTGCTGGGCATGTTCATGGCGATCCTGGACATCCAGATCGTCAGCGCCTCGATCGCCGAAATCCAGGCCGGCCTCTCCGCCAGCGCCGACGAGGTGGCCTGGGTGCAGACCAGCTACCTGATCGCGGAGATCATCATGATCCCGCTCTCCGGCTGGCTGTCGCGCCTGCTGTCCACGCGCATCCTGTTCGTGTGCAGCGCGTTGGGCTTCACCTTCTTCTCCTTCCTCTGCGCGACGGCCACCAGCCTGGACGCGATGGTGGTGTATCGCGCCATGCAGGGCTTCATCGGCGGCGCGATGATCCCCACCGTGTTCGCCACCAGCTTCCTGCTGTTCCAGGGGCCGAAGCGGGCGCAGATTTCCGTGCTGATCGGCCTGACCGCGACGATGGCGCCGACCATCGGCCCCACGCTGGGCGGCTGGCTGACCCAGACCTTCTCCTGGCACTGGCTGTTCCTGATCAACGTGCCCGTCGGCCTGCTGGTGGCGGTCAGTGTGTGGTCCTCGCTCGATATCGACAAGCCGAACTGGTCGCTGCGCCGCAGCTTCGACATGGCGGGCCTGGCGCTGATGGCGCTGTTCCTCGGCTCGCTGGAATACGTGCTGGAGGAGGGGCAGCGCAACGACTGGTTCCAGGACGATACGATCCTGACCTTCTCCGCCATCGCGTTCGTCGCCGGCGTGCTGTTCTTCTGGCGCATGCTCACGCGGAAGGACCCGCTGGTCGATCTGCGGGCCTTCGGGAACATCAACTTCGCCTTCGGCTCGTTTTTCTCGCTCATCATCGGGGTTGGGCTGTACGGCTCGGTCTATGTCGTGCCGCTGTTCCTCGGCCGGGTGCGCGGCTACGACAGCCTGGAGATCGGGCAGACCATGTTCGTCACCGGCCTGTTCATGTTCGTCTCGGCGCCGCTGGCCGGGCGGCTGTCGCGCGTGATGGACCTGCGGCACATGCTGGCCTTCGGGCTGGTGACCTTCGGCGTGTCCGTGTGGTGGCTGGCGCACCTGACCAACCAGTCCGCCTTCTGGGAACTGGCCGCCCCGCAGGCGTTGCGCGGCTTCTCGATGATGTTCCTGTTCCTGCCGGTCAACCAGCTCTCGCTCGGCACGCTGCCGCCGGCGCAGGTGAAGAACGCCTCCGGCCTCTATAATCTGATGCGCAACCTGGGCGGGGCGATCGGGCTCGCGGCGATCAACCTGGTGGTGACGATGCGCAGCGCCGCCCACACGCTGCACCTGCAGGAACAGGTGAACTGGGCGCGGCCGGGTGCGGTGAAGATGCTGAACAACATGGAAATGGCGCTGACCGCCAGCAAGGAAGGCGCGGCCCACCAGGCCGCCCTGGCGCGCCTGGCGATGATGGTGAAACGCGAGGCGCTGACGCTGACCTACAACGACGTGCTGCTGCTGATGGCCGGGCTGTTCCTCATCGCCGTGCCGCTCACCCTGCTGCTCGCCAAGCCGAAACCCGCGGGCGGGGCCTCGGCCGAGGCGCACTGAGCCTTTGCTTGGTCGCGTGATTCAGACTTTTTGGCGATTCCGCCAAACGTCATCACGCTCTACAGCGAGTCCGCCAGCATCCCCAGCGCATGCGCCACCGTTGCCCGGCGCACCTCCATCCGGTCGCCGGGGAAGATGCGATGGCCGGTGCGAACCGCCCCGCCGCCCGCGCAGCCGAACCACACCAGCCCAACCGGCTTTTCCACGCTGCCGCCCCCCGGCCCGGCCACGCCGGTGACGGCGATGGCGCGCTGGGCGGCCGAGCGGGCCAGGGCGCCCGCCGCCATCGCCGCCGCCACCTGTTCGCTCACCGCGCCATGGGCGGCGATCAGCCCGGGGTCCACCCCGACCAGATCGGTCTTCGCTTCATTGGAGTAGGTGACGAAGCCGCGATCCACCACGTCCGAACTGCCGGCAATCGCGGTTAAGGTCGCGGCGATCAGCCCGCCCGTGCAGCTCTCCGCCGTGGCCAGCATCACCCCCGCCCGGCGGCAGGCGGCCAGCAACGCCTCGGCCGCTTCCAGCGTCGCTTCGTCGATCATGCGTTCATCCTCAATCGAGAACCCCAGGGAAACGGCCGCGCACCGCCCAGAGAATGCCGGCGACGATCGCCCCGGCGATCACATCGTCGCCCATGATCCCCGCCGCCCCCTTCTGCCGGTCCGCCCAGCCGACCGGCCCCGGCTTGGCGATGTCGAGCACCCGGAACAACACGAACGCCGCCGCCAGCCCCGCCAGGCCCGGCCGCGCCAAGCCGAGCAGCGCCACCCATTGCCCCGCGAACTCGTCGATCACCACCCAGCCGGGATCCCCCTCCACCCGCGCCGCCCCGATCGCCCACAAGCCGCCGATCACCGCCAGCAGGCAGGCCACCGGCAAGGCAAACGGCGACGCCGTCATCAGCAAGGCGCCCGCGACCAGGGCCGCCGCCGACCCCACCGTGCCCGGCGCGACCGGGGCCAGGCCCGTGCCCAGGCCCGAGGCGATGAGCCGGGGGAAACTCAGCAAGGAAGGCCAGGAGCGCCGCGACGCTCTCCAGGGGCATGGCGGGGAAATCCCCGATGATTTCGATGCAAGGCGGGTCCTCGTCGCTGTCCGGTGGCGTGATGACGACGCGCCCGATGCGGCGCCGGGCAGCATCGAGCACGTCCGGCACGTCGAGGGCAACCGGGTCACCGCTGGAGGCGCGGTTCACGATGGCTCCGCGCGCCCCGCCATGGCACGCCATTGACGGATTGCCTGCCCGCTTTCCGCCCGGTTCATCCGGCCGAAGCGGCGACCCTGAAGAATGTCGCGACGATGCGGCTGCCCGCATGCAGCGTTCCGCGCAACGAGCCCGCGACTTTCGAGCTGCCTCCGCCGCGGCGCCGGTAGGGCAGCGGCACCTCGTTGATCCGAAGACCAGCGCGGGCCGCCTTCATCTGCATCTCGATATTCCAGCCATAGCTCATCTCGCACATCTGCAAGCGGCGGAGCATGTCCAGCCGGATGGCGCGAAAGGCGCACATGTCGCTGTAGCGCACGCCATACAGGGCGCCGATGCCGAAACCGGCGATCCGGCCGGCGAGAATCTGGTGCCACAACATCGCTCCAGGCTCGCGGGCGCCGCGCGTGCGCGAAGCCAGCACGAAATCATCCACGCCATCGAGGATAGGCCGAACGATTTCGCCGATGAGATCGCCCCGATCGGCGCCGTCGCCGTCCATGAAGGCGATCACGCGGCTGTCCGGGTGCGCGTGTTCGGCGCCCAAGGCGCAGGCCCGTCCGTAGCCGCGCCCCGCGTCGAGCAGGCGCGCCCCGGCGGCCCGCGCGACAGCCTGCGTGCCATCGGTGCTGCCGCCATCCGCGACGATGATGTCGTGCCGGTAGGCGGGCGGGATCTCCGCGATGACTCCGCCAATCGTCGTGACCTCATTGAAGGTCGGGATAACGAGGGTCAGAGGCTCCATCGCATTCCGCAGTTCTGGCACGGTGCCGGCGGCCCGTCGGACAGCAGGCTGGTGCGAAAATTCCGATAGGCCGGGCTGTTCCAGATTTCCCTCAGCTCGTGCTGGGTGGCGTCCCCGAGTGTGTAGTTGCCGTAGCCGCGGACAGAGAACGGCGCGATGCAGCAAGGCAGCGACCGCCCATGGGCGGTGAAATACATCAGCGACCATGGGCGCCGGCAGGTGGACCATGCACGATCGTCCTGCTTTCTGAGGCTGAGCCCAGGTTCGGTGGCGCCCGAGGCATCGAGCATCACGCCGAGCGATCCGGCGATCGCCTGAGCCGCCGCGATCGCCCGGAGCTCAGCCGCCTGGCTGCTTTCGAAAAGCGAGTTGCCGGCGGTGGCCTTGCCGTAGCCGGATTCGTCAAACACGAGCCGCTGCAGATGCACTTCCCTGATGCCCATCCGCGCGGCCAACCGCACGAATTCCGGCAGCTGGTCGATGGTTTCCTTGAGCCCCGTGAGCCATAGAGACACGCGCGGCGTGGTCACGCCGGCCTGCGCCTGATAGGCGACGAACTTGCCGACGTCGCGCACGATGCGGTTGAAGAAGTCCTTTCCGCGAATCCTCGCGTAGGATTCACGATCCGCCGCGTCGAGCGACACGCGCAGTTCATCGAGGCCGGTGTCGATCAGCTCCTGGAAGCGCTTGGGCTGCATCAGCGTGCCGTTGGTGTTGAACAGGACATAGGTGCCGCGAGCCTTGAGGTAGCGGATCATGTCGGGAAGATTTCGTACCAGCATCGGCTCGCCCACGCCGTGCATCACCACCCGCGCGATGCCGGGCACCTGGTCCACGATCTTCGTGAACAGGTCCCAGCTCATATCGGCGGGCGGCTCAAGCTCCTCGAAGGTGCGCGGGCATGTCTCGCACAGCAGGTTGCAGCGGTTCGTGACCTCGAGATACAGGCAGACAGGCAGCCGGTCGGCGACCGGCGAGCGGTCTGCCCCGACTTCCTCGAAATAGCGCTGTGGGTTCTTCAGGGTTGCCGCAACGGACATGTCGGTTCTCCGATCCCGGTGGTCTGCCGGGCCTGGACGATGTGCCGCCGACGCAGATCGGCGACCAGAAAAACGGCGGCGGGGAGGTAGATGAGTGAGGGCCAGAAGAATCGATCGCCGGAGACCGGTTCATCGATGAGCAGAAGCGGTGCGGTCGCGAGCCAGAGCAGGCTCCGGGACGGCGCAACGACGGCCGGCACCGCGAGCCACGCGAAATACCAGTGATAATGCGGGCTGATCGCGACAGTCGCGATCGCCGCCAGCACGGCGGTGTCGCGGCATAGCGTCCGCACATCACTCTCGGCAGGGCGGCGAAGCAGGATCGCGATCACGACGGTGAGGAAGATCGCGGCCACGCCGGCGGCGTAGATCGCGGGGGCTGACGGAGGCAGGCGGATCAGCTGGGCGAGGCCGGCCAGAAGCCAGATGCCTTGACCCGTGGTCATGCCTTCCTCCTGCCCGTAGGCGGGAAGAAAGCCAAGAACGTGCCGGCCGGCGCCAAGATAGATGGCATACGCCCCGGCAATGATCGCAAGGCCGGCAAGCGCCGGCTGCCAGAAGCGCCCGCCACGGAGGAAGGCCGGCGCCACCACCACAGGGAGAAACTTCGCGAGAAACGCGCCGGCGAGCGCCGCGCCGGCCCAGCCATCCTTGTGGCGTGCCCGCAACAGAAGCGCCACGCTCAACAGCCCGATCACGATCGCATCCACATGGCCATCGCTGGCGAAGGACCAGAGGGCGAGCGGATTCCATGCGTAGATCAGGATGCGTTCCCGCGGCAGGCCGGCCAGGGGCAGCAGGCGAAGCAGACAGGCAATGCCCAGCGCCTCGAAGCCGAGCATCGCCAGGCGCATTCCCGTGACGCTGTCCCACAGCCGCCCGACGGCCGCGAATACGAGCTGCGCAAAGGGTGGGTAGATCGTGTGTGCGTAGGTCGCGCGGTTGATCTCGGGATAGACCTGGGCATCCCGAAGCGATGCGAGGGCGGGGTCGGCCGGGACATACCGGTACGGGTTGATGCCCGCCGCCTGCACGCGCGCGTCCCAAACGTAGCGATAGATGTCGGATGACAAAATCGGGGGCTGGGTCAGCAGCAGCAACCGAAGCGCGATGGCGACGCCAAGCACGATCCATGGCGCGGCACGCGGCAAGGCCTGTGTCAGGACAACGCGGACCGCCGCGAAATAGATGGCCGCGCAGGCCACGAGACAACCGATGAGGATGTCCAACCGGAGGACGCGATCCACTTCCGTCGCCCCCGGCAAATCGAGCAGCAGGCTGGATCCGGTCAGAGCGAGGAGGGCGACGCCCGCCCCCACCAGCCACCTCAAGGGCCATCTCGACATCATGTCATGCAGGGCGCGCGGCCGAGCGCTTCGAGGCCGAGCGCGCGGACCGCGTGTTGCGTTGACGCCGCCCCATATCTGGAGATTTCACGCATCAGCCGTTCCAGCGAGGCCGCGTCGTCGATGTCGTACCAGATCGGCAGTTCCACGAGATCGAGCCCCAGTTCGGCCACGCGCGCGCGCGTGGCCGCGGCGACGGCGCTCGTGCTCCAGGTGATATCCGCGAACAGTCGCGCGTAGGGACGGCGCATTCCCAGGAGGTAGTAGCCGCCGTCATCGCACGCCCCCAGCACCACACGCCGGTCGTCGCCACCCAGCAGGGCCGTCGCGGCGGCGACGAGATATTGCGTGGGAAGGGTCGGCGTATCCGAGCTCAGCACGCAGGCCGCCGTATGGCCGGCACCGAACAGCTGCTGGATCGCGTGAAGCAGGCATCGGCCAAATCCGTCCACGCCTGGCGCCGGGGGAATGTCGCCATCCGCCAGGACGCGGCGGGTTCCGTGCGCAAGATGCGGGATCAGGGCCTCCTCGATGCCGGACGGCGCGAATGCCGCGTAGCCAACGATCGGCGCCGACCGCGCGGCCTCGGCGACATTTGCCGTGCTGTCCCGCAGGAACGCGGCGCTCAGGCTTGCCGCCTGTTCCGAGCGCAAAGGTGGGCAAAGGCGGGTCTTGGAGTGACCAGGGCGCGGAACCTTCGCCATGATGCCGATGGCGCAGCTCTCGTTCGATGGGTCGATCATGCTGCTGGACTCACATGCTTCGGCGTTTGTCGGCACGGGGAGCGTGACCCGCTGACGGACGGTCAATGCGAGGGCTTGGCAAGGCCCATCCTGATGACGGTATCGGGGGCGACATCGCTGGCCATTGCGGATGAGAAGGTGGGGAACTGCCGCAACTGGTCCGGCGTGAAGGCGACGATTTCGGTGTCAGGCCCGAGCAACACCATCGCGTCCACGGGCACGGCGATCGGCCGCCGGCCAAAGCCGAGAAACCCGCCGAACTCCACCACGACCAAGATCCCGCCGTCGGGATCGCGGACGACGCGGCGGATCTGGCCGAGGATGTCCTGGCTCTCGACGGGACGGAGGACATCCCGGCCGATGAGATCGCCCACCCGGACAGGCTGTGGAAACCGCATCGCCGTCGATGCCGCGAGACTCATGCCGGTCGGCGGAGGCATCCCACCCGGTGTCGGGCTCTGCGCGCCGGCCGCCGTCAGTACCCAGGGAACGAGCAGGACGCTCGCCAGGACTGCCGATTTCATAGGCCGGCGAACCACGGGAAGCCGCGCTCTTCCCAGAAGCCACCGGGATATGTGTTGGTCACTTCGAGCGCGGTGACCCATTTCGGGTTCTTGTAGCCGAGCTTGGTCGCCATGCGCAGTCGCACGGGAAATCCGAAGGGATCGGCGAGCGGTTCGTCGCCATATCGCAAGGCCAGCAGCGTTTGCGGATGCAGGGCGGTGGCCATGTCGATGCTGCTGGGATAGTCGTCGGCCGTCTTGAACGCGACGTATTTGGCGCGAAGGTCGGCGCCGATATGTTCAAGGAAGGTCGCAAGCCGGACCCCGCTCCACCCGCCGATATAGCTCCATCCCTCGACGCAGATGTGCTTGATGACCATCGAACTCTGCGGAAGGGCCTGCAACTGCCCCAGCGTCCACGGGCGCTTGTCGGCGATCAGGCCGGACAGGTCGAGGCGCCAGGACTCGCCGTTGACCGGCTTCACCTCCGTCACATCGTAATACGCGTTGAATTTGGCCGGCCGCAGGATCATCGAGGCGGGATAGGTGGGCGCCAGCTTGCGCGGGTCGAACAGCAAGGCCTGCACACCATCGTTGAAGCGGGAAATCGCGAGCAGGGCGGACTCGACGGCGTCCGGCCGCTCCACGTCGCAACCGGTCAGCATGGCCAGCGACCCGAGCGAGAGCCCGCCGCGGATCAATCCACGCCGTTCAAGCGATCGGATCAACGGCTTGTGGTCGTCGAGAACGGCCTTGTCCGGAATCACCTCCGGCCGGAATGGCGATTTCATGTCGCGTGACCCGATGAAGGATGAGGTTCCTTTCGCCCTGCCAGGCGCGGTCCGCCGGACAGCATCGCCCACAAGGTCCTGGGCACGAGCAGGGCGAGGGCGACGTGCACGACGAGAAAGCCGACGATCACCGCCATGCCGATGAAGTGCAGCACGCGCGCCGACTGGAATCCGCCCAGCAGGGAAACGAGGCCGGAGAATTGAACCGGCTTCCAGATGGCAAGCCCCGTGACGACCTGGGCGATGCCGGCGAGGATCACGATGATGTAAAGCAGCTTCTGAACGGCGTTGTAGATGGTGATGTCGTCATGCGCGATCTTGAAGTGCAGCGTGTCGATGACCGTGTGGACAAGTTCCGACATCCGGATGGGCAGCAGCTTCTCGCGCAGGCGCCCGGTGGCGAAGCCGTAGATCAGATAGGCCAATCCGTTGACGACCAGGAACCACATGCCGGCGAAATGCCAGTTCAGGCTCCACGCGGCCCAGTCGCCGAGGCGCCAGAACGAGCCGAAGATGAAGCCCCGGATGATCACATCGTCATTGTAGATTCCCCAGCCGGACGTGATCATCACCAGCATCGCCGCCGCGTTGACCCAGTGCATGATGCGGATGGGCAATGGATGCAGCCGGCGCCCGGCCGGTGCGGCGGAGGAAGCGGCGGTCGGTGCGTCCTTGGCCTGGTCCATGCGTTCGATCCGGCATTGGTGATGGAGGAGAAGGCGGTCGGAGAGGGTCTGAAACGGGTCCGTCCTCGTCATGACGTACGAACATCGCGAACGTGACAGCCTTGCCGAAAAAAACGTCGCGGCAGGGCGGTGGTCGTCACTTCCAGACGGCCGGCGCGGACCCCGCCGGCTACGCCACCGGCGGATGGTTCGACGGGAACAGCGCGCGCCGGGTTTCCTCGTCGTTCACCTTCTTGAAGGCGTGGTCCTGCCCCACGGCGCGGGCACGCCGCGCCTCAACGGCGTCGAACAGGCGCCGCAGGTTCGGACCTGGCTTGGTCATATCGGACGGCCACCAGAGGGCATCGAGGCCGCAGGGCGGTCCCGGCGCTCATCGCCCCTGGCCTTCGTCCTTCCCTATCGCAGCGCCTATCGCAACCACTGCGCCAACGGATGCGCGAGGGCGTCGCCCCGCTGGGCGCGGTAGATCACCTGGTTCTCGATCACGCGCTGGGCGTAGTTGCGGGTTTCGTTGAAGGGGATGAGCTCGATCCAGTCGATGATGTCGATGGCGCCGGCGCGGGGGTCGCCGTTGGTCATCAGCCACTCGCCCACCCGGCTGGGCCCGGCGTTGTAGGCGGAGATGGCGAGGGGCACGCTGGCGGTGAACTGGTCCAGCAGGTCGCGCAGATAGGCGGTGCCCAGGCGCAGGTTCAGCGCGGGGTCGGTCAGCGCGGTCGGGGGTGCTGCGAGGTTGAGCTTGCGGGCGGTGGCGGCGGCGGTGGCGGGCATCAGCTGCATCAGGCCGCGCGCGCCCACCGGGCTGACGGCGCCGGCGTCGAAGCTGCTTTC
>CAMFLK010000071.1 GCA_945957135.1 uncultured Rhodospirillales bacterium
GGCCGGGCATGGGCAGCAGGGGGTTGTCGTCGTCGGCGGCGGGGCCGTCCTGCTCGGCTTCCGTGCCGGCCTGCTCGCCCGGCGCGGGGGGCGGGATGTCGTCGGAGAGCTTGCCGCCGCCCTCGCGCAGCAGGCGCTGCACGCCCTTGATGGTGTAGCCCTGGATATACAGCAGGTCGGAAATGCGGCGCAGCAGGGTGATGTCATCCGGCCGGTAGTAGCGCCGGCCGCCGCCGCGCTTGAGCGGCTTCACCTGGGGGAACTTGGTTTCCCAGAAGCGCAGCACGTGCTGCGGGATGTGCAGTTCGTCCGCCACCTCGCTGATCGTGCGGAAGGCGTTGGGGGCCTTCTTCAGCTTCATGCGCCCGCCGGTATCGACGTCGCCGGCGTCGGCCTCGGTGTGCGGGTCGGGCAGCTCGGCCGCCTCCGCGCGGTCGGCGGCGCTCATTCGTCGTCTCCGCCGGGTTCGGGCGTCATATGGTTCACATGGGCCTTCAGCACATGGCTCGGCCGGAACACCAGCACGCGGCGCGGCAGGATGGGCACTTCCACCCCGGTTTTCGGGTTGCGGCCGATGCGGCGGCCTTTCTGGCGCACAGAAAACGTGCCGAACCCGCTGATCTTGACGGATTCCCCGGTCTCCAGCGCGGCCCCCATGCGTTCCAGCACCGTCTCCAGAAGATCGGCGGACTCGTTGCGCGACAGGCCGACCTGCGTGTAGATCGTTTCGGTCAGGTGGGCACGGGTGATGGTGTTCATGGCGCCAACGCTAGGCAAGCGCCCCCGCAACGTCAAGAATATCCGCTAATTCCAGGCTCTTGCGCCCGAAATTACATGCGCACGAGCGCCGACCCCCAGGTCAGGCCGCCGCCCAGCGCCTCCATCACCACCAGCTGGCCACGGCGGATGCGGCCGGCGGCATAGGCGTCGGCCAGGGCCAGCGGGATCGAGGCGGCGGAGGTGTTGGCGTGGCGATCGACCGTGACCACCACCCGCTCCGGCGCCAGGCCGAGGCGCTTTCCCACCGCGTCGATGATGCGCATGTTGGCCTGGTGGGGCACCAGCCAGTCCACATCGGCGATGGCGAGGCCGTTGGCCTCCAGCGCCTCGTTCACCGCGCCGGCGAGATGGGCGACGGCATGGCGGAACACCTCGCGGCCGTTCATCACCAGATGGCCGGGCTTGTCCGGCTGGCCCACCGCTCCGTCCACGTAGAGGATGTCACCCAGCGCGCCCTGGGCGTGCAGATGGGTGGAGAGCACGCCGCGCGGCGTGGCGCCGCCATCCGCCGGCGTCGCGGCGCGCAGCAGCACGGCGCCGGCGCCGTCGCCGAACAGCACGCAGGTGCCACGGTCCTGCCAGTTCATGATGCGCGAATAGACCTCGGCGCCGATCACCAGCACGCAGCGCGCCTGGCCCGCGCGGATCATCGCGTCGGCCACCGACAGCGCGTAGATGAAGCCGCTGCAGGCGGCCGAGACGTCGAAGGCGAAGCCGCCGCAGCCCAAGGCCCCCTGCACCCGCACCGCCGTCGCGGGAAACGCCTGGTCGGGCGTGGCCGTGCCCAGCACGATGCCGTCCACCTCGGTGGCGGCCACCCCGGCATCGGCCAGGGCGGCCTCGGCGGCGCGGGTCGCCATGACGGCGCAGGTCTCGTCCGGGCCGGCGATGTGGCGCTGGCGGATGCCGGTGCGTTCGCGGATCCATGCGTCGGAGGTATCGACGGTCTTGGCCAGCTCGTCGTTGGTCACCACCCGCGCGGGCAGGTAGGCGCCGATCCCGGCCAGGATCGAGCAGGGCGCGAGGGTGGCCACCGCCGGGCTCGGGCTCATCATGTCGTTCATTCCCCCTCCACCTCAGGCCGGCGCCACGGGCGGCTCGGCCGCCGCCATGGCCGCCGGCGTGGCCGGGCCGATGCGCGCCAGCCCCTCGCGGATGCGCTCGTTGAACCGGTGCACCACCATGTCCATCGCCACGTCCACCGCGTGGGCGAAGCCCTCGGCATCCGTGCCGCCGTGGGATTTCACCACCACCCCGTTCAGCCCCAGCATCACCGCGCCGTTGTAGCGGCGGGGGTCCAGCCATTCGCGCAGCCGCTCCAGGCTGGGGCGCAGCAGCAGGTAGCCGAGCTTGGCCGACAGCGAGGAGGTGAACACCTGGCGCAGCATCTGGCTCATCAGCTTCAGCGCCCCCTCCCCGGTCTTCAGCGCCACGTTGCCGGTGAACCCGTCGGTCACGATCACGTCCGTGGTGCCGGCGGCGATGTCGTGGCCCTCGACGAAGCCGTGGAATTGCGGGCCGAGATGGCTTTCGCGCAGCACGTCCGCCGCCTGGCGGATGCGCTCGTCGCCCTTCAGCTCCTCGGAGCCGACATTGAGCAGGCCGAGCGTGGGCGCCGTCAGCCCCAGCACGGTGCGGGCGAACACGTCGCCCATCACCGCGAATTCCACGAGGTTGCGCACGTCGCAGACGATGTTGGCACCGAGGTCGAGCATCACCACGTCGCCCCGGCCGGAAGGGGCGATGGCCGCCATGGCCGGCCGGTCGATGCCCGGCAGGGTCTTCATCACGATCTTGGAGAGCGTCAGCAGCGCGCCGGTATTGCCGGCGGAGACCACCCCCTCCGCCTCGCCGCCGGCCACCGCGTCGATGGCCATGCGCATGGAGGAGGTGCGCAGCCGCAGGGCCGCGGTGGGCTTCATCTCGTTGCCGATGGCGTCCGGCGTGTGGCGCAGCGTCACGGCGGCCCCGGCGCGCTTGTGCGCGGCCAGCAGCGGGGCCAGCCGCGCCTCGTCGCCGAGCACCAGGAAGCGCGCGGCCGGATGCCGCTCGGCGGCGATCTCGAGCCCTGCCACCACGACATCGGGGGCGAAATCGCCGCCCATGCCGTCCACCGACAGGGTGTAAGCCGCGCTCACCGTGCGGACGGCCGCCGCGTCAGGCGCGGACGGCGCCCTTCAGGGCCTTGCCGACGGCCACGACCTCGCGCCCGTCATAATGGCCGCAATGGCTGCACACGTGGTGCGGGCGCTTCAGCTCGCCGCAATTCGCGCATTCGGCGTGGGCCTGGGCCACCAGGGCGTGGTGGCTCCGCCGCATGCCCGCGCGGGAGGGCGAGGTCTTCTTCTTCGGAACAGCCATGGGCCGATGCCCCTCTTGTGTCTGCGTGCCCCCGCCCCGCCGTCGCCCGGCGGAGATCGGGTTCACGATACTGCAAATAACGCGAGCCGCGCGATCTAGCAGAGGGGTTTGCCCGCTGCAAGCGATGCGGCACTTCCCTACGCTTCTAGCTGGGCCGCTTCAACCGCGCGAGTGCGTCGAACGGCCCCGCCGGCCCGCCTTCCCCGCCCCCCGGCAGCTCCGCGCCGGGCTTGCGCGGATAGGGGTCGAGCGCGAGGGCCAGCTGCTCCACCGCCGCCTCGCCGAGGTCGATCGCCTCGTTGGCGTAGGGGATCTCGTCGTCGGAGTCGGGGTCGAACAGCGCGTCCTCGTCGTCGTCCTCGTCCATCGCGGGCACGAAGCGCACGCGGAAGCGATCGTTCACCTGCTGGTCGAACGGCTCCGCGGAGACCACGCAGTCCCGCGTCACCACCGCCGCCAGCTCACCCTCGGCCGCGATCGCCCCGCCCCGATCCGGCCGCAGCAGGAAGCGGCAGCGCAGGGACAGCACGGCGGGAATCGCCAGCCGGGCGGCGATGGCCCGGCATTCCGCCTCGCTCGCCTCCACCACCTGCTCCAGCCCCGCCGGCCCCACCCGGCGCACGGGCAGCGGGCGGGAACATTCGGGCGCGGTCATGGCGCGGCCTCCGCGGGCTTGAGGAAGCTCACCCGGCCGGCCAGCAGCCCCGGCGCCTGCCCGGCCAGATGCGCGTCCTGGCGTTCGGTGATGCGGGCCAGCGCCTCGGCCCCGGCAGCCGGCCCCGAGTCGCGCCACACGTTGCGGGACAGCGCCTCTGCCAGCGCCGCCCGGTCGCCCGCGGCCAGGGCCGCCTGGTAGGCGCTGGCGCGGCCGTGGAAGGCTTCCCACATCGCGCGCACCCGCTTGCCCACGGAGAGGTCGCTCACCCCCATCTCCCGCAGGTTGATGTCCATGTCGCTGAACATGGCGTCGAACACGCCCTGGGCCAGGCGCGGACCGGGTTCGGCCAGGCCGCGCAGCTGGCGGATGACCAGGAAGGCGTGCAGCCCCACCAGGTCGAACCGCCCGTCCAGCGTGTCCGGCACACTGAGCTCGCGATAGAAATACGGGTCGCGCGCGGTGGCCACGGCGGCGCCGTACAGCTCGTACCCCGCGCGTTCCAGCCGGCGGCGGCCCAGGAAACCGAAGACGCCCATGCGCGGCATGTAACCCACAAGCCGGCGTGATAAAAGGCCGGCGCCGGCAAGGTTGAATTGACATCCTGGCCCGGGCCGTGACACGCCATGCCGGCGCCGTTCCCGCCGCGCCGCTCCATCGAGGATATTCCGCTTGCCCGGCTTCCCCCGCCCCCCCTTCGCCCGCCTGCTGCTGGCCGCCGCCCTGGCCGGGCCGCTGGCCGCCTGCGAGCTGCCGGATTTCATGAGCTTCCCGCCCCAGGGCCGCGGCAACCGCGTGGATGCCGATGAGCTGAAGCAGCTCGTGCCCGGCACCAGCTCGCGGGCCGACGCCACCGCCCTGCTCGGCTCGCCCACCGCCAAGGCCAGCTTCGACGAGAACACCTGGCTGTACATCTCCCAGCTCACCAAGCCGGTGATCGGCGGCACCAACGCGGTGCGCGACCAGGAGGTGGTGGTGCTGTCCTTCGACGATGCCGGCATCCTGCGCAACGTGGAGACGCGGGGCATGGACGCCGCCCTGCCGGTCAACGTGGTCAGCCGCACCACCCCCTCGCCGGGCACGGAAGCGACGATCCTGCAGCAGCTTCTGGGCAATGTCGGCAAGTTCAACCCCGGCTCGGCCGCCGGCGGTTCCGGCAGCAGCCGCGGCAATACCGGCAACGCCGTCGGGCTGAACAGCCAGTAACCCGGCCACGCGCCATCGCCTCGGGAATGACCCAAGGTAAAAAAATCAGGTAACGCGTTGGAGTTGCGGGAAAAATACGACGCGAGGAGGGACCGGCGCGTCATCCCGACCACTCGTCGGCGCGCGGCACGGTGGCGCGCCGCCGCTTGCCGGACGGCCCCAGCCTGCGGGGAATGACGGCCCAGTTCACGGGCCGGGTGCGGATGATCCGGCGCCTCGCCTCCGGCGCTTCCGGCGCCTGGTTGCGGGGCGCGCGCTCGCGCGGCGCACGGGGACTCCGCGCGCGGGGACGGGCGGCAGCCTCGCGCTCCACCGCCGCGACAGAGTCGGCCTGAACCTGCCGCCCCTCGCCTTCAAGCGGGGGCGGCACCACCAGCGTGCCCGCCTTCCAGCTCGCGAACAGCGCCTCGAACGCCTTCAGCCCCTCCATCACCTCCCGGAGTTCCGCGGCCTGCCTGCGGCCGAGGACCAGCTTCGCCCACACCCCACCCAGCAGGGCAGAGAGCATCTGCACGATCCGGGTGATGGGGCTGGGCGGGGTCATCGAGGAGGCTCCTGTCAGTTTGTGTGTGTGGAAAACTCCGTTTCTCACACTCACCGACGGATGGCAAACAAAAAAACACCGATTCCGAAAATTTTTTTACCTGCCCCTCAGCCCCCCGCCCCCTGGCGGTGGCAGACGATGCCGTCCGGCTGGGACAGCCAGGGATGGCGGCGGTCGTCCCAGATCGCCCGTGTGGGCGCGGGAAAGCCGGGATCGGCGAAGGCGCCGGCGGCGACGCCGGTCAGGCCGGGTTCGCGCCCCGGCTCCCACCACAGGGTGGAGCCGCATTCGGGGCAGAAATGGAAAGCGATGGGCGCGCCGCTGCCGCCCATGCGGCGGAATTGGGTGGCCGTGCCGCGCGCCACCGCCACGCTTGTGCGGGGATAGACGGCGGTGATGCCGAAGGCCGAGCCGGTGCGGCGCTGGCAGTCCAGGCAATGGCAGATGGAGACCAGCAGCGGCTCGCCCACGCAGGCGATCGCGAGCTGTCCGCACTGGCAGGTGGCGTGGCGCGGCCGGTCGGTTGCCATGATCTCCCCCTTCAGCCGAGCCGGCGGCACAGAACGACGTGGCTGTGGCCGGGCGGCCAGTCCTTCAGCTCGGCTTCGCGGCGAAACCCGGCCTTTTCGTAGAAACCCGGCGCCTGAAAACTGTAGGAGGCGGTCCACACCGCCCGGCAGCCGCGCGCGGCGGCTTCCGCCACGGCGGCATCCAGCAATCGCCGCCCGATCCCCTGGCCGCGATGGGCTTCATCGACCCAGAGCTGCCGGATCTCGGCGATGCCCGCCCAGCTATAGCCGGCGACGGCGCCGATCAGGCCATCACCCGCATCCAGCGCCACGAAGGCCAGCCCCTTGCCGTCGTCATGGCCGGTCGCCTGGCGGTTGTACTCGTAAAGCCGCAACTCCAGCGCGCCGATGTCGGCGGGCGGAAGCTCGTGCCGGGGCAGGATGCGCGGGGGCTTGCCCGCCCCGCTCACCATCGCCTCGCGCCGCGCGGCCTCTACGCTCTCTGCCATGGAGCGGTCGCTGAGCCCGCTTTCCAGCCCCTCCGTCACCAGACGCTGCATGCGGGCGATCTTGTCCGCGTTACGCATTGGCCGCGTACACCGCCCGGTACAGCGCCACGATCTCCGCCTTGTCCGGCACGCGCGGGTTGTTGGCGGGGCTGCCGGAAGCCAGGGCCTGTTCGGCCATCACCTCCAGCCGCGCCTCCCACACCCCGGCATCGATGCCGAAGCGGCGCGGGCTGGGCACGCCGAGTTCGGCGTTGAGGGCGTCGAGGCCGGTGGCGAGCCGGTCGCAGGCGGTGGCGTCGTCGTCGCCGGGGGCGGCGAAGCCGATGCGGCGCGCGGCCTCGGCGTAGCGGGCGGGGGCGGATTCCAGGCCGAAGCGGGTCACCGCCGGCAGCAGCATGGCGTTGGACAGGCCGTGCGGGACGTGGAAATGCGCGCCGATCGGGCGGGACATGCCGTGCACCAGCGCCACGGAGGCGTTGGTGAAGGCGATGCCGGCCTGCATGGCGCCGAGCATCATCGCCTCGCGCGCCGCGGCATTGGCGGGCTGGTGGAAGGCGGTGCGCAGATTGGCGCCGATCAGCGCCATGGCGGCCAGCGCCTGGGCGTCGCTGAACGGGTTGGCGCGGCGGGAGACGAAGGCTTCCAGCGCGTGGGTCAGGCTGTCCACCCCGGTATCCGCAGTGGTGCGCGGCGGCACGCTGAAGGTGAGCTCGTAATCGACGATGGCGGCCAGCGGCAGGGCGCCGAGGCCGGAGATCAGCATCTTCTCGTCGCGCGCGGAGTCGGTGATGACGGTGAAGCGGGTGGCCTCGCTGCCGGTGCCGGCGGTGGTGGGAATGGCGATGATGGGCAGCAGCGCGTGGTCGGCCTGATGGGGCACCTTGTAGTCGCGCATCGGCGCGGCACCGGTGGCGAGGATGGACATGGCCTTGGCCGTGTCGATCGGCGAGCCGCCGCCGAAGCCGATCAGGCAGTCGTAATCCCCGGCGCGCAGGGCGGCGACGCCCGCTTCGATGACCGTGTCCGTGGGTTCGGGGACGGTGTCGCTGAACACGCCGGCGCGCACGCCCGCTTCCTCCAGCGGGTCGAGGCAGCGGCGCAGCAGGCCGGAGGCGACCATATAGGGGTCGGTGACCACCAGCGGGCGGGAGAGGGCGAATTTCTCCAGCACCGCCGCCACCTCGCGCACGCTGCCGCCGCCCACCAGCATGAAGCGCGGGGAGACGAGGTTGAAATTGGCCATCTGCGTGGGTCCTTGGAGTTTTGGGTCGGCCCGTCCTTGGCGAGCGTGGCACCGTGCTCGATGTCGTCAAGGGTCGCTTCGCTCAAGTCCCTTGACGGCATCTGCGCGCGGCGCCTTGCGGGTGGAAGGCCGGGGCAGGAAAGCAGCCCGTTTCAGCCGAACAGGAAAGCTGGGGAGGGGCTCACTCTCCCTCATTCTTCGTATGTCCCGCAGGCTTTGCCTGCGCGCGCTGGCTTCGTTGCGGGGGACGGGGTCAAGGCGCTTGAGCGAAGCATGCCCACGAAGCCGGCCCGCGCAACGCAAGCACAATCGAAAGGAGCGAAGGAGCCCCCTCCCCCCGTTACCCCGCCGTCGCCGCCATCTTCCCGCGCCGCTCGGCATAGAGCGCCAGCCGCCGCGCCGCCGCGGGGGCCATCGGCTGGGCCTCCTCCTCCACCGCCACCGGCGGCAGGGACTCGCTGTGGTGGCAGGCGGCGATGTGGCCGGCGGGCAGGCCGGGGATCGCGGGGGCGCGCAGCGGCGGGTCCTCCGTGCGGCAGATATCGGTCGCGAAGGGGCAGCGCGTGTTGAAATGGCAGCCGGGCGGCGGGTTCATCGGGCTGGGCACGTCGCCCTTGGGAATCTGGTGGCCGCCGCGCCGGTGCGGGTCGGGGCGCGGAATCGCCGAGAGCAGGGCGCGCGTGTACGGATGCAGCGGGCGGGCGAACAGCGCGTCCTTCGGCGCCTCCTCCACGATGCGGCCGAGATACATCACCGCGACCCGGTCGGCCATGTGCTTCACCACCGCGAGGTCGTGGGCGATGAACAGGTAGGACAGGCCAAGCCGGGCCTGGAGGTCCTTCATCAGATTCACCACCTGCGCCTGGATCGACACGTCCAGCGCGCTCACCGGCTCGTCGCACACCACCAGCGCCGGCTCCACCGCCAGCGCGCGCGCGATGCCCACGCGCTGGCGCTGGCCGCCGGAGAATTCATGCGGGTAGCGCTGGGCGTGGAAGGGCGCGAGGCCCACCAGCCGCAGCAGCTCCTCCACCCGCGCGCGGCGCGCCGCGCGGTCACCGATCTCGTGGACGATCAGCGGTTCCTCCAGGATGTCGCCCACCGTCATGCGCGGATTCAGGCTGGCGAACGGGTCCTGGAACACGATCTGCATGCGCCGGCGCAGCTTGCGCAGGGCCTGGCCGCCGAGCGCGGTGATGTCGGTGCCCTCGAAGCGCACCGTGCCGGCGCTCGGTTCGATCAGCCGCAGCACCAGCCGCGCGGTGGTCGATTTGCCGCAGCCGGATTCGCCCACCAGCGCCAGCGTCTCGCCGCGATCGAGGCGGAAGGACACGCCGTCCACCGCGCGCACCGTGCCCACCTGCCGCGCCATCACCAGCCCGCGCCGCACCGGATAGTGCTTGGCCAGGCCCTCGACTTCCAGCAGCGCGCTCATGCGCCGACTCCCACAATGCTTTCCACGGGCGCGCGCAGGCAGGCCACCGCATGGCCGGCGGCGAGGTCGCGAAGTTGCGGGTCGATGCGCGTGCATTCCGCGTCGGCGAACACGCAGCGCGGGTTGAAGCGGCAGCCCTGCGGCAGGGCGAAAGGCGGCGGCACCGCGCCCTCGATGGCCAGCAGCCGGTCCTGCGTCTCCTCCAGCTTGGGAATGCTGCCGAGCAGGCCAAGCGTGTACGGGTGCTGCGGATCGTCGAAGATCGCCTTGCCCGACGTGCGCTCCACCACGCGGCCGGCATACATCACCGCGACCTCGTCGGCCATTTCCGCGACCACGCCGAGATCGTGGGTGATGAGGATGATGGCCATGCCGCTCTGCTGCTGAAGGTCGCGCAGCAGGTCGAGGATCTGCGCCTGCACCGTCACGTCCAGCGCGGTGGTGGGTTCGTCGGCGATCAGCAGATCGGGGTCGCAGGACAGGGCCATGGCGATCATCACGCGCTGGCGCATGCCGCCGGACATCTGGTGGGGGTATTCGTCGAAGCGGCGTTCCGGGGCGGGGATGCGCACGCGGTCCAGCGCGGCGATGGCGCGGGATTTCAGCGCGGCGGCGCTGGCGCCGCGGTCGTGCGCGCGCATCGCCTCGGTGATCTGGTCGCCCACGGTGAACACGGGGTTCAGCGAGGTCATCGGCTCCTGGAAGATCATGGCGATGCGGCGGCCGCGGATGTCGCGCATCGCCGCCGGCGGCAGGGACAGCAAATCCTTGCCGTCGAACATCACCCGCCCGCCGGCGATGCGGCCCGGCGAGGGCACCAGGCGCATGAGCGACAGCGACAGCACGGACTTGCCGCAGCCGCTCTCGCCGACGATGCCCAGCGTCTTGCCGCGCGCGACGGACAGGCTGACCCCGTCCACCGCCGTCACCTCGCCCGAGCCGGTGCGGAAGACCGTGCGCAGGCCTTCGATGTTCAAAAGGTCGGTCATGCCGGCGCACCCTTGCTCCAATATGTCGCCGACGGAAGGCGCGCCGGCATGTCTTTGTCTGGCACGCGGCCGCCCCACCAACCCCGCGTGCGATGCCGATGCGCGAAGGGGCGCATCACCATCACGCGGTCCTGAAGGTTGAGGGGGCGATCTCGTCCACCCCGCGATGCGCCCAGTCGCGGTCCGGCACCTGGTCCATCATGCGCTTCTGCGCCTCGTGCAATATCGCGGCGGCGGCGGCGTGGTCGATGGTCAGCAGCCGGCCGTCATCCACCACGCGCTCGCCATCGACGAACACGCTGTGCACGGCGCGGTCGCCGGCGGCGTAGATCAGGCTGCGCAGCGGGTCGCGCGCCGGGCGCATGCGCGGATGCGTGATATCGACCATCACCATGTCCGCCCGGCAGAACGGCGCGAGCCGGCCGATATCCTCGCGGCCCAGCGCGGTGGCGCCGCCGATGGTCGCGGCCATGAACAGATCCTCGCTGGTCAGCGTGCGCGGGTTGGTGGCCTGGGTGCGCGCGAGATAGGCGGCGAGGCGCATCTCGTCCAGCATGTTGTGCGGATAGGTGTCGGTGCCCAGCCCCATGTTCACGCCCGCGCGGCGGTAGCGGCCGAAATCCTTCAGCGTGATGCCGCGTCGCGCGAACACGGTGGGGCAGTGCGCCACGGTGGTGCCGGTCTCGGCGAGGCGGGCGAGGTCGCGCTCGGTGTGCCAGCGCGTGGAGGGGTGGTCGTCGAGGAAGATGCCGTGGCCGATGATGGCGCGCTCGTTCAGCAGGCCGAGATGGTCGAGCCAGCCGATCGGCGTGTGGCCGTGGCGGCGGGTGATCTCGTGGAACTCGCTGACCGACTGCGCCGCGTGAATCTGCCAGGACAGGCCACGGGCTTTCGCTTCCTGCGCGCTCTCGCGCAGCAGCGTCTCGCTGCACGTGTCGATCTGCGCCGGCACCACCATGCCGAACAGCCGGCCGGACGGGTGCTGCTCCGCCCGCTCGATCAGCGTGAGGGCCTCGGCCATCTGCTTCTCGCCGGACGCCTCGTCCCAGGCATATTCCACCACATGGCCGTTGCGGGTGTACCAGCGCGCCGAGCGGAACATCGGCGCGATGCACACGCGCATGCCGCTCTCAGCCAGCAGGTCGAGCCAGCCGGGATGGGCCATCGACAGATCGGCGACGGTGGTGACGCCGGACAGCAGCAGCTCGGACAAGGCGACGCGCACGCAGGCCGGCACCGACTCCGCGTCGCCACGGAAGATCGGCAGGTATTCGTAGAGCGAGGAATTATACAGTCCGGGCGTGCCGACTTCGTCGGTCAGCCCCTTGTTCATCGGCTCGCTGGACGGGTGCGAGTGGATGTTGACCAGGCCGGGCATGACCATGAAGCCGCGCCCGTCGATGATCTCGTCGGCCATGCCTTCGTAGTTGCGGCCGACGAAGCCGATCACCCCGTCGGTGAAGGCGATGTCGGCGTCGGGCATATACACATGCCGCGCCGCCGCGCCATCCCAGGCGATGAGGAAATCGGCGCGGCGGATCAGCGTGGTTGGCATTGCTATTTCCCAACCGTGATGTCGAGGCCCTTGTAGAGGCCGACGCCGTAGATGCCGTGCGCCCGCGCGCCCTGGGTGCGCTTGGAGGAGGCGAGCCAGAGCTGCTCGCGCACCAGCGGAATCCACACGCTGGCCTCGGTCAGCTGGCGCTGCACGCTGGCCAGCGCCTCCTCCCGCTGCTTCGCGTCGAGCGAGGTGCGCGCCTGGGTCAGCCACTCATCCGTGCGGGCGTCGTTCCAGTTCATCCGGTTCGGCGTGGGGCGGTTGGTGGAGGGGAAGTAGAGGTTCAGCGCGTCGCTGGCGGAGACATAGGGGTAGGACATCAGGAAGGCGCCGAAATCCTGCGTCGCCAGTTTGCCCCAGGCGATGGTGGCGTCGAACAGCTGCAGCTTCAGCTCGACGCCCACGCGGCGCAGATCGGCCTGCATCGCCTCGGTGATGCGCGCGGAGATCGGGTCGTTGAAGCCGTACAGGGTGAAGCTGGCGCGCTCGCCGGCCTTGGCGCGCACGCCGTCGGCGCCCGCCGCCCAGCCATTGGCGTCGAGCAGTTTCTTCGCGCCCTCGGGGTCGAAGCCCGGCTCCATCTCCTTCGATTTCGGGTCGAAATCCTTCACCGCGGGGTTGAGCAGCGCGTTGGCCGGGTCGCCGGCGCCGAAGAACACCGCCTTGGCGATGCCCGCGCGGTTGACCGACATCACCATGGCGCGGCGCAGGACGGGGTCGTTGACCACCGGCTTGTCCACCTTGAAGCCGATGAAATAGTCCCAGAAATAATTGGGCTGGTTGGACAGGTGCAGGCTGGGGTTCTTCTTCAGCGATTCCAGCGCGACATAGGGGATGTACTGCGTCACGTCGCCCTGGCCGGATTGCAGGGCGGCGAGCAGGGTGTTGCTGTCCGGGATCACCCGCCAGATCACCTTGGAGACCTGCGGCGCGGGATTCTTGAAGATCGGCGGCGCCCAGTTGTAGCCCTCGTGCCTGGTCATCACCAGGTCGCCGCGCGGCGTCCAGGACGACCAGCAGAACGGGCCGGTGCCGTTGAAGCCCTGCACGCCGAAATTCGGCCCCAGCTTCTCCACGCTGTTCCGGTCCACGATGGAGGCGAAGAACAGCGCGAGCTGGTAGGGCAGTTCGCTGAACGGCTGGGTGAGCTCGTAATCGACGGTGGTGGGATCGACGGCGCGCAGCTCCTTCACCGGGCCGGCGCGCCAGCGCACCGGGCTGCGGGTGGCCGGGTCGATCCAGCGGTTGATGGAATAGACCACGTCGTCGGCGGTCATTTTCCGCCCGTCGCAGAAGGTGACGTCGTCGCGCAGCTTGAACGTGTAGGTCTTGCCGTCCGGGCTGACCGTCCAGCTGCGGGCGAGGCCGGGCACCACGGTCTTCATGTCCCAGTCGATCGAGGTCAGCGTGTCCGCCAGCATATACGCCACCTCGCCGGCGGCGCGGGCGGTGGAGCGGGCGGGGTCGTAATTGTCGGAATCGGCGCTGCGCAGCACCACCAGCGTATCGGCGGGGGCGCCCTGGGCGTGAGCCAGGGCGGGCAGGCCGGCGAGACACAGGAAGGCCAGGAGCAGCTTGCGCATCAACGTCTCCGAGGGTTGGAAGCCATGCTAGAGCCTGTTCGCCGGCACTGTCACCAGCGGGCTAGAGTCGCAGCCGCGGGTCGAGCGCGTCGCGCAGGGCGTCGCCCAGCACGTTGAATGCCAGCACCACGACGAAGATCGCCACGCACGGCACCACGGCGATGTGCGGGGCGAAGAACAGGAAGGTGCGGCCCTGCGCGGCCATGGCGCCGAGTTCGGCGGTGGGCGGCTGGGCGCCGAGGCCGACGAAGGACAGTGCCGAGCCGAGCAGGATCACCTGGCCGATGCGCAGCGTGGCGAAGACCAGCAGCGAGGATGCGCAGTTCGGCAGCAGGTGGCGCAGGATCAGGCGCCCGTCGCCCAGCCCCACGGCACGCCCGGCCTCCATGTAGTCGCGCCCCATCTCCACGATCGCCGCCGCGCGCGCCACGCGGCAGGCGAGCGGGATGGTGGCCACGACCAGCGCCAGCATCACCGCGGTGGCGCCGGGGCCGAAGATGGCGGCGATGGCGAGGCCAAAGAGGATGGCGGGGAAGGACAGCATTACGTCCATCAGCCGCATGATCGTGCCGTCCGCGCGGCGGTAGAAGGCGGCGGCGAGGCCGAGCAGCGTGCCGATGCCGCCACCGACCGCGACGGAGACGGCGCCCATCAGCAGCGTCAGCCGCAGGCCGTAGAGCAGGCGCACCACGAGATCGCGCCCCTGGTCGTCCGCCCCGAGCCAGTGCTCCTCGCCCGGCGGGGCCATGGCGGAGCCGAGGTCGTTGTCGTAGGGGTCGCCATGGGTGAGCCAGGGGGCGAAGATCGCGGCCGCGATCAGCGCCAGGGTGAGCAGCAGCGCCGCCACCGCGACGGGGTCGCGCAGCAGCCGCCTCACGCGCGCACCCGCGGGTCGAGCACGAGGTAGAGCAGATCGACCGCGAGGTTCACGACGATGAACCCGCCGGCCAGCACGAGGATGGTGCCCTGGGCCATCGGGAAATCGTTGGAGAGGATGGCGCCGACGGCCAGCCGCCCCACGCCGGGCCAGGAGAAGATCGTCTCCGTCACCACCGCGCCGCCGAGCAGGAAGCCGATCTGCAGCCCGATCAGCGTGACCACCGGCACCAGCGCGTTGCGCAGCGCATGGCGCAGCACCACCGGGAATTCGCCCAGCCCCTTGGCGCGGGCGGTGCGCACATGGTCGGCGCCGAGCACGTCGAGCACCGCGGTGCGCGTCATCCGTGCCACCGGGCCGACGAACACCAGCCCCAGCGTGAGGGCCGGCAGCGCCAGGGTCTGCAATCCCTCCAGCGTCCAGATCGGCCCGCCGCGCCCGGTGAAGGGCAGCAGCTCCCATTTGAAGCCGACGAACCAGATCAGCACGAGCCCGACGAAGAACACCGGCACCGACACGCCGGCGACGCTCGCCATCATGACCAGCCGGTCGATCGGCCGGCCGCGCCGGCAGGCGGCGAGCGTGCCGAGGAAGATGCCGAGCGGGATGGACCAGACCAGCGCGCCGAACATCAGTTCCAGCGTCGGCCCGATCGTGTTGCCCAGTTCCCGCGACACCTGGATGTTGTTGATGATCGACACGCCGAGATCGCCTTGCAGCAGCCGTGCCAGATACAGCGCGAACTGCACGGCGACCGGCCGGTCCAGCCCCAGATCGGCGCGGATCTGCGCCACCAGCTCGGCGCTCGCGTTGGGGCCGGCGCGCACCACGGCGGGGTCGGTCGGCACCACCTGCATCAGCAGGAAGCCGACCAGCAGCACGCCGAACAGGACGGGGATGGCGACGAGCAGCCGCTGGATGACGTGGCGCGCCATCAGCGGGTCAGGTCAGGGCGCCATGCCGGTCGAACACCGCCTGCCCACCGCGCAGCACGAGGTCGGCCTGGGTTTGCAGGATCTCCTCCGGCGTGGCCGCGAAGATGTCGCGCGACAGCACGGTGATGTCGGCGAGCATGCCCGGCAGCAGCCGCCCCTTGCGGTCCTCGGCGAACTGCGTGTAGGCGCCGCAATAGGTGTAGCAGTGCACCGCCTCGGCGACCGTCAGCGCCTCGTCCGCCCCCAGCACCGTGCCGCGATTGGTCTTGCGGGTCACCTGCGTGAAGATGTTCTTGAACGGATCGGTGGCGCAGACCGGCGCGTCCGAACTCGCCGCCGGGTTCTGGCCGGCCGCCAGCCAGGAGCGCATCGGATAGGCCGCCTCCGCCCGCGCCAGGCCGAGATTGGTGACGTAGAGGTCGCCGAACTCGTACATGAACACCGGCTGCGGCACCGGCTCGATGCCGCGCGCCGCCATGCGCGCCATCTGGCCCGGCGTGAGGAAGCCGCAATGCTCGATGCGGTGGCGCCGGCCGGCCACGGGCATGTCGGCGCTGTCGGCCGCCTCCATGCCCGACAGCACCTGCTCGATCGCCGCGTCGCCGATGGCGTGGATGGCGAGCTGCCAGCCCTGCGCGTGGTATTTCGCGAGCAGCCCGTGCATCTGCGCGTCCGGGAAGATGAACATGCCGGTACCTCCCTGGACATACGGCGCGCTCATCGCCGCCGTCAGTCCGCCCGCCGAGCCGTCGGCGAACACCTTCATGGCGCCGATCTTCAGCATGTCGTCGCCCTGCATCGGCCGCACGCCGGCGGCCCAGGCCTCGTCGGCGATGGCATCGGGGTTGCCGGCGAGGCACAGCCAGGCGCGCACCGGCAGCCGCCCCTCGGCGCGGGCGGTGCGATAGGCGTCGAGCTCGCGCATCCGGCCGGCCATGCCGACATTGGCGTCCATCACGCTGGTGAAGCCCTCGGCCAGCATGTGGTTGCCGGCCCGCTCGATGGCCTGCACCAGCTCGGCATCGGAGGGGGCCGGCACATGCGCGCGCACCAGCCCCATCGCGCCCTCCAGGAACAGGCCGGTGAGCGCGCCGCCCTTGCGCTCGATGGCGCCGCCCGGCGGGTCCGGCGTGTTGTGCCCCAGCTCGGCCAGCGACAGCGCCGCCTGGTTGGCGACCCCCATATGGCCGCAGGTGCGCACGATGAACACGGGATTGTCCGGCGCGGCGGCGCTGAGCTCCTCCACCGTGGGATGGCGGCCGACAACGAGCGCGCCGTGGTCGTAGCCGCGGCCGAGCACCCAGCCGCCCTTCGGCGCCGCCGTCGCCGCCGCGCGGATGCGCGAGAGCAGCTCGTCGAGCGTGCGCACCTGCTCCGCGCGCAAATTCACGTGCAGCATGCCCAGCCCCATCGGCAGCAGGTGCTGGTGCGCGTCGTTGAAGGCGGGGATGGCCACCCGCCCGCCCAGATCCACCCGCCGCGTGCCCGGCCCCGCCATCTCCATCACCGCCGCGCGGCTGCCGCAGGCGACGATGCGGCCGGCATGCACCGCCACCGCCTCGGCGAAGCCTTCGCGCAGGCCGCGGAACACGGGACAACCGGAGAGGATGAGATCGGCGTAGGAC
>CAMFLK010000072.1 GCA_945957135.1 uncultured Rhodospirillales bacterium
AGACCGTGCCGATGGCCGGCCCCCCCGCCTGCCGCACCGCCACCGCCACGGCGGTGACGCCGGCCTCCGCCTCCTCGATCGCCGTGGCGTAGCCCCGCGCCCGCACCTGGGCGAGTTCCCCGCGCAGCGCCGCCTCGGTGGCGATGGTGCGCGCCGTCGGGCCACGCTCGCCCAGGCCGCCGGCGCGCGCCAGGCGCAGCGCCTGCGCCTCGCTCATCGTCGCCAGATACGCCTTGCCGTTGGCGGTGGCGTGCAGCACCACCGCGTCGGTCATCGCCGGCTGGTAGAGCAGCCCGGCGGGCGCGCCCTGGGCGAAGGCGAACCACACCAGCCTTCCCTCCGTCGCGAGCGTCAGGCGCACCAGCTCGCGCGTTTCGGCGGCCAGCGCGTCCAGCACCGGCTGCACCAGGTCGGGCAGGCGCGTGGATTGCAGCACGCGATGGCCGAGCAGCGCGAAGCGCAGGGTCAGCGCGTAGGGCCCGTCCTGCCCCTCCTGCCCCGCCCAGCCGAGCGCACACAGCTCGCGCAGCAGCCGGTGGGTGGCGCTCTTGGGCAGATCCAGCCGCTCGGCGATCGCCGACAGACGCATCGGCGCGCCGGCGGCGGCCATCAGCTCGACCACATCGTTGCAGCGCTGGAGCAGAGACTTGACAACCCGCATAATAATGGAACACTGTTCCATCAACATCGCGCTGTCAAGACATTCCGCAGCGGTGGACAGGGAGGACGCGGAAGGATGACATGGGGTATCCAGCGCCTGCGGGCGCTCAGCGGCATCATCGGCTTCCTCGCGCTGTGGGAAATCGCGGTGCGGCTGTTCCACGTGCCGGAATACGTGCTGCCCGCGCCCAGCGCGATCCTGCGCAACATCGTGGTGAACTGGCGCACCCTGCTCGATGCCGCGCGCTTCACCATCCAGCCGATGCTGCTGGGTTTCCTGGTGGCCGTGGTGGCCGGGGTGCTGATCGCGCTGTCCATCGCCTTCAGCCGGCGGGTGCAGATGGTGCTGTATCCGCTGCTGGTGTTCCTGCAGATCGTGCCCAAGATCGCGGTGGCGCCGCTGTTCATCATCTGGTTCGGCTTCGGGCTGGTGCCGAAGGTGCTGCTGGTGTTCCTGCTGTCCTTCTTCCCCATCGTGGTGGCTGCCATCACCGCGTTCCGCTCGATCGAGCCGGAGATCATCGAACTCGTGCGCTCCACCGGCGCCGGCCCGCTGCGCACCTTCCGCATGGTGCAGCTGCCGCACGCGCTGCCGGCGCTGTTCGGTGGCTTCAAGGTGGCCGCCGCGCTCGCCGCCACCGCCGCGGTGGTCGCGGAGTTCGTCGCCTCCGACCGCGGGCTCGGCTACCTGCTGCTGTCCTACAACGGCAATCTCGACACCGCCGGCAGCTTCGCCGCGATCTTCATCCTCTCGGCCCTCGGCCTCGCGCTGTATGGCGCGGTGGAGTTGCTGGAGGGCATCGCGGTGCCCTGGCACGTCTCCCGCCGCCGGATCGCCGGCGAGGTGCCGGGTCTCTGATTCTCGAGCCAACAACAAAGGAAACGGCCATGACGCGGCTTCTCGTCGCCCCGCTGCTGATCGCCCTCGCCCTGCTCGCCGGCAGTCCCGGCGCGCGGGCGGAGGATCACGTCACCTTCCGGCTGAACTGGCTGGCCTACGGGTTCCACGCGCCGTTCTATTACGGCCAGGCCGCCGGCATCTATCGCAAGCACGGCATCGACCTCGAGATCGGCGAGGGCCAGGGCTCGGGCCGCGCGGTTCAGGCGGTGGCGGCGGGCTCCGACATGTTCGGCCTCGCCGACGGCACCGCCATCGTCGCCGGGGCCGCGCGGGGCGCCCCGGTACACGCGGTGATGGGCATCATGAACCGCAGCCCCAACGGCATCATCCTGCGCAAGGACAGCGGCATCACCACGCTGAAGGCGCTGGAGGGCCAGACCATCGCCGGCACCACCGGCGAGGTGGGCCTCGTCGTGCTGCCCGCCGTGCTGCGCAGCCAGGGCCTGCCGGCGGATGCCGTGCGCGTGCTGCGGGTGGATGGCGCGACCAAGGTCGTCGCGGTGCTGGAGAAGCGCGCCGTGGGCCTGCTCGGCGGCGTGGAGAACCAGGCGCTGATCCTGGAGCAGAAGGGCACGCCGGTCACCACCCTGCTCTATTCCGATCTCGGCGTGAACTCGATCGGCCTCGCCATCCTCACCACCACGGACACCGAGAAGCGGAACCCCGACCTGGTGCGCCGCTTCGTCGCCGCCACGATGGAGAGCTACCAGCGCGCGGCGCAGGAGCCGGAGGCGGCGGTCAAGGCGCTGCTGGCGGCCAAGCCCAACCTGGAAGCCGGGCTTTCGCTGGCGCAGCTGAAGGCCGGCATGACCCTGATGCAGAGCAGCTTCGGCGCGGGCAGGCCGGTCGGCTGGATGGCGCAGCAGGACTGGGCCAGCACCATCGCGCTGATGAAGGAGTTCCAGGGGCTGGAGACCAGCCTGCCGGAATCCGCCTTCTGGACCGACGCGTATATGCCGAAATGAACCAGGAGACCCCCCGCGCCGCCATCGTCACCGGGGGCGCCGGCACCATCGGCCAGGCGGTGCTCGCCCGCCTCGGCCGGGATGGCTACATGCCGGTGTCCTGGGACCTCTCCCCCGCCGCTCCGGCCGCGCGGCTGGCGCTGGCGGTGGACGTCACCGACCCCGCCGCGCTCGCCGAGGCCGCCGCGCGCACGCTGGCCGAGGCGGGGCCGATCCATGCCCTGGTGGTCAATGCCGGCGTGCTCGGCCCGGTCGGGCGGGCCTGGGAGGCCGATCCGGCGGAGCTGCGCCGCACCATCGAGGTCAATCTCGTCTCCGCCTTCCTCACCGTGCAGGCGGTGGTGCCGCTGCTGCTGCGCAATGCCGGGCCAGTGCGCGGCCATATCGTGGTCGTCTCTTCGGTGCAGGCCAAGGAGGGCACGCCGCTCTCCGGCCCCTACGCCGCGAGCAAGGCGGGGCTGATCGCGCTGACCAAGGTACTGGGCAAGGAGCTGGCGGCGGAGGGCGTGCTGGTCAACGCCGTCACCCCCACCGTGGTGCGCGGGGCGATGGAGCGCGGCATCACCGCCGAACGCCGGGCCGACCTGCTCGCGCGCATTCCCATGGGCCGCTTCCTCGACTCCGGCGAGGTGGCCGAGATGGTCGCCTTCCTGTGCAGCCCGGCCTGCAGCTTCTCCACCGGCGCGGTGTTCGACCTGTCCGGCGGCCGTTCGACCCATTGAAGGAAATTGTTGCGATGCTGAGCGGCGAAGCCGTCGTTGCCATCTGGAACGACATCACCGACGAGTTGCGGGCCGAATTCTACGCCTGGCACCTGCACGAACACATGCCCGAGCGCGCCGCCATTCCCGGCTTCCGCCGCGGCCGCCGCTATATCGCCGAGACCGCGGCGACACGGCCGGAATTCTTCACGCTGTACGAGGCGGACACGATGGGCGTGCTTCAGGGCAGCGACTATCTCAACCGGCTGAACGCGCCCACGCAATGGACGCGCAGCGCCACACAGGGCTTCCGCAACACCTCGCGCGGCCTCGCCCGCGTGCTGACCTCCGCCGGGCCGGGCTCGGGCGGCTACGCCCTCACCCTGCGCTTCGCCGCCGACCGCGCGCGCGAAGCCACGCTGATCGCCCGCCTGCGCCAGGCCGCCGACGCCCCGCGCATCGCCGGCGCCCATCTCTGCGCCGTGGATGACGCCGCGTCCGGCACCGCCACCGCGGAATCGCAGGGGCGCAGCGACCTGCAGGCGCCGCCCGGCTGGTTCGCGATCGTCGAGGCGACCGATCCCGCCGCGCTCGCCCCCATCCTGCCGGACGAGGCGCTGCGCGAGGCCGGCGCGACCGGGGAGATCATCCGCGGCTGCTACCGGCTGGAATACACGCGAACCAAGACGGCGTTCGCCGCCGGGTGAACGGGCAGCCGGGCGCGCCGTCCCACCCCCCAAAAAAGGCCGGAACACGCATGTTCCGACCAGTTTGGGAGGAAGCGAGATGGCCGCCCGAGGCGCCTACCGCGCCGCCGGCTCCGCCGCGCGGGGCAGGCTGCCCGTGCGGAACAGGTGCTGCACCACGCGCTGCACATCCGGCAGGCTGGGCCACAGGCTGTTGTCGAGCTCCTCGACGCGCGGATCGACCGCGATGAAGCGCAGCCGACTCCCTTGGGTGACGGCGGCACCGGCGAACTGACCCGATACGGTGATGGGATGGGATTGATGCATGCGAGCCTCCTGGCTGCGCGAAATCACGAACGGTGCTGACGCTGCCGGCACGGTGGCCGGCGCGATCAGCATCGACAGAAAAGGATCCGCCGGACCGGCCCAGCCATCGCCGTCTCTCCTGCAACCATGCGGCCCGCAAGATCGGGCGCGCTCTGTCGCCACGCAAGCGGGCCGGCGAAGATTGCATATGGCGCCTACGGGTTCCGCGCCGCGGAGGACGCCATGCCAGCGCGCAGGCCCGCCGAAGAACAGGAATCTCCGCGCCGGCGCGCGATATCAGCCCTCGCCGCCCCGCCGGTCGCGGAAGGCCGCCGCCGGCAGGGGATAGGCGGTGGTGTGCTTCAGCCGCTCCATCGCGAAGCGCGAGGTCACGTTCTTCAGCGGTACCGCCTGGATCAATCGCTTGTAGAAGACGTCGAAGGCTTCCACGTCGGCCACCGCCACGCGCAGCATGTAGTCCACCTCCCCGGCCATGCGGTAGGCATCGACGATCTCGGGCATCGCCTGCACCGTCGCGGCGAAGGCTTCCAGCCATTCGGGCGTGTGCTCGCGCGCCTCCAGCGCCACGAAGGCGATCAGGCCGATGCCCACCCGTTCCGGCTCCACCAGCGCGACGCGCCCGGTGATGACGCCGGCCTGCTCCAGCTTCTGGATGCGCTTCCACACCGGCGTGGGCGACAGGCCCACCTGGTCGGCGAGGTCGGACACCGCCGTCGTCGCGTCCTGCTGCAGCAGCGCCAGCAGCTTCCTGTCCACGTCATCCATCGGCCCGCATGCCCGCCTTGCCACCATCGCCCCGCGTTCAAGCCGATTTCGCGCGCCGTGGCAAACGCCATTTCCCCGCGGGGGACGATGGCAGCAGAATTCTCTCCGATCGCCCTGAATTTTGAAAACCCCTGTCATTTACTGGACTTATTCACCCGCCCATAGTCGATGCACGCATTCACGCGCAGCGAGGACGAGCGGAACGCCGCCATGACCTACCGACTGAGCCTGCTCGACAAATCGCCCATCGCGGCCGGGAAGACCGCCGCGGACGCACTGGCCACCACGGTCGCCTATGCCCAGCTCGCCGATCGGCTCGGCTATCACCGGCTCTGGTTCGCCGAGCATCACGGCCTGTCCGGGCTGGCGAGTGCCGCGCCGGAAATCCTGATCGCCCATCTGCTGGCGCGCACGCGGCGCATCCGCCTCGGCAGCGGCGGCGTGCTGCTGCAACACTACGCCCCTTTCAAGATCGCCGAAATCTTCTCGGTTCTCGCGACGATCGCCCCGGGCCGGGTCGATCTGGCGATCGGCAAGGCGCCGGGCGGCTTCCCCGCCACCACCCGTGCCCTGCAGGCCGAGACCGCGCCGGGCAAGGCCGGCGAGTTCGACCGCAAGCTCGTCGAGCTGGACGGGTTCCTGCACGGCACCCTCGCCCCGGACCACCCGCTGCATGCCGCCCGCCCCATCCCCGCGGCGATCGTGCTGCCCGAGCTGTTCCTCCTCGGCGGCAGCGTCGGCAGCGCGGAATTCGCCGCCCGGCTGGGCTGGGGCTTCGTGCATGCCGGCCACCACAATGGCAGCGCCGAGACGGCGCAGCACGCCATCTCCGCCTTCGCCACCCGAACCAGGCGCGGCGCGGTGCTCGCGGTGCAAGCCTTCGCCGCCGAAAGCCGCGCGGAGGCCGAACGCCACGTACGCCAGCTTGCCTTCCAGAAAATCCAGTTCGAGGACGGTCACAGCGTCAATCTCGGCTCCAGCGAAGCCACCGGCGAATATGTGCGCCAGTACCAGGCCTGGCGCGGCAATGTCGGCTATCGGATCGTCGAGCTGCAACCCAGCGTCCTCGTCGGCGCGGCGGAGGATGTGCATCGCGAGCTGGACCGCCTGCACCGGCAATTCGGCGTCGATGAATTCATCATCGACCAGCCGGTCGCCGAACGCGAGGCGCGGCTGCGCTCCATCGAACTAATCGCCCACGCGCGCGCGCTCGTCGCCGCCTGATCGCGAAATGACCAGAGAATCACGGAGAGACTCATGAGCGAGAAGCAGATCCGCTTCGGCATCATGCTGCACGGCGCCGGCGGCCACATGAATTCGTGGAAGCACCCGTCCGGCCCGGCCGATGCCAGCGTGAACCTCGATTTCTACATCGCGCAGGCGCGCAAGGCGGAGGAAGCGGGCATCGCCTTCGCCTTCGTCGCGGATGGCCTGTTCATCAACGAGAAATCGATTCCGCATTTCCTCAACCGTTTCGAGCCGCTGACCATCCTCTCCGCCCTGGCCATCGCCACGCGGAAGATCGGCCTCGCGGGCACGGTCTCCACCTCCTATTCCGATCCCTTCACCGTGGCCCGCCAGTTCGCCTCGCTCGACCTGATCTCCGGCGGCCGCGCGGGATGGAACGTGGTCACCACGCCGCTCGAGGGCAGCGCGCTGAACTACTCCCGCACCCATCCCGACCACGCCCTGCGCTACGAGATCGCCGACGAATATCTCGCGGTGACGCAGGGACTTTGGGACAGCTGGGACGACGACGCCGTCATCCGCGACCGCGCCAGCGGCCGCTTCTTCGACCCCGCCAAGCTGCACAGGCTGAACCACAAGGGCCGCTTCTTCCAGGTCGCCGGGCCCCTGAACGCGCCGCGCTCGCCGCAAGGCCAGCCGGTGATCTTCCAGGCCGGCTCGTCCGACGCGGGAATCGGCCTCGCCGGCAAATACGCCGACGGCGTCTTCACCCATTCGCCCTCGCTGGAGGAAACCCGCGCCTTCACCAACCGCGTCAAGGACGCGGCGGTGGCGCATGGCCGCTCACGCGACAGCGTGAAGATCTTTCCCGGCATCAACCCGATCATCGGCGCGACGCCGGCGGAAGCCGAAGACAAATACAGGGAGATTCAGGAGCTCGTCTCGCTGCCCGAAGCCCTGGCCTATCTCGGCCGCTATTTCGACCATCACGATTTCTCGCAATACGACCCCGACGCGCCCTTCCCCGAGCTTGGCGATATCGGCCGTAACAGCTTCCGCTCCACCACCGACCGCATCAAGGCCGAGGCCCGCGCGAAGGGGCAGACGCTGCGCGAGGCGGCGCTGGCCGCGACCACGCCGCGCTCCAACTTCATCGGCACCGGCGCGGAGGTGGCGGACAGGATCATCCACTGGATCGACGCCGGTGCCGCGGACGGGTTCATCCTCGGTTTCGCGTTGTCCCAGCGCGGGCTTGACGATTTCGTCCGCTTCGTGGTGCCGGAACTGGAGGCGCGCGGCCGCTTCAGCCGTGACCTGCCCGGCCGCACGCTGCGCGACCATCTCGGCCTTCCGAAAAAGTCCAGCTGTTACGCGGAACCGATCGCGCCGGTGCGCGAAGCGAGCTGAACCGCCCTATGTTTCCCGAACTTCGCCAGGACAAGTCCGTGACCGACCAGATCATCCGCTCCCACCCGCTCGACCCTGAGGCGCAACCCCTCGTCGAGGACCTGATTCGCGAATATGACAGCCGTTACGGGGCACTCTTCGATTCCCGCGGCGCCCGCGCGGAACTCTACCGCTACCCGCCCGAAGCCTTCGCTGAACCGGACGGCAGCTTCCTGCTGATCCGCCGCGGCCGCGAAACCATCGCCGGAGGCGCGTTCATGCGCTACGACGAAGACACGGCGGAGTTCAAGCGCATCTGGACCCGCCCCGACCTCCGCCGCCAGGGCCTGGCACGGCGCATCGTGCAGGCGCTGGAAGAGCGGGCGGAAATTCTCGGCTACACCCGCGTCTATCTCACCACCGGCTTCCGCCAGCCGGAGGCGACTTCTCTCTACGTGACCCTCGGCTACCGGCAGCTGTTCGACCCGGCCATCGACCCCGCCCTCTACCGCTCGCTGCCGTTCGAGAAGCATATCGGCCGCCTCGCCGGGCGGCCCGGCACCTCGCCTCTGAAGGAACCCGCCGCCAGCCTGGAGGAAGCCACCACCCGCGTCACCGCCGCCAAGGCCGCCCACGCTGCCGAGGTGGCCGCGCGCGTCGCTTCGAAATCGGCGGAGGCCCCGTTGCGCGTGGTGTGGAGCCGCCCGCCCGCCGGCCAGGCTGCCGCCCTGCGGCAAAACCCGTGACGGCGGGCCGGCTCTACGGTGGACATCCTCGTCGGCGCGGTGGGAACCGGCGGGACCATCTCCGGCATCGGCCGCTACCTGAAACCCCGCAACCCCTGCCCTGCGCGGAGATGATCGAGGGCGTGCACAAGGTCGCCGAGGTGGACCCCACCCACCTTCCGGAACAGGGCCGGGTCGTGGCTGCCGTCGCCGGTCAGGGGATCGCGGACGTGGCTATGCGCGACGCTCGCGCCGGCGGCCGCGGCTTCGAGCGCCGCCGCCGCGATCTCTGCGGGCGTCACCGGCATGGCCGGATGCTTGCGATTGAACGGCGCGCCGCCGGTGACGGTTGAAGTCAGGATGATCTTGCGTGAAGTGTCCATCGGGTCTCTGCGCATGGCGGCTCGGGAACGGAGCCTTGCCAAGAGAGAAGCCGTCCGGCTCAGGCGGCCGGCCATCGCGTGCGCTGCTCGGCGGCCTTCAGGCTCGCGACGAGATCCATGAGGCGACGGTCGCGCCAGCGCTGGCGTTCGCCGATCCGGTCGCGGTCGAGCCGGGTCATCCGGTCGGCCTCGACGCGGTCGAGCGCCCGGCCAGTCCACATCGCCTCGGCATGCTCCACGCCGATGATGCGGCGATAGAGCCCGCCATAGCGCTCGACATAGTCGCGGATGCCGGCCGGGGCGTTCAGCTCCATGGTCTCGAACGGGCCCATGAAGGCCCAGCGCAGCCCCAGCCCCCTGGCGATCGCGATGTCGATCGCGCCGGGATCGGCGACGCCCTCGTCGACGATGCGCAGCGCCTCGTGGATGAGCGCGCCCTGCAGGCGGTTGACGACGAAGCCGTCGGTCTCACGCTGCAGCACGATCGGCGACTGGCCGGCTGCGACCATCAGCCGCTCGGTGCGCGCGACGATCGCCGGATCGGTCCAGGGCGCGGGCACCAGCTGCACCAGCGGCACGAGATAGGGCGGGTTGATCGGATGCGCGACGAGGCAGCGTTCGCGGTGGCGCACCGCACCGGTGAAGAGCGACGGCACGAAGGCCGAGGTGGAGCTCGCCAGCACGGTCTCGGGGCCGGCCATCTCGCCCATGCGGGCGAAGAGCGCGGATTTGTCGGGGATCGTCTCGGGCGCGCATTCCTGCACGTGCACGGCGCCGTCCAGGCATCGGGCGAGATCCGTGCTCGGGCGGACGCGGGCGAGGACCTCGGCGGGCGCGTGGCCCGCGAGCAGGTCGAACTCCGCGAGGTCGCTCAGCGCCGCCGCGATCACCTCGCGCGCCGCGGCGAGGATCTCATCGCTGCGGTCGTTGAGGCGGACCGGATAGCCGGCGCGGGCGAAGCAAATCGCCCAGGCGATGCCGATGAGGCCGGCGCCGACGACGGCGACGGGCAGGCGTTCGGTTGCGGCGCCGGTCATCTCAGCGCTCCTTCCGGGGTTCGATGCCGCACCACTCGGCGACGAAGAGCGCGACCGTGCCGGTGACGCGCCTCAGGCTCTCCAGATCGACGCATTCGTCGATGCCGTGCAGGTTCTCCGAGGCCGGCCCGTAGACCAGCGAGGGGATGCCGGCATTCAGCCCGAGCACCCGCGCATCCGAGCCGAACGCGATGACGCTCTCGTGCAGCGGCCGGCCGAAGGCCTGCTGATGGGCGCTCTCCAGCACCGGCCGCACGGCTTCGATGCCGCGCGCCAGGAAGCCGGGGAAGCGGTTGCCGCGGAAGCTGATCGTCGGCGGATTGGCCCTCAGGAACGGATCGGCCGCCGTCGCGGTCTCGATCGCCTCCGTCAGCGCCGCCATCACCTCGGCGGGGTCCTGGTCGGGATAGACCGCGAGCCGGCCCGAGAAGGTGCAGAAGCCCGGCGCGCTCGAGGGCCAGTTGCCGCCCTCGATCTGGCCGATGTTGAGGCGGATCGGCAGCGGATGATCGGCATAGGCCGGGTGCCGGTTCTCCGGCGCGTTGCAGCGGGTCTCGAGCGCGTGCAGGGCCTCGATCAGCGTGAAGGCCTTCTCGATGACGTTCGGCGTGCGACCCTGGAAGCCGGAGGCGTGCTGCGGCGTGCCGCGCATGCGGACATGGAACCAGACGATGCCGATCTGCGTGGTGATCAGCTCCTCGGCGGTCGGCTCCAGCACGAGCGCGGCGTCGGCGCCGTAGCCGCGGGCGACGCAGGCCAGCGTGCCGTTGCCGGACGATTCCTCGTCCACCACCGATTGGACGTGGATGCGTCCGAGAAGGTCGAACCCGGCCCGCCGGACCGCCTCGACGCCGAACAGGCCGGCCAGCAGCCCGGCCTTCATGTCCCCACTGCCGCGGCCGTAGAGCTTGCCGCCGGCGACGCGCGGCTCGAAGGGCGGCGTCGTCCAGTCGGCCGGATCGCCGGTCGGCACCACGTCGACATGCCCGTTGAGGATCAGCGACCGGCCGCGGCGGCTGTCGGCGTTCAGCGTGCCGACGACGTTGAAGGTCTCGTCGTAGTCGAGCATGGCGGGGCCGTAGCCTGACATGTGCTCGAGCTCGGCCGCCTTGAAGGTCCAGCGATCGACGGCATAGCCGCGCGCCTGCATTTCATCGGCCATGACCTCCTGGGCGGGCGCCTCGCGGCAGCACGGCGAGGGCGCGGCGACGAGGCGCTGGGTGGTGCGCACCTGCTCGTCGAAGGCCGCGTCGACGGCCGCGAGGATGGCCTTGCGTGTATCAGCGTTCATGGCTGGTTGTCCTGCTGTTCAAGGGAGCGCTCCGGGGCACGGCGCCACGGCCGGACCCGGTCTGCGAGGGAGGCGAGACCGTTCGGGAAATAGAGGACCGACAGCACGATCAGCCCACCATAGACCAGCATCCGGTACTGTCCGAGGTCGCGCATCAGCTCGACCGAGACCACCAGGAGGACGGCGCCGACGATCGGCCCGGCGACGGTGCCGATGCCGCCGACGAGCGTCATCGCGATCACCAGCACCATGATATCGACGCCGAGTACCGAGCTCGGGGTCAGCACGATGATGTAGTGGGCGTAGAACGCGCCGATCAGGCCGACGATGAAGGCGCTGATGAAGAACAGCGCGATCTTGTAGGCCGCGATGTTCACGCCGAGGCTCTCGGCGGCGTCCTGGCCGTCGCGCATGGCGAGGACGCGCATGCCGTGGGCCGAGTTGCGGGCCGCGAGGAAGCCCGCCGTCACGACCGCGAAGAGCAGCCAGGCGAGGTAGAAATAGCCGAGCTTCTGGGCCGGCGTGAAACGCACGAGGCCGATGACGGGCAGCGTGAGCGCATCGAAGCCCGGAATGCCGATCAGCCCGAGCTCGCCGCGGGTGATGCCGCGCAGGTTCGAGACGATGATGCGCACGATCTCGGCGAAGGCGAGCGTGACGATCGCGATATGCGGCACCGAGCGGATTCTCAACACCGGCAGCGCGATCAGCACGCCGGCGAGGCTGGTGGCGAGCGCCGCGATCCAGATCGTGATCCACGGGCTCAGCCCGGCCTGCATGGAGAGCAGCGCGGAGGCGTAGGCGCCCATGCCGAAGAAGGCTTGGTGGCCGAAGGTCTTCATGCCGCCGAAGCCGGTCACGAGGTTCCAGGCCTGCGCGAAGATCGCATAGATCAGCGCCAGGATCATGATGTGCAGCGCATAGCCGTTGCGGAAGACCAGCGGCAGCAGCGCGATCGCGAGCATGGCGACGAGGAAGAGGGGCCAGTTGGGCGCGCGCATCGGCGTGTTCCTAGCTCTTGCCGAGAAGGCCGGCGGGCCTCAGCCAGATCACCAGGATCACAGCCGCGAAGGCGATGACGTCGCGCCATTCCGAGGAGGTCAGCGTGATGCCGATCGCCTCGACGATGCCGAGCACGAAGCCCGCCAGAATGGCGCCCGGAAAGCTGCCGATGCCGCCCATGATGACGACGACGAAACCCTTCAGCAGATGCGGCACGCCGATCCACGGATTGACCGCGTAGATCGGCGCCAGCACCACGGCGGCGATCGCGGCCAGCCCGCAGCCGATCGCGAAGGTCAGCATGCGGATGCGCTGCACCGGCACGCCGACCACGGCCGCGGCATCGGGCTGCTGCGCGGTCGCCCGGATCGCCCAGCCGAGGCGCGAATATTTCAGGAAGAGCGTCATTGCGACGATGACGCCGACGCAGGTCGCGAAGACCAGAACGCGCTGCAGCGGCATCGCGATGCCGGCGATCGCGATGCTGCCGTCGATGAAATACGGCACCGTCTGGTACTTCTCGCCCCACAGCAGGAACGCGACGTTCTGCAGCAGCACCGCGATGCCGAGCGTCACCGCGATGGTGGAGAACTCCCAGCCCTCGCGGTTCATCAGTGGCTGAATCGCAGCGCGGTAAACGAGCGCGGCGAAGGCCGCGACGAGGATGACGGCGCAGACCGCCGAGACGACGAGCGGCAGGCCGACCTGCGTGGAAAGCAGGAAGAGCCCGAAGGCCGCGAGCATGAAGAACTCGCCCTGCGCGAAGTTGAGGATGCGCTGCGTGCCGTAGATCAGCGCCACGCCGGCGCCGATCAGCGCGTACATCGCGCCCGAGACGAGCCCGTTCAGGATCTGGGTGAAGAACACTTCAGCCGACATGACCGTCTCCGGCCCTGGCCGCTTCCACGCCGAGATAGACCTGGCGGATCTTCTCGTTCTCGAGCATGCCCATGCCCGATCCCTCGATGACGATGCGCCCGCTCTCCAGCAGATAGCCGCGATCGGCGAGCGAGAAGGACAGATGCGCGTTCTGTTCGTTGAAGACGACCGCGATGCCGCGCGCCTTCACAGCCGCCATCACCTCGGCGATCTGGTCAACGATCTTCGGCGACAGGCCGAGGAAGGGCTCGTCCATCATCAGGTAGCGCGGCGCGCCCATCAGCCCGCGCGCGATCGCCACCATCTGCTGCTGGCCGCCCGACAATTGCCCCGCCGCGACGCCGGCCTTCTGGTCGATCACCGGGAAGAGCTGGCGTACCCAGGCGAGGTTCTCGTCGAACCCCGCGGCCGCCGCGGGATGAAAGGCGCCCATGCGCACGTTCTCCATCACGGTCATCGCCGGAAACAGGCAGCGCCGCTCCATGATCAGGCCGACGCGGCGGGCGAGCATCTGGTGGGTCGGCACGCCGAGGAGCGTCGCGCCGTCGAGCGTGACGGTGCCGCCGCTCGCCTTCACGAGGCCGACGATCGCCTTCAGGATCGTGCTCTTGCCCGATCCGTTCGGCCCCATGATCGCGGCGATCTCGCCGGGCGCGACGCGCAGCGACACGTTCCACAGGATCCGGGTGCTGCCGTAATGGACGTCGAGATCGGTGACCTCAAGCATGCTTGCGCCCCAGATAGAGCGACTGCACGGTGGGGTGGCCGACGACCTCGGCGGGCGCGCCGGTGACGATCGTCTTGCCGTTGTCGAGGAACATCAGCCGGTCGGCGAGCCGCGAGATCACGCGCATGTTGTGCTCGATGATGACGATGGTCATGCCCTCCTGCTTGAGCCGCACCACGAGGTCGACGAGGCCGGGAATCGCGCTCTGGTCGACGCCGCCCGTGACCTCGTCCATCAGGAGGAGCTTCGGCTCGGTGGCGAGCGCGCGGGCGAGCTCCAGGCGCTTGCGCTGGCCGGTGCTGAGCTGCTTGCCGAGCGTCGCGCGCTTGGCCTCCAGCCCGACGAAGCCGATGTATCGCTCGGCCCGTTCGCGCGCGGTGGCGATCCGGTCGCAGCGGGCGAGGGCGCCAACCATCACGTTCTCCTCCACGGTCATCTCGGCGAAGGGCTGGGTGATCTGGAACGTCCGGGCGAGGCCGAGCGCGGCGCGCCGATGCGGCTTCGTTCGGCTGATGTCCTGCCCGCGGAATTCGATGCGGCCGGCCGTCGGCCGGTAGAGCCCCGCGATGGTGTTGAACAGGGTCGTCTTGCCGGCGCCGTTCGGGCCAAGCAGCCCGAGAATCTCCCCCGTCGCGACCTCGAAATTCGCGGCGCTCACGGCGACGAGGCCGCCGAACGTCTTCGTCAGCTCGGTGACGCGCAGGATGGTCGTCATGCTCTAAGCTCTCGATCGGACGCGCGGGGGCTGCGGCGCGCGGAAGATCCGCGCGCCGCGTCGGCGAAGGTCTCGGGGCTTCGACTATGGCGCCTGGTAGGCGGAGGTCGCGGCCGTCGCGGGCCAGATCGCGCGATGCTCGCCGTTCTGGATCTGGCTCGCCGGCAGGGCGAGATACTCCGCGCCCATCCGCGGCGAATGCGTCTTGGGGTCGAACACCCAGCGGCCGAGCATGCATTTGAAGTCGGTCGCCGCCATCGCGGCGTTGAGCTTCTCGAACTCCAGCGTCTTCGCCCGGTTCAGCGCGTCGATCATGATGCTGCCGATGCAGTAGCCGAGCGCGTGGTCCTGGCTGATCCTGACGTTGAGCTGGGTCTTCAGCCGCTCGGCGAAATCGCGATGAGCCGGATTGTTGACGGGGTCGTAGATCAGCGGCGCCGAGAGGAGGCCGTTCTTCTCGGGGCCGGCGCCGGCCATGAACTCGGTGTAGTTGCCGTAGGGCACGGCGATGTGCAGGAATTTCAGCCCGCGCTCCTTGATCTGCTTGACCAGCGCGATGCCGGAATTCGCCGCCGTGAACACCGAGACGACCACGTCGGGCTTAGCGGCCGTCAGCTTGGCGAGCTGCGGGTAGAAATCGGAATTGCCGACCGGCACGACCTCGACGCCGGCCGACTTCCAGCCCGCCGCCGTCAGCGCTTTCAGGATGTCGTCCTGGTTGGAGGCGCCGAAATCGGTGTCCTCGACGATGAAAGCGACCGTCTTGCCGCCGACATCGACCTTGGCGTCCGTCTCGAGCGATGCGAGCAGGCCCGCCACCGTCGCCGCATAGGCGTCCGAGTTCCAGCCGGGCTTCCAGACATTGGCGTATTTCTTGGGGTCGGCCGCGATCTTGCGGGCGATCTGGATCGACACGTTCTGCCCGCTGAGGAACAGCTTGTCGGGAAAGCTCGGCGCCAGCTCCATGACGGCGAGCGCGACCGAGGAGGCGACGAGGCTGTGGTAGATCGCATCGACATTGTCGCGCGTCAGCAGCTTTTGGGCGGCGGCGAGGCCGACCTCGGGCTTGCCCTGGCTGTCCTCGAACAGGAACGAGACGGTGCGCCGCTTGCCGTCGATCTCGACGCCGCCGGCGGCGTTGACCTCCTTCGCGACGATCTCGAAGGCCTGCTTCATCGAGACGCCGAGATTGGCGGCGGGGCCCGAAAGCGGCGCGATGGCGCCGATGCGGATCGGATCATCGGCGACCGCGGCGGAGCTGCACATGAACAGGGCGAAACCGGTGGCCATCGCCACATTGCGCAGTGTGCTCATCGTGTTCCCCCATGAGACGCGTTCTTGCGACGTCGCTTCCTGGGTGCCGACTATAGGGGGGTTGGAACCGTTGTCAATCAATCATCGATCATATATGAAAATTGCCAAGGAGATATGGTTCGCATGCAGCTGAAGAAGCCGATCGTCCCCGTGAGCCTACGCGAGCAGGTCTATGACCAGCTCTGCGAAGCGATCATCCGGGGCGAATATGCGCCCGGCGCCGTGCTGAAGATCAGCGCGATCGCGGAGGCGAGCGGGACCAGCCTCGTGCCGGTTCGCGAGGCGATGCAGAATCTCGCGGCCGAGGGCGCGATCGAGATGCTGCACAATCGCTCGGCGCGGATTCCGAAGACCAGCCGCGAGGATTTCCGCCAACTGACCGCCATCCGCATGAATCTGGAGGGCATGGCGGCCGAGGAGGCCGCGGCGCGCCTCACCGACGCCGACATCGACTATCTCGTGCACACCAACGAGGGGATGGCGGTGGCCGTCAGCACCCGTGACTCCGAGAAGATTCTGCCCTGGAACCGCGAGTTCCATTTCACGATCTACGACCGGTCGCAGTCGCCGATCCTGCTGCGGCTGATCAAGACGCTCTGGCTCAGGGCCGGGCCGATCTTGAACGCCAGCCTGACCGGCGAGGTCGACGGCATGGCGCTCCACCACACCGGCCTCGCCGAGCACGCGGCGATCATCGACGCCGCCCGCCGCCGCGACCCCGCCGCCCTCAAGGCCAAGATCGCCGAAGACATCTTCTGCGCGAGCACCTGGTACAGCCAGTATTACGATTTCGGCTAGGTTGTCCGCTCGACGTCGCCCGGAATCGAGACGGAGGATTGCCGGAATAGACGTGATATCAAGTTGGCGTACCCATCAGGATTCGAACCTGAGGCCTCTACCTTCGGAGGGTAGCGCTCTATCCAGGGGTGGCACCACAATCTTGGCCGTGTCCGGGTGCCTGGCGGCTGGATTTACACATCCAGGCTGACCAAAAAAGGGGGGCTCTTTTCTGCGGACAAAGTCTGGCACTCAGATATCTATGTCCCGGATACTGACTGTTGGCCAGCACCACCCGTCCCAACGGCGTGAACGTCCCCCACGGTTGTTCGGCCCAATCCAACGTCGCA
>CAMFLK010000073.1 GCA_945957135.1 uncultured Rhodospirillales bacterium
GGGGGGTGGGGGGGGGGTCGTCGCGTTGTGTTGGTTGTTGTGGGTGGGGGGGGCCGGGCCGTTGCCCGGCCTCGTGCCCCACACCCGCCTTCCCCCCCCCCGACCCAACGAAGCGAGGCTGGGCATGCGAAGAATGGGAAGAAGTGAGCCCTTTCCCGTTTCCTCGACCCGGCCTGAGCGTCCAAAGGCGCCGCGCGGGGCAAGGCGCCATCCTCGAACAAGGCGGGGGCCTTCACACGAGAGTTCCCTCCGGCCCAATCCTGCTCTAGCCTTTCCCCAAGAACACGAAGATCGGGAGCGACCATGGCAAGCCTTTCTTATGCCGCGCCCACCAGCGTCGAGGAGGCGGTGCGCGCGCTGTCCGCCGCGCAGGGCCTGGCCAAGATCATGTCCGGCGGCACCGACCTGCTGGTGCAGATGCGCAGCGGCCGGGTGAAGCCGCAGGCCATCGTCGATACCAAGAAGATTCCCGGCATCATCGGCGTCACCGCCAAGGACGGTGGCTTCGTCATCGGCGCGGCCACGCCCGGCGCCGTGCTGGGCGAGACCAAGGCGCTCGCCGCCGCCTGGCCGGGCGTGGTGGAGGCGGCCAACCTGATCGGCTCCACCCAGGTGCAGGGCCGTGCCTCGCTGGCCGGCAATCTGTGCAACGCCTCGCCGGCGGCGGACAGCGTGCCGGCGATGATCGCGGCACGCGCCGTCGCCGTGGTGGTCGGGCCGAACGGGCGGCGCGAAATTCCGGTGGAGGCCGTGGTCACCGGCCCCGGCCGCATCTCGCTGGCGCGCGACGAGTTCATCCTGGAATTCCGCCTGCCGCCGCGCCCGGCGCGCTCGGCCGACGCCTATCTGCGCTTCATACCCCGCACGGAAATGGACATCGCCGTGGTCGGCGCGGCGGTGAACGTCACGCTCGGCGCCGACGGGGTCTGCACCGAGGCGCGCGTGGCGCTCGGCGCCGTGGCCCCCACCCCGGTGCTGGTGCCCGACGCCGCCGCCGCCCTGGTCGGGCATCGGCTGGACGACGCCACGCTGGCGGCCATCGACGCCGCCGCGCGCGCCGCCTGCGACCCGATCGATGACAAGCGCGGCACCATCGCCTTCCGCACGGAGGTGGCGGGCGTGCTGGTCCGCCGCGTCGCCGCCATCGCCTTCCAGCGCGCCCAGCTTGCCAAGACGGGAGTGAAATCATGAGCCGCCATCACGTCACCGCCACCGTCAACGGCGAACCCGCCGAATTCCTCTGCGACTCCCAGAACTCCCTGCTCGACGCGCTGCGCAACGAGCTGCGCCTGACCGGCACCAAGGAAGGCTGCGGCTCCGGCGATTGCGGCGCGTGCAGCGTGATCGTCGATGGGCGGCTGGTCTGCTCCTGCCTGATGCTGGCGGTGGAGGCGGAGGGCAAGACCATCCAGACCATCGAGGGCCTGGCCGATGGCGACCGGCTGCACCCGCTGCAGCGCAAGTTCCTGGAACATGCCGCCCTGCAATGCGGCTTCTGCACGCCGGGCTTCCTGGTCGCCGCCAAGGCGCTGCTCGACCACAACCCCGACCCGACGGAGACCGAGGCGCGGTTCTGGCTGGCCGGCAACCTGTGCCGCTGCACCGGCTACGACAAGATCATCCGCGCCGTGATGGATGCCGCCGCGGAAATGCGCCAGGAGGCCGCAGCATGAATTTCGTCGTCAACAAATCCGATCTGAAAGTCGTCGGCAGCCGCCCGGTGCGGCCGGACGGCGTGGACAAGGTGACCGGCCGCGCCCAGTTCGGCGCGGACATGGCGCTGCCGGGCATGCTGATCGGGCGCATCAAGCGCAGCCCGCACCCGCACGCCCGCATCGTCTCCATCGACACCAGCAAGGCGCTGGCGCTGCCGGGCGTGAAGGCCGTGGTCACCGCCGCGGATTTTCCCGACATCGCCTCCGAGGAAGCCTTCGTCGGCGAGGGGCCGATGAATTTCCGCGACCTCTCCCGCAACTGCATGGCGCGCGACAAGGTGCTCTACGAGGGCCACGCCGTGGCCGCCGTCGCCGCCATTTCCGACGCGGCGGCCGAGGCGGCGCTGGACGCGATCGCGGTGGAATACGAGGTGCTGCCGCACGTGATCGACGCGGAGGCGGCGATGGCGGCGGACGCGCCGCTGCTGCATGCCGACCTGTTCACCGCGGGGATGGAGCCGAAGCCGACCGCGCCCTCCAACGTCGCGAAGCGGGTGCATTTCGGCCTCGGCGACATCGCCGCCGGGTTCGCGGCGGCGGAAGTGGTGGTGGAGGGGCGCTACACCACCCAGGCGGTGCACCAGGCCTATATCGAGCCGCATGCCTGCATCGCCTCGGCCAATGCCGACGGGCAGAGCGTGATCTACGGCAGCAGCCAGGGGCACTTCATGGTGCGCGCCTATGTGGCGAAGCTGCTGGGCATGGACATGTCCAACATCCGCGTGGTGCCGCTGGAAATCGGCGGCGGGTTCGGCGGCAAGACGGTGGTGTATCTGGAGCCGCTGGCCTTGCAGCTCTCGCGCAAGACCGGCCGGCCGGTGAAGATGGTGATGACGCGCGAGGAGGTGTTCCGCGCCACCGGCCCTACCTCGGGCGGCACGGTGGAGGTGAAGATCGGGGCGAAGAAGGACGGCACCATCACCGCCGCCCAGGCGCGGCTGGTGTTCCAGGCCGGCGCCTATGGCGGCTCGCCCGTGGGGGCGGCGGCGATGTGCGCCTTCGCCTGCTACGACGTCGCCAATGTCGATGTCGAAGGCTTCGACGTGGTGAGCAACCGGCCCAAGGTGGCCGCCTATCGGGCACCCGGCGCCCCCATCGCCGCCTTCGCGGTGGAAGGGGCGATGGACGACCTCGCCCGCAAGCTGGACATGGACCCGATCGCGCTGCGCGAGAAGAACGGCGCCAAGGCCGGCACCAAGGCGGCCTATGGCCCCACCTTCCCGGATATCGGCTTCCTCCAGGTGCTGGCGGCGGCCAAGGCGCATCCGCATTACAGCGCGCCCCTCGGGCCGAACCAGGGGCGCGGGGTGGCCGTGGGGTTCTGGTTCAATATCGGCGGCGAATCCTCGGCCTCGGTCTTCGTCAACGAGGACGGCACGGTGAACGTGGTGTCCGGCAGCCCGGATATCGGCGGCTCCCGCGCCTCCATGGCGATGATGGCCGCCGAGGTGCTGGGCGTTCCGGTGGAGAGCGTGCGGCCGATCGTGGCGGACACGGCGGCGATCGGCTTCACCGGGGTCACCGGCGGCAGCCGCGTGACCTACGCCACGGGGATGGCCACGGTGCAGGCGGCGGAGAAGGTGGTCGAGCAGCTCAAGCAGCGCGCGGCGCTGATCTGGGACATCAGCCCGGACGCCGTGGACTGGAAGGACGGCGAGGCGGTGCCGGCCGGCGCCAATGCCGGCGGGTTCGACCCGCTGCCGCTCGCCGCCATCGCGCTGAAGGCGGCGAAGACCGGCGGGCCGATCACCGCCGAGGTCTCGATCAACGCCCAGGGCGCCGGGCCGGGCTTCGGCGCCCATATCTGCGACGTGGAGGTGGACCCGGAGACCGGATACACCACCATCCTGCGCTACACCGCCGTGCAGGATGTCGGCCGCGCCATCCATCCCAGCTACGTGGAGGGTCAGATCCAGGGCGGCGCGGTGCAGGGCATCGGCTGGGCGCTGAACGAGGAATATGTCTATGACGGCAAGGGGATGCTGCAGAACCCCGGCTTCCTCGACTACCGCGTGCCCGTCGCCTCCGACCTGCCGATGATCGAGCCGGTGCTGGTGGAGGTGCCGAACAAGCGCCACCCGTTCGGCGTGCGCGGGGTGGGGGAGGTGCCGATCGTGCCGCCCATGGGCGCGGTGGGCAACGCCATCCGCGCCGCCATCGGCCAGCGGATGCACGATCTGCCGATGTCCCCGCCCCGCATCCGCGCCGCCCTTTCGAAATAGTGCCGCGCGTTCTGCTGCCGGGCCAGGCCAGCCGGCTGTTCACCGGCGGCCAGGCGGAGATCGAGGTGGCGGCGACCAGCTTCCGCGCCCTGCTGCGGGAGCTGGAGACCCGCTACCCCGGCCTCGGCCGGCAGGTGGAGGACGGCATGGCCGTGGCCATCGACGGCGAAATCCATCAGGACGCCTATGCCACGCCCCTGCGCGAGGGGTCGGAGATCGTATTGATCCCCAAGATCGGCGGGGGGTGATCAGAGAACCGGGCTGCCCGCGATCAGCCGGGCGATGCGGGTGATCTTCACCTGGTTCTCGCTGGTCCATGGGCAGGACAGGTTCAGCGCGAAGAAGTTCTCGAAGGACTGCGCCGCGGAAAACACCGGGCCGGGCAGGATGCCGACATCGTGGCGATGCAGGGCCGAGATCGCGCTGCTGGCGGAGAAGCGCAGCGGTGCCCGCACCCAGCACATGAATCCGCCCGCCGGGCGGCTGACGGAACAATCCACCGGCAGGCTGTCGGCGAGCAGGCGCAGGCCGCGATCCATCCGTGCCGCGAGATTGTCGCGCAGGCCGCGCAGGTTGCGATCCAGGCTGCGGCTGGACAGATACGCCGCGACCGCCCGCTGCACCCGCCGGTCGCTGGTGAGGTAGCCGCCGAGATAGGAGGCGGCGAGCAGCCGGCGCGCGTGCTTGCCGGCGATCACCCAGCCCAGCCCGTATTCCGGCGACAGGCTGTATTCGAAGCTGCTGAACTGAATCACCGTGTCGCCCGCATCGAACTTCTTCAGCGACGGCGTGTGCCCCTTGCCGTAGTTGAGCTCGCCGAGCATGTCGTTCTCGATGATGGTGACATCGTGCTTCTGCGCCGCGGCGACGATGCGCTGCATCGCCTCCTCGCCATAGGTCACGCCCGTGGGGAAATGATGGTTGGCCATCAGCAGCGCCACGCGGATGCGGTTGTTGCTGACGAGGTAGCGGAACTGGTCGGGGTCGGTGCCGGTCTTGGGGTGGGAGTAGATCTCCACCACCCGCAGGTTGCGCCGCTTGATGGCCGAAAGCGAAGGAAAATACGAGGGACTTTCGATCAGGATGACGTCGCCCGGATCGGTGAAGGCATCGAGGCAGAGATTGAATCCCTGCATGGCCGAGCCGGTGATGACGATGTCCTGGCTGCGCGACAGCACGCCGCGCTGCGCCGCGCGGCGCGCGATCTGCTCGCGAAGCTCGCGGTCGCCCTCCGCCTGGTCCTCGCCGCCCGGCCGGCGGCCGCGCAGGATGCGCCGCATGGTGCGGTCCAGCTCCGAACAATCGTAGAGGTCCTCGCTGGGATTGGGCGCGCCGAAGGCTTCCAGCGCCCGGCGCTGCCAGGCCAGCAGCAGCGAGCGCGGCACGTCCTGGATGGAGACGGGCTCGGCGGAGCTCTCGTCGTCCAGCGGAAAATCGCGCAGCTGCGGCGGGCTGCGCGTGAGGTAGAAGCCGGATCGCGGGCGGGCGGCGCAATAGCCCTGGCTCTCCAGCAGCTCGTAGCCGTGATGCACGGTGACGGTGCTGAACCCCGTCGTCTGGCTGAGCTGGCGAACGGAAGGCAGACGGTCTCCGACCTTCAGCGTGCCGGCGTCAATGCGTTTTCGGATGTGCTCGACAACGACATTGTAGAGATACGTCATGGCGTCTGATAACTGTACTGGGTTTTATTGTCGAGTATCAAGTCGATCAGAACAGAGCGGGGCGGGGATGGCTGCCGGGCTGATCCGCCCTTCGGCCGTGATCGGCGCGGCGGAGTTCGGGGCGAGCTGTACTGTGTGCTGATTGAAATTTCCCCAAGCTGCGCATAGGAGCGTTTCGCGCGCTGGGCATAAATTGGGTTGGGGGGATGCGCCGATTGTGCGGCGCAAAAGAAACCGCGAGCGGTCAGGCGCATGGACGGGATCATCATTGTTGGCAGTGGCGTCGCCGGCCATAGCGCGGCCGCCGAACTGCATCGCCTGGCGCCGGAGCGATCTGTCACGGTGATCGGTGCCGAATCCGGACTGCCCTATGACAGACCGCCGCTGTCCAAGGCCTGGCTGCTCGACGATACGCCGACGGCGCCGGTCTTTCGCTCGGCCGCGATCTACCAGTCCGGCGTCATGCTGCGCGATGGCGTGAGCGTGCGCGCGATCGACCGTCGCGGCCGGCGCGTGGCGCTCTCGGACGGCACGCAGCTTCCCTATGGCGGACTGCTCCTCGCCACCGGCTCCCGCCTGCGCCGCCTGCCGTTCGCCCCGGAGGACGCGCGGCGCATCTTCTATCTGCGCACCCTGGCCGACGCGCGGCGGCTGCGCGCGGCGCTGATCGACAGCCGTGTGGTCGCCATCGTCGGTGGCGGGTTCATCGGGCTCGAGGTGGCGGCCGCGGCGCGGCAGCGCGGCTGCGCGGTGGTGGTGCTGGAACGCGAGGCCGAGATTCTCGGCCGGGCCGCTTCGTCTTTCCTGGCGCGGCAGGTTCGCGCCATGCACCGGCAGAACGGCGTGGACATCCTGACCGGCGTGGATGTTCGGGACATGCGAGCAGACGCGGCCGGCGTGTCCATCACCACCTCCGCCGGCGCGTTGCGGGCGGATGTCGTTCTGGTCGGTGTCGGCATCGTGCCCAATGTCGAGCTGGCGGAACAGGCCGGGCTCGCCGTGGATGACGGCATTCTCGTCGATGCCGCCGGCTACAGCTCGGACGGGTCGATCCTCGCGGCGGGCGAGGTGACGAACCATCCCACCGGCCGGCTGGGCCTGCGCGGCCGCACGGAATCCTGGAGCAGCGCATGCGGCCAGTCAGTGGCCGCGGCGCGCACCCTGCTGGGAAGACCCACCCCATTCGACGAGCTGCCCTGGTTCTGGTCCGATCAGTACGATGCGAATATCCAGAGCCTGGGCCTGATGGGTTCGGCGACCCGGTTCCTGTGCATCGGCGACCCGCCGTCCGGGCGCTGGCTGCGGATCGGCCTCGATCGCGCCGATCGCCTGGCCGGCGCGGAAGCGTTCAACATGGGCCGGGAGATGTCGGCCCTGCGCCGGGCGGATCGCACCGGCCAGCCCGTGCCGGCTTCGCTGCTCGGCCTCGCGCGCGACGACGCGGCGGAGCGAGCGGGCATGCGGCTTGTCTGGGCCGGGGCGGCAACGGCGCCATCAGCGGGGAGTGCTCATTCGTGATGACGGCAACCGAAAGCTGGATCGCCCTCTGCCGGCTCGACGAACTCGAAGGCGACGGCATGTTTCCGTTCGAGGTGGGCGAACAACGTGTTGCCATCTACCAGTTGGCCGGCAAGATCTATGCGACGGACAATGTCTGCTCGCACGCTTTCGCCCTGCTCACCGATGGCTGGCTCGACGGCAATCTGGTGGAATGCCCGCTGCATGGCGCGCAGTTCGACGTGGCGACCGGCGAGGTCGCGCGGGGACCGGCGGATTGCGCGGTCGCCACCTTCGCGACGCGCATCCGCGAAGGGCTGGTGGAAGTGAAGCTGCCCGATCGATCCTGAAGCCAGGGAAACGTCGCATGGGGAGGACAACATGAATGCAGCGATGAGGGGGCGCCCGCATGCGGGCTGACGGCGGCGATCCTGGCCTGGCGCTCGGCCGCATGTCCGACGGCCCGCTGAACATCCGCGCCGGCGCGGCGCCCAGCCCGGTCGTGGATGCGCAGCCGGTGCTGCGGGTGAGCGGCCTGCATGTCGCGTTCAACGGCGCGGCCGGCCGCGTGCAGGTGGTGGAGGATGTCGCCTTCGCCATCCCCGCCGGGCGGACGGTGGCGCTGGTGGGCGAGTCCGGCTCCGGCAAGTCGGTCACCAGCCTCGCGGTGATGGGGTTGCTGCCCACCCCTGCGGCGGAGGTGTCCGGCCGCATCGAATTCCGTGACGGCGCCGGCAATGTCTGGGATTTCGCGCGGCTGACCGAAGCGCAGATGCGCGGCTTCCGGGGCGATCGCGTGGCGATGATCTTCCAGGAGCCGATGACCAGCCTCAACCCCGTGCACAGCGTGGGCGAGCAGATTTCCGAGGCCCTGCTGGTGCATCGCCGCATGGGGCGCAAGGAGCGGCGCGAGGCGGCGATCCGCATGCTCGCCCAGGTCGGCATCCCCGAACCGGAACGCCGCGCGGCCGCGTATCCGCACGAGCTGTCCGGCGGCATGCGCCAGCGCGTGATGATCGGCATGGCGCTGGTCTGCCAGCCGCGCCTGCTGATCGCCGACGAGCCGACCACGGCGCTGGACGTCACCATCCAGGCGCAGATCCTGAACGATCTCGCCCGGCTGCAGGACGAGCTCGGCATGGCCATGCTGTTCGTCACCCACGACCTCGGCGTGGTCGCGGAGATCGCGCATGAGGTGGTGGTGATGTATGCCGGCCAGGTGGTGGAATCCGGCCCGGCGGCGCACATCCTCAAGGCGCCGCGCCATCCTTACACGCGCGCCCTGCTGCACGCCGTGCCACGCGCGGGGGTGGACCGGCATCGCCCGCTGCCCGCCATCCCCGGCATGGTGCCCGACCCGCGGCACCTGCCCGCCGGCTGCCGCTTCCATGCGCGCTGCCAGCACGCCATGGCGGGGCGGTGCGATGCCGAGCCGCCGCGCCTGGAGAGCGCGCCCGACGGAAGAACGGTCCGCTGCCTGCGCTGGCGGGAGCTGTGACGATGCCGGACAGCAGCGGCACGGCGTTCCTCGCCGTCGATGCGCTTCGCAAATCCTTCGGCCCGGTCAGGGCTGTCGAGAACGTCGCCTTCACCCTGCGGCGCGGCGAGGTGATGGGGCTGGTCGGCGAATCCGGCTCCGGCAAGACCACGGTGGGGCGGCTGGTGCTGCGGCTGGTGGAGCCGACCAGCGGCCGCGTCGTGTTCGATGGCACCGATCTCGGCGCGCTCTCCGGCCGGCAGATGCGGCGCGTCCGCAAGCGCATGCAGATCGTCTTCCAGGACCCGTTCTCCTCGCTCAACCCCTATCAGCGCGTGGGCGAGGCGATCGAGGAGCCGCTGATCGTCCACGGCCTGCGCGGCGAGCGGGCGCAGCGGCAGGAGCGGGTGCGCGAACTGCTCTCGCTGGTGGGGCTGCGGCCCGCCCATGCCGGGCGCTACCCGCATGAATTCTCCGGCGGCCAGCGCCAGCGCATCGCCATCGCCCGCGCCTTGGCCTCGGAGCCCGACTTCATCGTCGCCGACGAGGCGGTCTCGGCGCTGGACGTGTCGATCCAGGCGCAGATCATCAATCTGCTGAGGGAATTGCAGCAGAGTTTCCAGCTGACCATGCTGTTCATCAGCCACGATCTCGGCGTGGTGCGCTACCTCGCGGACCGCACGATGGTGCTCTATCTCGGGCGGATCGTGGAAATGGGCCCCACCGAGGAGCTGTTCGCCGCCCCGCGCCACCCGTACACGCGCGCGCTGCTGTCGGCGATCCCCGACCCCGATCCGGACCGGCGGCGCGAGCGCATCATCCTCAAGGGCGATGTGCCGAGCCCGATCGATCCGCCCAGCGGCTGCGCCTTTCGCGAACGCTGCCCCTTCGCGCTGGCGGCATGCGCCGTGGAGGTGCCGGCGCTGCGCGCGGTGACGCCCACCCATAGCAAGGCCTGCATCCGTGACGATCTCCACTGAACCGGGGAGGAGGGGCGCATGATCCGGCACGTCGCCCGCCGCGTGGTCTATCTGCTGCCCATCGCGGTGATGACCAGCTTTCTCGTCTTCTCCATGCTGCTTCTGCTGCCGGGCGATCCCACCTTCGCCCTGCTCGGCGAGACCGCGACCCTGCAGGAACGCGCCGCGCTGCGGACCAAGCTGGGATTCGACCAGGCGATCCCCGTGCAATACGCGCGCTGGGTGGGGCACATGGCCACCGGCGATTTCGGCCGCTCGCTGCGCACGCAGGAGCCGGTGGCGGACATGCTCGCCGCGCGCGTGCCGGTCACGCTGGAACTCACCGTGCTCGCGGTGCTGCTCGCCGTGGTCATCGGCGTGCCCGGCGGCATCATCGCTTCGCTGAAACGCAATGGCTGGGCCGATCTTTTCGTCAGCTTCTTCGCCATGGGCGGCATGGCGCTGCCCTATTTCTGGGCCGGCATCCTGCTGATCCGCCTGTTCGCGCTGAAGCTGGACTGGCTGCCGCCCTCCGGCTTCGTGCCGCTCGCGCAGGACCCGGTGGCCAATCTGAAGCTGATGATCCTGCCCTCGGTCACCGTGGGCATCTCGCTCGTCGCGCTGGTCATGCGGCAGACCCGCACCTCCATGCTCGAGGTTCTCTCGCAGGACTACATCCGCACCGCCCGGGCCAAGGGCGTCTCGCGCACAAGGCTGCTGGTGCGCCACGCGCTGCAGAACGCGCTGATCCCCGTCGTCACCGTCATCGGCCTGCAGATGGGCACGCTGGTCAGCGGCGCGGTGGTGACGGAGACGATCTTCTCCCTGCCCGGCCTGGGCCGGATGGTGGTGGAGGGCATCTTCACCCGCGACCTCGCCCCGGTGCAGGCGGCCATCCTGGTGATCGTGATCGGCGTGATCCTGGTGAACCTGCTGACCGATCTCAGCTACGCGGCGCTCGACCGGCGGATCAAGCTCTAGGATTTTCCCATGTCCCAATCTCTCGCCCCGGCGCTGGCGATTCGCGAAACCCGCTCCGAAAGCCGCTTCGTCACCGCCGCGCGCCGGCTGCTGCATCATCGCGCGGGCATGTGCGGGCTGACGGTGATCCTGGTCATCGTGATCTGCGCCGCCTTCGCCCCCTGGCTGGCGCCGTACGACCCCGCGGAGATCGACTACGACGCGATGATCGCCCCGCCCTCCTGGCTGCACCCGCTCGGCACCGACGAGATCGGGCGCGACATCCTCTCCCGCGTCATCTTCGGGGCACGGGTGTCGTTGCAGATCGTGTTCGTGGCGATCGTGCTGTCGCTGCTGGTGGGCGGCGCGATCGGCCTCGCCTCCGGCTATGTCGGCGGGCGGACCGACAACGTGCTGATGCGGCTGATGGACGGGCTGCTCGCCTTCCCGCTGCTGGTGCTGGCGCTGGGTGTGATCGCGGTGCTGGGGCCGGATCTGATCAACGCCATCATCGCGCTCGCGGTGGTCAACGTGCCCGGCTTCGCCCGGCTGGTGCGCGGGCAGGTGCTGAGCGTGCGGGAGCGCGATTTCGTGCAGGCCGCGCGGGCGACGGGGGCGGGCCATCTGCGCATCATGGTGGTGCATGTCTGGCCGAGCGTGGCCGGCAACGTGATCGTCTATGCGTCGCTGCGCGCGTCCGCCGTGCTGATCACGGAATCCTCGCTCGCCTTCCTCGGCCTCGGCGCCACCCCGCCCACGCCCACCTGGGGCCAGATGCTGGCCACCGCCATGGAATATTGGAGCGCCTGGTGGATGAGCATCTTCCCCGGCCTGGCGATCTTCTTCGCGGCCCTGGCCTTCAACTTCTTCGGCGACGGGCTGCGCGACGCGCTCGATGTGCGGATCGGGGAGTAGGAACCGCCTACGCCGCGTGCCCGCCGAGATAGGCCGCCCGCACCTGGGGATCGTTCCACAGCTCGTCGGGCTTGCCTTGCACCAGCAGGCGCCCGGTCTCCAGCACGTAGCCGCGATCGGCGACGGACAGCGCCATATGGGCGTTCTGCTCCACCAGCAGCACGGTGGCGCCGCGGGCGCGGATGTCGGCGATGATGCGGAACACCTGCTGCACGATCAGCGGCGCGAGGCCGAGGCTGGGTTCGTCGAGCAGCAGCAGCCGGGGCTTGGCCATCAGGCCGCGGGCCACCGCGACCATCTGCAACTGGCCGCCGGAGAGCGTCCAGCCCAGCGCGTGTTCGAGGCGGCGCAGGTCGGGGAAGTGGCCGAGCATGTCGTCCACCTCGCTCTCCAGCGCGCGGCGGCCGACGCCCTTGCGGTTGGAGGCGCCGAGCATGATGTTCTCGCGCACCGTCAGGCCGGGGAAGACGCGCCGCCCCTCGGGCACGTGGGAGATGCCGAGGCGCACGATGGCTTCCGGTTTCAGGCCGAGTATGTCCTGGCCGGCCAGCTTCACCGACCCCTGCACGTTGGCGACGAGGCCGGAGATGGCGCGCAGCGTGGTGCTCTTGCCCGCCCCGTTGGCGCCGAGCAGGGTGACGATCTCGCCCTCGTCCACCGAGAGGTCGAGGCCCTTCAGAACGTCCGCCGCGCCGTAGCGGGCGACCAGGCCGGTGATCTCAAGCAGCTTCATGGCGCGGCTCCCCGAGATAGGCGGCGATCACGTCCGGGTGGCTCAGCACGTCGCGCGGGCTGCCATCGGCGATGCGGCGGCCGAAATTCAGCACGGTGATGTGGTCGGCCACCGCTTCCACCAGGTTCATGTCGTGATCGACGATCAGGATGGTCAGGCCATGGCCCTTGAGGCGGCGGAGCAGCTGGCCGAGCTCCACTTTCTCCGTGGTGTTCAGCCCGGCGGCGGGTTCGTCCAGCAGCAGGGTTTCCGGGCTGCCGGCCAGCGCGCGGGCGATTTCCACGTAGCGCTGGTGGCCGTAGGAGAGTTCGCCCACCATGCGGTTGGCGTCCGCGCGCATGTCCACGAAATCGAGCGCCGCCAGCGCGCGTTGCAGCACCGCGTCGGGGTCGCGGGCCACGTCGTTGCCCGGCCGTTCGGCGCCGATCATCACGTTTTCCAGCACGGTCATGCCGCGGAAGACGCGGATGTTCTGGTAGGTGCGGGCGAGGCCGCGCCGGTTGCGCTGGTGCGGCGAGGTGGCGGTGATGTCGGTTCCCTGGAAGGTGATGCGCCCGCCGGTGGGTTTGTAGAGGCCGGTGACGACGTTGATGAAGGTGGTCTTGCCGGAGCCGTTGGGCCCGATCAACGCATGCACGGTGCCGCGGCGCACCGAAAGGTCCACCCCGTCCACCGCCTTCAGCCCGCCGAAATGCTTGGCCAGCCCCTCCACACGCAGCACGGAATCCTCGCTGGGCGTGCCGGTGCGGGCCAGCAGGGGCAGCGGCGGCACGCGCCGCGCGGTGGGGTCCTCCGGCCTGCGCAGGGCGGCGAGGCGGGGGCCGACGAAGCCCCACAGCCCGTCCGGCAGGAACACCATAATCAGGATCACCGCCGCGCCGTACACGGCGAGATAGACCTGCCGCAGGAAGCGCAGCCATTCCGGCAGCAGCACCAGCAGCACCGTGCCGATCAAGGCACCGAAGGCGGATTGCACGCCGCCCAGCAGCGCCATGGTGAGCAGCACGATGGATTCGGCGAAGCTGAACTGGTCCGGGCTGATATACTGGAAGCCGCCGGCGAACAGCGCGCCGCCCACCGCGCCGAGCACGGCGGAGATGCCGAAGGCGACCACCTTGGTGCCGAACACGTCGATGCCGCAGGTCGCGGCGGCGAGGTCGTTGTCGCGCACCGCCTGCATGCGCCGGCCGAGCCGGCTGGATTTCAGCCGCCACACCGCGAAGGTGGCGAGCACGGTGGCGACCAGCACCAGGCCGAGGAAGCTGTTGCCGCTTTCCAGGCTGAATCCGAACAGGCGCGGGCGGGGGATGTTGCGCACGCCGTCCGGCCCGTGGGTGAAGCTGATCCAGTTGGTCAGCACCAGGGTGAGGATGGTCTGGAAGCTGATCGAGACCATGGCGAGGTAGTGCCCGCCCAGGCGCAGGCTGCCGAGGCCGAGGATGAGGCCGAGCACGCCCGCGACGACCACGCCGATCAGCGCGCCGGCGAAGAAGCCCAGCCCGTGATCCACCGTGCCCAGCGCCACGCCATAGGCGCCGATGCCGAAGAACGCGGCCTGGGCGATGGAGATCTGGCCGCAATAGCCCAGCACCACCACCAGCCCGACCACGCCGATGGCGTAGGTGGCCGCCTGCATGAGGATGTTGAGGTAGTAGCCCGATTCCGGGGCGATGAAGGCGACGGCGATGCTGGCGGCGATGGCCAGCGCCGTGGCCGGCAGGCCACGCCAGGGGTTGGCGGAAAGCGTGTTCATCACGCCTTCTCCGAGATTTTCTCGCCGAACAGCCCCTGCGGCCGGACCATCAGGAACAGCAGCAGCATGGCGAAGGCGAAGGCGTCCTTGTAGGGCACGGAGATGTAGGAGGCGCCCATCGTCTCCACCACGCCGAGGGCGAGGCCGCCGAGGATGGCGCCGGGAATGCTGCCGTAGCCGCCGATGATGTTCGCGGCGAAGGCCTTGAGCGCGATGATGCCGGCCATGTTGACCGAGACGAACAGGATGGGCGCCACCAGCATGCCCGCCAGCCCGCCCATGGCGGAGCTGTAGGCGAAGGTGATCAGGATCATCACCACCACGGGGATGCCCAGCAGGCTGGCCATTTCCTTGTCCTGGCTGGTGGCCTGCATCTTCTTGCCCAGCAGGGTCTTCTCGAAGATCAGGTATTGCAGCAGCACCAGCAGCGTGGCGATGACGATGATGGCGAGATACTGGGTGGAGAGGAACACCTCGCCGATCTGGAACCCGTCATCCTCGAACAGCCCGTCCACCGGCACCACGCTGGGGCCGTAGAGCACGAGCACGAGGTTCTCGAGGAAGATGGAAGCGCCGATGGTGCTGATGATCACCGGCAGCCCGCCGCGGAAGCGCAGCGGCCAGTAGGTGGTGAAGGCGAAGACCAGGCCGAACCCCGCCATCACCACGATGGAGATCAGCATGGAGAGCAGGTACGGCACGTGCAGGATGTTGAACAGCACCACCAGCAGATAGGCGCCGAGCATGGAGAACTCGCCCTGCCCGAAATTCACCACGCTGGCGGCGCGGATGAGCAGCACGAAGCCGAGCGAGACCAGCGCGTAGATGGCGCCGATGCCGAGGCCGTTGAACAGGAGCTGGAGGAAATTGCTCATGCGAGCGGCCCGGTCATGTGCGTGTGGCTCCTTCGCATTTCTGATTGTGCTTGCGTCGCGGTGGGGCCCCTCAAGGGACGCTTCGCTATTCGCCCTTGACAGGCGCCACCGCAACGAAGCGAGAGCCGACATGCGAAGAAGGGACGAAAGCGAGCCTCTTCTTCACCCCGTTTCCTTGTTCGGCTGAACGGGGCCGTTTCCCCGCCCCGGCCTGATCTCCGCAAGGCGTCGCGCGCAGGCGAGGTCAAGGCGCTTGAGCAAGCATGCCCAGGACCTCGGCGAGCACGGCGCCACCCTCGAACCAGGCCGGGCACCACGGAAGCTCAGTCCGTGAATTCGATGTGCTTCTGGAACTTGATCGTGTCGTTGTCGTTGATCACGATGTTGTAGCCGTGCAGCCCATCGCCATTCTGGTCGAAATTGTATTCGCCCTCCGTGCCCGGCAGCTTGCGGATGGCCAGGATCGCCTCGCGCACCTTGGCGGGCTCGGTGCTCTTGGCGTCGTTCATGGCCTTGGCCAGCACCATCAGCCCGTCATAGGTCCAGCCGCTGTCAGGCGATTCCTTGTAGCGGGCGCGATAGGCATCGCCGAAGGCCTTGGCCTGCGGGTTGCTGTCCTCCACGAAATCCGCCACCGCGTAGGTGCCGTACAGCGCGTTCTTGGCCAGGCCGCGCGTCACCGGCGACTGGATGGAGGGCGAACCGATCCAGGGCACGCGCACGCCCAGCTGGCGCAGCTGGCGGGCGAACACCGCGCAATCCGGCTCGTTGGTGAAGTAGCTGGCGATCACGTCGGCGCCGGACTGCTTCACCGCCAGCACCACCGGCGTGAAATCGGCCTGGGTGTTGGTGTAGCCCTGGGTCAGCACCGGGGTGATCTTCAGCTTGGCCAGGTTCTCGGTCAGCGCCTTCTGCCCGCCACTGCCGAACGCGTCGGTGGAGCAGACCAGCGCCCATTTCTCCTTCTTCAAGGTGTTCAGGCCGAAATCGGCGATCACCCGCGCGGAGTAGCTGTCGTTCGGCCGGCAACGGAAGAACCAGGGATTGCCCTGATGGGTCAGCGACGGATCGGTGCCGCCGATCATCACCGGCTTGCCGGTCTTGATGATGTCCGGCGCCATGGCGTTGTTCTGGGTGGAGCGGATGGAGCCCATGAAGGCCACGATGTCCGCCTGCTGGGCCAGCCGGCTGAAGGCCAGCACCGCACCGGGATTGGTGCTCTGGTCGTCCTCCAGCACCAGCTCCACCTTGCGGCCGAGAATGCCGCCCTCGGCATTCACCTTGTCGGCGGCCAGGCGCAGGCTGTTCATCTGAATGCGGCCGGGCTCGGCCACCGCGCCGGTCAACGGCGTCACCACGCCGATCTTGATCGTGTCCTCGGCACGGGCGCGGCCGATGATGGCGAAGCTGGTGACGGCGGCGACGGAACCCAGCGCCGCCCGGCGCGTGATCGACATTCGTTTCCTCCGGTTATTGATTTCAGCGTGGGGTGAACCCCCATCCTGCCTCCTGCATGCCCGATCCGCGACGTGGCCGCAAGTGATGGAAAGGAAGGGCGCGCGGTCTTCGTTGAAGGAAAGAACCAAAATGCCGGGGTGGCCGGGGTATTTGAGGTGGTGGTCCGTTTTGTAAAGAAAGAAAGGAAGAAAGCGGTTCTTTTTTGGAAAAAAGAACCAAAAAACTTTTTATATATTGGAACTGTGCGTCGGCTCCATTGTGCGAGCGACCGCTTGTCGCGGCAGCGGTGATGCGCCGCGGGGCGTCGGGAGCTATGCAGAAAAACTAACTAGCTATGCGATTTTAGCAATTTATCTGCGAGCGTTGGGTAGTTATGTATTGCGCATGGATATAACGCAACCCCCTTCGTTCAGGACGCAACTCTGCGAAAACCTCGCGCAGTCCCTGAACCTCATACACCCACCCCACACTC
>CAMFLK010000074.1 GCA_945957135.1 uncultured Rhodospirillales bacterium
GCGGCAGGCCGTTCGCCAGCAGCACCAGCACCGAAGCCGCCGCCACCGCCATGCCCGCCGGGCGCAGCCGGCGCAGCCGGTCCATCCGCCGCAGCAGGCGCGGGTCGCCCGCCGCCACCGGGGCCAGCCCGCTCGCCACGATCAGCCGGGGCAGCAGGAAGCGGGTGGCCGCCGCCGCGCCGAGCACACCGGCGACGGCGAAGGTACCGAGCTGGGCCACCGCCGGCACGTCGGCGAAGACCATGCCGGACAGGCCCAGCGCGATGGTCATCACTGCCAGGGCGAAGGTGAAGCCGATGCGCGCCAGCGTGCCGGCTTCCGGCTCGCCGACCTTGCGATGGCCGACCAGCAGCACGGGGTAGTCGATCGTCACGCCCAGCATGGTCATGCCGAAGCCCAGGGTCAGCCCGTGCAGGAAGCCGAAGCGCAGCCCGGTCACCGAAGCCGCGAAGGCCACGCCGAGCAGCACGGGAACGGCCACCGCCGCCACCGCCCAGGGCGAGCGGAACCGCCAGGCCAGCAGCAGCGCCACCAGCACGGCGGAGGCGATGGAGACCAGCCGCACATCCGCCGCGATGCCCTCGGCGATGTCGTGTGCGAACACCGCCGGCCCGGCCAGCAGCAGCTTCGCCGACCCGTTGCCGCGCGCGGCGGCGAAGGCGTCGCGGATCGCCCCCACCGCGCCGTCCTGGGCCGCGAGGTCGAGCCCGCCGGCGCGGGTGCGGACCAGCAGCACCGCCATCGGCGCCGCCTCGCCCGCTGCGAACCAGACGCCGCCCACATCGCGGATGCGCGCCGGCCCGCTCCAGGCGGCGAGCATCGCGGCGAAGGCACCGGTGGGGTCCTCCATGCCGAAGCGCGCCACCACGGGAAAGGCCGCGGATCGCAGCGCCGCCAGCAGCCGGGCGAGGTCGCCATGGAGGGCGGCGGCGGAGAACGCGGCGGGGGCTGGCGAGAGCAGGTAGCGGCGGGCGAACAGCGAATCCAGCTCCGCCGCATCCGGCAGGCGGGCGCCATTCTGCACCAGGGCGATGCGCGGATCGGCTTCCAGCGTGGCGGCCATCTTGCGGCTGATGGCGGCGAGCTCGCCCTCCCCCGCCCCCTCGATCCCCGCCAGCACCAGGCTCGCGGCCCCGCCCGCGCGCAGCTCGTCCAGCATCAGCCGCGCGGCGGGCGAGCGGCCCTGGGGCAGCAGCTCCGTCATGTCCCCACGCACCGGCACCAGCAGAAACACCAGCCCGACCAGCAGCGCCGAGGCAACCAGCGCGATGGCGAGCGGCAGCTTGCCCCTCATCGCAGCATCAGCCGCTGCGCGCCGCCATCCGCCTGCTGGATCACGATCTGCGCGATGCCGGCCTGCCGCCCATCCACCGTCACCCGCGCCAGGAAGCGCTGCATCGCCGGCACGCGCGGGGTGAGCATCAGCCGCCAGTTGGCCATGTCGCCCTGCTCCTCGATGACGAACAGGGCGCGCAGCGTGGCGAGGTCGCCCTGCAATACGGCGCGCAGGGTTTGCGCCAGCAGGCCGAGGGCGGGGTTCTCCGACAGGGCGAAATCGCGCCGCTCGCCGGAGGCCAGCTCCACGCCGAGCCGGTCGCCGTCGATCACCACGCGCTCCGCCTGGGGCGCCTCGGTGATCTGTTCGAGATGGTCCGGCCGGGTGAACACCACCCGCCCGCTGCTCAGCAGGGGCTGGGACAGGCCGGGCAGCGTCTTCTCCTCGGTGAAGCCGGTGCTGCGCGACGGCAGGGCGGCGATGCCGGCCATCACCCCCTCGGCCAGCGGCGCGGCGCCCCCCGCCAGCAGGGCGGCGAGCAGCAGCAGCGCCCGCCTAGCCATCGGGCACCTCCCGCCAGAACGGATAGAAGTTGAACCAGTTGAACGGGTAGGCGCGGCAGGCGGTTTTCAGCCGGGTGCGATAGAGCTCGATCCAGCCGCGCAGATCCTCCTGCCGCTGGCCGCGACGCAGGGCGATGCGCGGGGCGAAGGGCTCGAACCGCACGAGGTAGCGGCGCGGGCCGAGGCGGATGCCGAAGCACAGCACGACGGGCGCGCCGATGATCGCGGCCAGGACGAACGGCCCGGCGGGAAATCCGGCGGGGGCGCCGAGGAAGGGCACTTCCACCATGCGGTCGCTGGCCGGGGCGCGATCGGCGAGCAGGCCGACGATCTCGCCGCGCTCGATGCATTCCTGCACCCGCAGCATCGCGTCCGGCGCGCCCAATTCGATCACGTCGCGGCTGAGATCGGGGGCCAGCCGTTCCAGCAGCCGGGTCAGCGCGCCGCTGTTCAACCGGAACATCACCGGGTGGACCTGGACGGGCGAATTGCGGCCCTGGGCGCGCAGCACGTCGAAACTGCCGAGATGCGCGCCGAGCATGATGCAGCCGCGGCCGGAATTGATTATGTCCGTCACCGCCTCGACGCCCTGCACCCGCACCTCGTATCCCGCGACGCGGCCGGACAGGAAGAACACCCGGTCGAGGATCACGCAGGCGAAGGTGAACATGTGCCGCGCCACGTCGCGCGCCCGTGCCGGCCGGCCGAGCACCCGGCCGAGATAGGCGCGCGAGGCGGCCCGCGCGCCGGGCGAGGTGGCGTAGAACCACAGCGTGATCGGGTAGAGCAGCGCCTGCCCGGCATGCCAGCCGAGATGGCGCACGATCGCCACCATCGCGCCGAGCAGCCAGGCGCTGCCGCGCTCGCGCGCCTCCGTCCAGGCCGTGGTCATGCCCCCCTTCTCATGCAATGGCCACCGTGCCGCGCAGCACCGTTTCGCCGCCATGCCGGGCGGTGAAGGCGATGCGCCCGTCCTTCGCCGGCGCTGCCGCCACCTCCACCGCCTCGCCCGGCCGCACCGGGCGGAGGAACTTCACCATCGGCAGCCCTGCGGCCACCGCGCCGGCCGGCAGCACCAGGGCGAGCACGTGATCGAGCAGCACCACGCCGGGTACCAGGGGATCGCCGGGGAAATGGCCGGGCAGGCAGGGATGGCCGGCGGCGATCGCGAAGCGGCCGCGCTCCACGCACCCGCTCATGGGGCGCGGGCGGCGAGCAGGGCGAGCAGGCCGGCGCGCGGCGCCTTGCCCAGCCCGTCGCGGGGAATTTCGTCCACCAGCACCAGCGGGCGCGGCAGGAAGGCGGGTTCGACCCGCGCCCGCAGCGCCTCCATCAGGCGCTCGGCGGAGAGGCCGGGCGCCACCGCGATGGCCGCGAGGCGGGCGATGGGGTTGCGGTCGAGATCGTCGGGGGCGACGAACACGCCGTCGCGCACGCCCTCGATCTCCATCAGCAGCCGCGCCAGCCCGGCCAGCGAGGCGCGGCGGCCGGCGAGCTTCACCGTGTCGGTGTCGCGGCCCAGCAGGCGGAAGCGCCGCCCGTCGGCCGACAGCGCCACACGGTCGGCCAGCCGGCGGGTCGCGGCATGGGGGGCGGCGACCATGGGCGTGTCGTCGGCCAGCGCCAGGGTCACGCCGGGATAGAGCGCCCAGTCGTCATCCGCCACGGTGCGGCGGCTGGCGATGGACCCCACCTCGCTCGCCCCGAAGATTTCCAGCACGGCGCACCCCCATTCCCGCTCCGCCCGTGCCGCCAACGCGGGGTCGAGCGGCGCGGTTGCCGAGATCACCCGGCCGGGCGGGCGGGCGGGGCGCGCGCCGTCCAGCGCCGCGCGCAGATGCAGGGGGGTGGTGACCAGCACGGCGTTGCCGCCCAGCGTGGCCAGCGCCGCGCCGATATCGCCGGGGAAGAACACCCGCTCGCCACGCACGGCGGCGGCGGCGTGCAGCGGCAGCAGCACGGTGGTCTCCAGCCCGTACATATGGCCGGGCGGCACCGTGGCCAGCACCTGGGCCGGCGCGTCCTCGGCGAGGACGAAGCGTTCGCCGGCGGCCCGGCTGCGCGCCACCAGCTCGCCCCAGCATTTGCGCGTGCCCACCGGCCTTCCGGTGGTGCCGGAGGTCAGCACCACCATGGCCGGCTGGCCGGCGGCGAATTCGGGCATCGGGCCCCCCGCCTGCCCCGCCCCGGCGATGGCGGCGTGGACATCCGCGTCGGTGAGCACGGCGGCGCCGGGATAGTCCTCGGCCAGCCGGGCCAGCGTGGCGGGCGACGGGTCGCCGGACAGCAGGCTCACCTGCCCGCGCAGCAGCGCGGCGGCGATGCCGAGGGCCACGGCATGGGCGTCGCGACAGGCATTCACCAGGTTCGCCGCCGCCGGCAGCGTGGCGGCCAGCGCGCGGGCCTGGGCCAGGAAGGCGGCGGCGGAAACGCGGCCGGCCGGCGTGTCGAACAGGATCGCCCCGTCCGGCCGGTCGATCAGCGCGAGCGGCGCGGCGGTCAAAGCCGGATCAGCCGGCGCGGCTGGCCGCGATGAACCCCGCCAGGCCGCGCAGGCTGGCGAAGATCTCCTTGTTGCGCGGATCGTCGGAGCGCAGCGTGACGCCGTAGGTCTTGGAGATGGCGAGCGACATCTCCAGCGCGTCGATGGAATCGAGCCCCAGCCCCTCGCCGAACAGCGGCGCCACCGGGTCGATCGCCGCGGGATCGGTCTCCAGGTGCAGCTGCTCCACGATCAGCCGCGCCACTTCCAGCTCGAACGGCGTGGCCTGTTCGTCCGTGGTGAGATGGCCGCCGGTACTCTTGGCCTGCACGTGGTCATCCCTCGGTTGCGGAGCAGCTTGAGTTCCATGAAGCTGCGTTGAATGTCAAGGCAATGGAGGACGGCTCTCACATATGTGCCCGGCACGCGCGCCCCTGCCCCCCGCCCCCTTGCCCTCCGTACTGCGGATTTCCGTCGGGCTGCACGCGGCCGCGGCGGTGGCGACGCTGGCGGCGCCGGCGATCTGGCCCTGGGCGCTGGGCGGGATCGCGGCCAACCACGCGGTGCTCGGGCTGGCCGGGCTGCTGCCGCGCGCCCGGCTGCTGGGGCCGAACCTGCGCCGCCTGCAAGGCGGGCGGCCGGAGGTGGCGCTCACCTTCGATGACGGGCCGGACCCGGAGGTGACGCCGCGCGTGCTGGACCTGCTGGACCGGCATGGCGCGCGCGCCAGCTTCTTCTGCATCGGTGCCGCCGCACGGCGCTGGCCCGCGCTCACGCGCGAGATCGTCGCGCGCGGGCATATCGTTGAAAATCATACGGACAGCCATCCACCTCATTTCGCCGCCATGTCCATCGGCGCCATGCGCCGGGAACTGGACGCGGCGCAGGCCACGCTGACCGAGCTGGCCGGCGCGCCGCCCCGCTTCTTCCGCGCACCCATGGGGCTGCGCAGCCCGTTGCTGCAACCGCTGCTGGCCGCCCGCGGCCTCACCCTGGTGTCGTGGACGCGGCGCGCGCTGGATGGGGTGGACGGCAATCCCCGCGCCGTGGAGGCCCGGCTGCGCGACCGGCTGCGCGGAGGCGACGTGCTGCTGCTGCATGACGGGCGGGCGGCGCGCACGCCGGACGGCGCGGCGGTGGCCCTGGCGGTGCTGCCCGGCCTGCTCGCCGAACTGGACGCGCGCGGGTTGCGCGCGGTCAGCCTTGGGGCGTGACGGCGTCTGGCGGTCTCGCCAAAAAGTCTGGATCACGCGATCAGACTGCGCGCCCGCGCCCCACCAGCCAGCGCAGCATGAGGCGGATATGCATCCAGGTCAGGCGCAGATTGTCGCGCCCGTAGCGGAAATGCGACACGCCGCCCTCCGCCCGGTCCAGGTAGCGCACCGGGGCGGGCAGGTTCAGCGCGGGCACGCCGGCCCAGCACAGGCGCACCGCGGCCTCGGGATCGAAATCATAGCCGCGCATGAAGCGCGTCGCCGCCATCACCGCCACCAGCGGCGCGATGGGATAGACGCGGAAGCCGAACAGCGAATCCGCCACCGCCCCGCCGGTCTCCAGCCCCGCCCACCAGTTGGAGATGCGCCGCCCCTTCACCCGCAGCGCCGGGGCCGCCGCGTCGAATTGCGGCACGCCGAGCACCATGGCCCGCGGCGCTTCGGCGGAGGCGGCCATGAAGCGGGGGATGTCGGCCGCCGGGTGCTGGCCGTCGGCATCGAACACCAGCGCATGGGTGAAGCCGGCTTCCTGCGCCGCGCGCAGCCCGTCGAGCACCGCCGCCCCCTTGCCGCCGTTGCGCGCCCGCACCAGCACGCGCAGGCCGGGATCGCGGGCCGCCTCTTCCGCCAGCAGCCGGTCGGTCCCGTCGGTGCTGCCGTCCACCACCACCCAGACCGGCGACCACACCGCCCGGGCGCCGCGCACCGTGGCGAGCACCAGCGCGCCCGTGTCGAAGCTGGGGATCAGCACGAGATGGGTTGGGGACGTCATTCCAGTTCGGCCGCGAACCAGGCGGCGATCTCCGCCGTCTCCGCCTTGGTGCGGCCGGCGGGGTGAAAGCGGCGGCCGAGCCGGGCGCGGTAGATCAGCGGGAAGGACGGCATGCGTCCCAGCTTCCAGCCCCGGCGCAGATAGGGCGTGTTGCTGTGCAGCAGCACCGCCTGCACCGGCGCGCCGCCCGCGCGGGCGATGGCCACGAAGCCCGGCTTGAACGCGCCGAGCCCGCTGCCGTCCGAGCGCGTGCCCTCGGGGAAGATGATGAGATGGCTGCCCGCGCGCAGCGCCGCCGCGCCATCGCGCACCAGGGCCAGCGGCGCGTCGTTGCGCAGATAGCCGGCCAGCCGCACGCTGCCGCCCAGGAACGGGTTGTCCCACAGCCCCGCCTTGGCGATGCAGGCGGCGCGCGGCAGGCGCGACAGCAGCTCGATCGCGTCGAGCAGCGACAAATGGTTGCAGGCGATGACCAGCGGCGCCTCGCCGCGCAGCCGGTCCACCTCCGCGAGGTCGAACCGCGCGAGGCCGGTGATGCGCATCAGCCACAGCCCGGCGCGGCAGCCACGCATGATGGCGCATTGGCCCAGCACCACCCCCACGCGGCGTGGCAGGACGCGGTACAGCACGGCGGCGATCAGGCTCCAGCCAAGGGCGCCCGCGCAGAAGATGCCGAGCACCAGGGGAAAGGCCACGCACTCCCAGGCACGAAGCAGGCCGGAGCGGGCCTGACTCACCCCAATGCCACGCCTTGACGACCCACGCCTTGGCGACCCACGCCTTGACGGGGGCAGGAGCGGCATGGAAGCCATGGGCGGCATGTTCGCGTGGCGCACACGGACGGAGAGGATCCGGCGATGATGACGGGTGAAAATAGGCCGCCACCGGAGGGAAGTCCACTTCCCCCGCACCCGCCGCTGACCGAATACTATCCCGGGAGTGCGGACCGGCTTCGCTTCGTGCGCCAGCTGTTCGACAGCACGGCCGGGGAGTACGACCGGCTGACCCAGATCTTCTCGCTCGGCACCGGCCGCGCCTGGCGGGCGGATTCGCTGCGCCGCGCCGGGCTGGCCGCGGGCGAGGCGGTGCTCGATGTCGCGACCGGCACGGGCATGCTGGCGGCGGCGGCGCGCGAGCAGGGCGGCCGGGTGGTGGCGCTCGACCTCAGCGCGGGCATGCTGGCGGTGGCCCGGACGCAGCCGGGCATCGCCTTCGTGCAGGGCACGGCCGACGCCCTGCCCTTCGCCGATGCGCGGTTCGACCTGGTGACGATGGGCTACGCCCTGCGCCACGCCGCCGACCTCACCGCCACCTTCCGCGAATTCGCCCGCGTGCTGCGGCCGGGCGGGCGGGTGCTGCTGCTGGAAATCCGCCGCCCGGAAGGACGCCTGCCCCGCCTGCTGGCCCGCGCCTATCTCGGGGCCGCGGTGCCGGCGCTGAGCCGGCTGGCGCGCGGCGGCCAGGCCGGCCTGCTGATGCGCTACTACGCCGACACGATCGAGCATTGCGTGCCGCCCGCCGCCATCCTCGCCGCGCTGGGCGCCGCGGGCCTCGCGGAGGCGCGCTGCGACACCGAATGGGGCGTGTTCGCCGCCTACAGCGCGCGCCGGCCCTGAGATGCGGCGCCGCGCCCTGCTCCTCGCCCTGCTCGCCGCCTACCCCGCGAGCGCGGCGACCGATGCCGCCGCCTTCATCGAACAGGTCGGCCGCGACCTGACATCCACGCTCGCGGGCACCACGACGATCGAGGAGCGCCAGCGCCGCCTGACCCCGTTCCTCGCCCGCATCGTGGCGGTGGAGGAGGTGGCGCGCTTCTGCCTCGGCCGCTTCTGGCGGCTGGCCACGCCCGCCCAGCAGCAGGACTTCACCGCCCTGTTCCTCGACGTGCTGGCCCAGACCGTCGCCGCCCATCTCGACACCTACGCCGCCGGCGCGAGCCAGGTGGCCATCCTGCGCCCCGTCCCCCGCGGCGCGGAAACCGACGTGCCCACCCTGGTGCGCCAGGGCGCCGCGCCACCCGTCCACGTCACCTGGGTGGTGACCGCGGACCCGCCGCGCATCGCCGACGTGCTGGCCGAGGGCATCAGCCTGCGCCAGACCCTGCGCAGCGACTACACCGCCTTCCTCGCCCAGCATGGTGGGGACATTGCGCTGTTCCTGCAAAGCGTGCGGGCGCATACGTTGCAGATACGATAGAATTGTTGATGCAAACCTCAACGGCCATCAATGATTCAGCTCTATGAGGGCAAGTTGAGCATGATCGATGCACATGACGCCGAACTACTGGCACGGCAGAAAGTTAAGGAAATTGCTGATACAAGCAAGAACGACTTTAGCCTTCAGCTGGAAAAAACCATAAGGTGTAGCTCTGGGTGGGTCTTTTTCTACAATTCCCTGGAGTTCATCCAGACAGGAAACCCCATTCATATGTTGGCTGGAAATGGTCCTATATTTGTTACGAAATCAGGAGATGTGAAGGTTTTACCCACTCACACGCCATGGGCAGACTTGATCCCGTGATACCGTCGAGCGACGGAGGTGACTCAGGTCCAGGCGCGTAAGGCGCAGGCGATTGTCACGGCGGAACGAGCCTTTGTGCCAATCATGGCACAGGCGCCGACCCCTTCGAACGAGGAGAGGCAAGACGGAATGATCACCACCGCATGGCGCCTTGCGGCGCTGCTGACCTGCATCGCGACGCCGGCACTGGCCCAGAGCCAGGACCCCAACGCCTGGGAAATCTACGGCCGCGAGGCGCGACAGATCACCTGCGGCGTCCGGCCCGTGCTGCTCAACGGCAGCCATTCCACCGTGACCCTCTCCGGCCCCTGCCGCTACGTGCGGGTGGCCGGCGCGCATAACGACGTGATCCTGAGCATCATTCCCGGCGGCACGATCGAAATCACCGGCGAGCACAATGACGTGTTCTGGCATCTGACCAACCCGGTCGCCACCCAGAAGCCGGTGCTGCTGAACAAGGGCTACAGCAACACCTTCCACCGCCGGACGGGTGACGAGAACTGATCGCCGTCACGGCGCCGCGAAATGGCAGGCCGCCGCCTGCCCCTCCGCCACCGGCCGCAGATCGGGCCGCTCCGCCCGGCAGCGCGGCTGGGCGAGCGGGCAGCGTGTGGCGAAGGCGCAGCCCGGCGGCAGGTCGGTGGGGCTCGGCAGCTCGCCTTCCAGCACCATGCGGTGGCGCGGCGCATCGGGGTCCGGCCGCGGCACGGCGGAGAGCAGCGCGCGGGTGTACGGGTGCTGCGGGGCCGAATAGACCAGCCGCTTCGGCCCGCTTTCCACGATGCGGCCGAGATACATCACCGCCACCCGATCGGCGATGTGATGCACCACCGCGAGGTCGTGGGCAATGAACAGATAGGCCATGCCGCGCGCGGCCTGCAGATCCTGGAACAGGTTGATGATCTGCGCCTGCACCGAGACATCCAGCGCGGAGACCGGCTCGTCCGCCACGATCACGCGCGGCTCCACCGCCAGGGCCCGGGCGATGCCGATGCGCTGGCGCTGGCCGCCGGAGAATTCCGCCGGGTAGCGCGCGGCGTGCTCCGGCAGCAGCCCCACCGCGCGCAGCAGCGCCGCCACCCGCTCCCGCCGCTCCGCCGCGCCGCGCACGATGCCATAGGCTTCGAGCGGCTCCGCGATGGTCTGCCCCGCCGTGCGGCGCGGGCTGAGCGAGCCGTAGGGGTCCTGGAACACCATCTGCACGTGCCGGCGCATCTCGCGCAAGCCGGCGGCATCGGAGGCGGCGAAATCCCGCCCGGCATACAGCACCCGCCCGCTGGTCGGCGCCACCAGGCGCAGCAGCATGCGCGCGAGGGTGGATTTGCCGCAGCCGGACTCGCCGACCACCGCCAGCGTCTCGCCCGGCGCCAGCGCCAGCGACACGCCATCCACGGCGCGCACCGCGGTCCCGCCGCCGAACAGCCGGCCGCGCGCGGCATAGACCCGCGTGAGGTTCTCCGCCGCCAGGATGGGCGCCGCCGTCACGGCGCCGTGCCGGCGGTGACCCAGCAGGACGCGCGATGCGCCCCGCCATGCGCGAACATCGGCGGCGCGGCCTCGGCACATTTCGCCTCGCGCAGGGGGCAGCGGGTGACGAAGCCGCAGCCGCTGGGCCGGCGCAGCGGCGAGGGCACGCCGCCGCCGATCTGGAACAGCCGCTGGCGTGCGTCGTCGATGCGCGGCACCGATTCCAGCAGCGCCCGCGTGTAGGGATGCGCGGGCCGGTGGAACACGTCGCGCACCGTGCCGCTCTCCACGATGCGCCCGGCATACATCACCGCCACGAGATCGGCCATTTCCGCGATCACGCCGAGATTGTGCGAGATCAGCATCACCGCCATGTCCCGCGTCTCACGCAGCCGCGCCATCAACGCGAGCACCTGGGCCTGCACCGTCACGTCCAGCGCCGTGGTGGGCTCGTCAGCGATCAGCAGCTTCGGGTTGCAGGCCAGCGCCATGGCGATCATCACGCGCTGGCGCATGCCGCCGGAGAATTCGTGCGGATAGGCGCCCACCCGCGTCTCCGGCCGCGCGATGCCCACGGAGGCGAGCAGGTCGAGCACGCGCGCCCGCCGCTCCCGGCGCGAGGCGCTGTCGTGCAGCAGCAGCGCCTCCTCCAGCTGCGCGCCCACCGTCATCAGCGGGTTGAGCGAGGTCATCGGCTCCTGGAAGATCATCGCGATGTCCCGCCCGCGGATCTCCGGCATGGCGGATGGCGGCAGGGCGAGCAGGTCGCGCCCCTCGAACAGGATGCGCCCGGAGGCGATGCGCGCCGGCGGCGTGGGCACCAGGCGCAGCACGGCGAGCGAGGTCATGCTCTTGCCCGAGCCGGACTCGCCGACCAGGCCGAGGCAGGTGCGGGGGGGTATGTCGAGATCGACACGGTCCACCGCCACCAGCGGATGCGCCGGAGAGCCGAACTCCACCACGAGGTCGCGGATGCTCAGGAGAGTCATTCCCGCGTGTCCGGATCGAGCACATCGCGGATGCGGTCGCCGATCAGGTTGATCGCCAGCGTCGTCGCGGTGATGGCGAAGCCGGCGGAGATCACCGGCCAGGCGGAGCCGAACATGTTGTCCAGCCCGTCGCGGATGATGTTGCCCCAGCTCGGCTCCGGCGGCTGGGTGCCCAGGCCGATGAAGCTCAGCGCCGCTTCCAGCCGGATGGCGCTGGCCACTTCCAGCGTGAGGATCACGATGACCGGGCCGATGATGTTGGGCACGACATGGCGCAGGATGATGCGCCAATGGCTGACGCCGGCGAGGAGCGCGGCATCGACGAACGGCTCCTCGCGGATCGACAGCGACGAGGCCCGCGCGATGCGCGCGAAACGCGGCGCGAAGGCGATGGTGAGGGTGGCCGTGAGCTGGAAGAAGCCGGGGCCAAGGGCGGCGGCGATGAGAATGCCCAGCAGCAGCGCGGGAAAAGCCAGCAGCAGGTCGATGAACCGCCCGATGATCCGGTCGGTCCAGCCGCCGAAATAGCCTGCGGCGACGCCCAGCAGCGTGCCGGAAATCCCGGCCAGGATCGGGGCGCTGACGCCGAGCAGGGCGGAGGTGCGGGCCCCCTCGATGATGCGCGAGAGGATGTCGCGGCCGAACTTGTCGGTGCCCACCCAGTGCTGCCAGCTCGGCGGCTGGTTGGCGCTCAGCACGCTCTGCGCCAGCGGGTCGTAGGGCACGAGGAACGGGGCGAAGATGGCGGCGAGGGCGACGAGAAGCACGAACAGGCAGCTCACCACGGTCACCGGGTCGCGCAGCAGCGTGGCGGCGAGCGAGGGCGGTGCGGGGGCGGCGACCTCCTCCTCGGCGAAGGCTTCCGCCCCGCTCATGACGCGGCCCGGATGCGCGGGTCGATCACCCCGTTGAGCAGGTCGGCGAGCAGGTTCACCGCGACGACGAACAGCGAGAACACGACGAGCCCGGCCTGCACCACAGGATAGTCCCGCGTGCTCACCGCCTCCACCAGCATGGTGCCGATGCCCGGCCGGTTGAAGATCAGCTCGATCGCCACCGCACCCGACAGCGTGGAGAGCAGGCTGAGCGCCAGCCCGTTGGAGACCGGCAGCAGCGCGTTGCGCAGGGCGTGGCGATAGACCACGCGCGGCTCGCGCGCGCCCTTGGCGCGGGCGGTGCGCACGAAGTCGCGGCCCAGCGTCTCCAGCAACGCACCGCGCGTCAGCCGGCTCAGGAACGCCGCCTTGATCACGCCCAGGGTGAAGGCGGGCAGGATGAGGTGGTAAAACCGGTCCCACGCCCCCTCCCCGCCGCCGCTGATCGGGAACAGGCCGGTGTCCAGCGCGAGCCAGATGAGCAGCAGCGCGCCGAGGTAGAAATCGGGGATCGCGTAGCCCAGCAGCGCGAACAGCCGCGCGCCGAAATCGACTGGGCCCCCGCGCCGCCGCGCGCTCGCCACGCCCAGCGGCAGGCCCATGACCACGCCGAACAGCGTGGCGAGCACGGTCAGGTCGATCGTGTAGGGCAGGTTCTGGGCGAGCATGGCGCCGACCGGCTCGGAACTGACGAAGGAGGTGCCGAAGCGCAGCGTCGCGACGTCGCGCAGGAAGGTGAGGTATTGCCAGGCGAGCGGGCCATCCAGCCCCATCTTCGCGTGCAGGGCGGCGATCTGCTCCGGTGTCGCGAACTCGCCCAGCGCCACCCGCGCGGGGTCGCCCGGCAGCACCCGCAGCGCGAAGAACACCAGGGTCAGCACGAGAAGCACGGTGGGCACCGCATCGAGCACGCGCAGCGCGATGGTGCGGGCCATGCGCATCAGCCGGGCATCGCCTCCGCGAGCCGGCGCAGCGCCGCCTCGTCCACATCCATGCCCCAGCCGGGGCCGGTGGGGATCACCAGCTCACCATTCTCGTAGCGCAGCTCGGTGGTGAACAGCTCGTCGCGCCAGGCGGCGCTGTCGATATCCGTTTCCATCACCTTGATGTTCGGCACCACGGCGCAGAAATGCGCGGAGATCGCGCTGGAGAGATGGCCGTGATAGTTGTGCGGCGCGCAGCTGATTTCGTAGCTCTCCACCATCGCCGCCACCTTCAGCGCCTCCGACCAGCCGTTCCACAGCAGGTCGATGATCGCGAAATCGGCGGCGTTGCGCTCCAGGAACGGGCGGAAGTTGCGCCGCCCCACCACCGATTCCAGCGAGGCGATGGGCACCGGCGAGTGGCGGCGGATATCGGCCAGCGCCTGCGCGTCCCACACATCGACTTCGAGCCAGGTCATGTCGAAAGGTTCGATGGCCCGCGCGATGCGGATCGTGCCCTCGGACTTGAAATGGTAGTTGCTGTCGAGATGCAGGTTCATCTCCGGCCCGGCCCCCTCGCGGAAGGCGCGCAGGGTTTCGACGATACCGGTCAGCGTGTGGCGCTCCAGGTTCAGCGCCGCATGGCCCTTCTGGTTCCCGTAGCCCTGCATCTGCCGGCTCAGCACGCCGTCGATCAGGTGGAAGCAGTTGGTCTTCAAACCCTTGAAGCCCCGCGCGCGAACTTCGGCACCGAGCGCGCCTATGTCGTCCAGCGTGCGGACGGGTTTCAGCCCGAGTTTCTCCGCCGCCTGCATGCGATAGGAGCCGCAATGCGACCAATAGACCGGCACCGTGCTGCGCACCGGCCCGCCGAACAGGGCATAAACGGGCAGGCCGGCATGCTTGCCCTTGATGTCCCACAGCGCCATCTCGATCGCCGCGTTGGCCCGCTGGTTCAGCCCGCCAGGCGCCTGCACCGTCTGCTGGTAGAGCTGGGTCGCGATCTTCTGCACCGGCAGCGGGTCCTGGCCGATCAGCTGCGCGCCGATCGCGGCGATGACGGCACTCAGCGCCTTGCTGCCGCTGCCCTCGTTGAATTCGGCCCAGCCGACCGGCCCGGTATCGGTGGAAATCTTCAGGAAGGAGAAGCGACCCAGGCCGGCGCCGACGTGGAAATCCTCGATCTTCGTGATCTTCATCGCTCAGGCCACGAACTTGGCCTGATTGAGCCGCCAGTAGCCCAGGCTGGAATCCACCTTGAAGCCGATATCCAGCCGCGGATTGCGAATGACGACATAGGCGGTGGTGCAGAGCGAGACCAGCGGCAGGTCGGTGAGAATCTTCTCCTCGATCCGGCCGCACAGGGCCAGGCGCTTGCCCAGCTCGGGCTCCGCCATGGCCTGCGCCACCATGTCGTCGATGCCGGGAATCGCCACGCCGTAATGCGAGAAATTGTTGCCCCGCCCCTTGCCGTCCGGCTGCACGTTGCCGGCCGCCATCAACTCGTTCTGGAACGGTTGCGTGGGAACCGGCGGGTAGGAGCCGATGCGCATGGTGAAGTTGCAGAGATCGCGCACATCTGCCTCGTGATAGGCGGCGTGGTCGATGAGCTTGAGGTCCATCTTCACGCCGACCTGGCGAAGCTGTTCGGCGATGATCAGCATCAGCGAGGAGAAATCGTCGCGCACGCTGCTGATCACCGGAAAGGCGAAGCCGTTGGGAAATCCCGCCTCGGCGAGAAGCTGCTTGGCCTTGGCCGGGTTGAAATCGTAGCGCAGCGCGGCGGGGCAATTCTGATCGGTCAGCGCGCCGGGCACGCTGGGCGGGTTGAGGCCGTACACCCGTGGTGTTGCCGGGGTGACCGACTTGCGGATTTCCTCCTTGTTGATGGCGTACATGAAGGCTTGGCGCACCCGCAGATCGTCGAGCGGCTTGTGGTTGAGGTTGAACGCGACGGAGACCGAGTTGCCGGGCAGCGCCACATCGAGGATCAGCTTCGGGTTCTTCTGCACGATGGAGTTGATCGCGCCGGGGCCGGCGGGGGCGAGGATCATGTCCACCTGCCCGCCCAGAATCGCCAGTGCCCGGGCGGAGGTGTCGAGGATGTAGCTCACCTCCATGTTCGGAATATTGGGTTTCTGGCCGAAATAGTCGGGATTCGCCGTCAGCGTCACCAGCTTGGGCGTGACGCTGACCATCTGGTACGGGCCGCTGCCGATCGGGTCGCGGGCGAATTTGTCGCCTTTCTCCAGCACCGCCTTCTTGCACACGATGTTCGAGGAGGTGAGGTGGACGGTGCTGGACATGAAGAACGGATCGGGCTGCTTCAGCCGGATTACCGCCGTGTAGGGATCGGGCGTCTCCACGCTATCGACGTTGGAATAGATGATCGCCGCGCCGGACCCCTGCTTGGGGTCGCGCACCCGGTCGAAGGTGAACTTGACGTCCTCCGCGGTCAGCTCGCCATAGCCCTTGTGGAACATGACGCCCTTGCGGATGTGGAAGGTCCACACTCGCGAGTCCGGCGAAATGGTCCAGGATTCCGCGAGTTCCGGCGTGAACTCGGCGGGCGAGGCACCGAAGCGGCCCAAGGGCGCGCGGGCCAGGAAGTCGAACACATGGGTGATCGCCCAGTTGTCCACGCCCTGGTTGAGATAGATCGGATCGACGGTGACGACCTGGGCGGCGCCCATGCCGAGCCGCATGGTGGTGGCGGATGCCGCGCGTGAAGGTGGCGCTGCCGCAGCCAGTGTCGCGAGCGCTCCGGCGCCCAATGCGCTCCGTCGTGTCAACAGCACGGCGCTTCCCCCTCACACAGTCTTTTGTATGATGATAACCAGGGTCGCCGCCCGAAGGAAGATGCCAATCATCCGGGGCACAAGGGGAAACGCCGCATGGCTCATCTGGAACGTTACGCCTTTCACGCCGGTGGGGACGCGGCGCGTCCCGCGCCGGTGCGCTGGGCGATGGACAAGCTGGCCGAGAGCTTCGCCCGGCACGGCGTCGCGGCCGCCGATGCGCCAGACGTCACGATCGCGGTTCTCGACAGCCGCAGCGAGGCGGCCGGCATGGCGGCGCGCGAGGCCGGCGTGGCCTTGCCGCAAGGGCCGGAGTCGTTCGCGCTACTGCGCTTTCCCGGCCGCATCGTCGCCTGCGGCTGGGACGCGCGCGGACTGGTCTATGCGCTGACGGAACTCGCGGACCGGCTGGACCACGCGGACTCCCCAGCCCTGGACGACGGGTTTCCGCTGGTGGAGGCGCCCGCCACCGCCATCCGCTCCATGTCGCGTGCCTTCGTGAGCGAGGTGGAGGACAAGCCATGGTTCCACGACGCCACCCAGTGGCTGGCCTATCTGGACATGCTGGTCGCCAACCGGTTCAACCGCTTCTCGCTCGCCTTGGGCATGGGCTACGACTACCCGTACCAGAAC
>CAMFLK010000075.1 GCA_945957135.1 uncultured Rhodospirillales bacterium
GGCGGATTTTCCGCCCGAAGATTTCCGAAGAGGGATCAATGGACGAGACGTCGCGCAGGACGCGCGGCTTGAAGGCGATGGAGTCCAGCGCCAGCCTGTTGCGCCGCAGCGTGGTCTCGGTCTCCGTGCCGCCGATCAGATAGTCCCAGGCGAAGGCGTTCAGCTTCAGCCGGGCCGCCTTGATGAATTCGTGCAGGTTGAGGAATTCGTCGTCCTCGGCGTTGCTGAGCATCGCGGCCCCTCCTATTTCCCGCAATCTTGTGACACGCTCCGGTTCACGACAAGCCGGGGGAAACCGCATGACCGAAATTCGCCGCGTGGGCACCAGCACGGACATGCTGGGCGAGGGGCCGGTGTGGTCGATCGCCGAGCAGGCGCTCTACTGGGTGGACATTCCCGGCAAGGCGGTGCGGCGCTGGCGGCAGGCGAGCGACGAGGTGACGAGCTGGGCGATGCCGGAGATGGTGGGCTCGCTGGCGCTGCGCGAGAAGGGCGGCATCCTGCTGGCGCTGCGGCCGGAGTTCAGCCTGCTCGACCCCGAGACCGGGAAGATCACGCCGTTCGCCCAGGCACCGAATCACGATTCCACCGTGCTGCGCTTCAACGATGGCAAATGCGACCGGCAGGGCCGCTTCTGGGTGGGCACGATGACGGTGGGCGAGCGCAAGCCGCTGGGCCGGCTGTACCGGCTCGACGGCGGCGGGTGCAGCGAGTTCATGGGCGGCATCGACATCCCCAACTCGCTGTGCTGGTCGCCGGACGGGCGCACGATGTATTTCAGCGACAGCCCGCGCCGGGTGATCTGGGCCTTCGACTACGACCCCGATACGGGCGAGGCGCGCAACCGCCGCGACTTCGCCAGCGTGGAGGCGCCGATGGTCAGCGACGGCGCCACGGTGGATGCCGAGGGCTTCCTGTGGAGTGCCAATTTCCACGGCTGGCGCGTCACCCGCTTCACGCCGGACGGGCGGGTGGACCGGGTGCTGGAGCTGCCGGCCTCCAACATCACCAGCTGCGCCTTCGGGGGGCCCGACCTGACCACGCTGTTCATCACCTGCGCCGGCCACACGCTGACCCCGGAACAGCGCGCCGCCCAGCCGCTGGCCGGCGCGCTGCTGGCGGTGGAGGTGGGGGTGAAGGGGCTGCCGGAGCCGGGCTTCGCCTTCTAGCGCAACCCGTCGCGAAAGGCGGCGGCGACGGCGGCCGCGCGGTCGTCCTCGCCGGCGCGACTGAACGCCATCAGCGAGGTGTCCGCCGAGACGCGCAGCATGCCGCCCGGCGGCGAGGTGGCGCGCAGCCGCGCCGCGATCACCGGCGGCACGTCCTGCGCATCCACCACGTGGTCGCGCGCGGCGAGGCTCGCCAGCAGCGCCGCGTCCTCCGCCGGGTCGGGCAGGATGTCCGCGTGGCGTTCCAGCACGTAGGCGCCGGCCAGGAAGCCCTGCGAGGTGCGCGCGACGACGCCGGCGAACATGCCGTCCATCACCTGCACCCGCTTGCCGATCATCGTGTGCAGCCAGATCACGCAGGGCACGTCGCAATGGCTGGCGGTGAAGACCAGGCAGAGCCGGCCGTCGCCGATGACGACGCGGCCGATGCCGCGGTTGGGCTGGCTGATCCAGGTGACTCCGCCTTCGCCGCCCGAACGGATGTGGATGAGGTCGCGGATGAACATGCCGTCGGCGCGCAGAGAGAAGCGCCAAGCGTGCCAATGCCCGGTGAAATTCGCGACATCCGCCGCGGCCGGCGCCGGCTTGCCCGGCCCGGCGAGCACGGCGGCGAATTCGTCCAGCGGGCGGTCCCAGTCGAGCCCGGTGAAGACCGGCCGGCGCGCGGCGATCATGCGGGTCAGCAGGCTCAGATTTTCGCCGGAGGGCCGATAGACGCCGCTCATCCAGCGGCTGACAACCGATTTGTCCAGGCCGAGATCGGCGGCGAGCCGGCCCCGGCTGATCGACAGCGCCTTCAGCACCAGCGTGAGGCGATCCGCGAAAGAGGGGGCAGCAAAGGAGGGAGGGACGGCGCGCATCGCAGCGCGACTTATCACAACCCCCGGCCGCACCCAAACCGCAGCCGGCGCACGCCGCCCCACCTGCCGGGCGCGCGCCGGGGCCGCCTAGGTTGCCGATCGCTGCTTCGATCACGCAAAGGAAACCTCGGTGAAACATCTGCTGTCATTGGCCGCGATCATGGCACTGGCCTCTGCCGTGCCGGCGCGGGCCACGATCTATTACACGTTCGACGAGAGTGTCTTCTACGCGGCGACGCACAATCAGGGGATCGACACATTCAACGATCTCGTGGCGCTCGCCCCGCTTCCCTCGCGGACACGAACGGCGGGTTCCTACACCTACGAAGTCGATTCGCCTGTGGAGCCATACGGGTGGGGCACGTCCAGCGATCCGACGATCGCTCCGCGATACCGCGGCGATCCCTTGATATTTTCGAACTTCACCGGCGGCGCCAACGCGATCGGCGGATATTTCTACGATACGGTGAACCAGTACACCTACTATGCCGGCGATTTAGGATTGGTCGCCACCGATGCGTCCGAAACCCTGGCGATTTCGCTGGAAAATGCCATGCAAAACTCGTTCGTGGGATTTTTCTCGGACACCGGAATTCTGAGCCTCCGGGTCAGATCGCAAACCGATTATACGACTCCGACAGTCAACAACCTCGTGCTCGCGCGGACGGGAACCGACCCCGTCGTCAACGCGCCCGAGCCGGCGGCGTGGACGCTGGCGCTGACCGGGATGCTGGGCCTCGCCGGCATCGGCCGCCGGCGCGCAGGTCGCGGATGAAAAATGTAGCCGGCAGCTTGCCGGCTCCTGCCAGCCTCGAATGACTCATTTCATCAATCGGGAAACGACGATGAAAAAGCTGATTCCCCTGTCCGCGATTATCGCCATGCTGGCCTCGGCCGGGCCGGCGCGGGCCACGATCTATTACACGTTCGACGAAACCGTTTTCGACAGCGTGACCCACGGCCAGGCCGTCGATACCTTCAGCGACCTGACGGTGGCTGCCCCGCTGCCATCGCCGACGCGCGCGGTGGGGCCTTATACTTATCAGGTCGGCGCCGCCGTCGGCCCGTATGGCTGGGGGACGGCCGCCAATCCCTCCATCACCTCGTTTGTCTCGGTGCCCCTGGTCTTCTCGAACTTCACCGGCGGCGCGGACGCGATCGGCGGATATTTCTACCCGTCCTACACGCCCGACACCTTTGCCGTCGGCTCCCTGCGCCTCACCGCCACCGATGCGTCGGGAACGGATGCGTTCACGGTGATCGTCGGCTCCAACACGCAATTCTTCGGCGTGTATTCCGACACCGGCATTCTCGGCCTGAGCGTGACGACGACGAGCGCCTATTTCGACGCCTATCCCGTGGTGGACAATCTCGTGCTCGCACGGACGGGAGCCGCACCGGTCGTCAATGCGCCGGAGCCGGCGGCGTGGACCCTGGCGCTGACCGGGCTGCTGTGCCTCGTCGGCGTACGCCGCCGGCCGACGGACCGGACATGAAAAAAGGAGCCGGCAAACCTGCCGGCTCCTTCTTCATCTTTTCGAATTCGTCAGCGGCGGCTGAACAGCAGCCCCGCGACGAAGCCGATGCCGGCGGCCACCATCACGGCGCTCAGCGGCTGCTCCTCCACCCGGCGGGCGACGTCCTGGGTGGCGTCCGCCCCCTTGCGGTAGGCGTGCTGGCCGAGATCGGACGCGGCCGCGCCGATCTTGCGCCCGGCCTCGCGCACCGCGGCACCGGCCTGATTGGCGGCGTCGCCCACCTGGTGGGCCATGTCGTGCGCGGCGGCGTTGGTGCGGTTGATGGTACGGTCGATGGTTGCTTCGCTCATGGCAAAACCTCCTTGGTCAGATCACATGGAACAGATAGAGCAGAATGATGACCGGAATGGGAATTCCCAAGACCCATAACAGGATTCCGCGCATATCCGTTCCCCCTCATGGTTGGGCGGGCAGGGGTTTCCTGCCCGCGATTGGCGATCAGCTGGCGTATTTGAATTCCGGCAGCGCCTTCAGCGACTCCTTGGTCGCGCCCGGCAGCACGATCTGCTTGTTGCTCATCTGCAACGCGCTGAACGGCACCACCACGTAGTGGCTGCCCATGCCCAGGAAGCCGCCCACCGACAGCACCGCGAAGGGCACCTTCTCGTTCGGCGTCACGATCAGGTCGTCGATCGTGCCCACGGATTCGTTGGCCTCGTTGCGCACCGTGGCACCCACCACCTTGGAGGTGCGATAGCCGGTCGCCAGCGTGGAGGGGTCCACCTTGGCGATCGCCACGGTCTGCGGCGTGCCCTGGGCATGGGCCACCGGGCCGGCGAGCAGCCCGGCGCCGAGCAGCGCCGCGCCGAGCATGTGGATGGAAGTCTTCATGATCTGCACTCTCACTTCTTCGCGGGTCACTTCTTCATCGCGTCGCGGGCGGCATCCTTGGCGCTGCCGATCGCGTTCTGCACCTTGCCCGCGGTCTTCTCGGCGGCACCCTCGCCCTGCAGCTTGGCGTCGCCCAGCACCTTGCCGGCGGTCTCCTTCACCGCGCCCTTCACCTGCTTCGCCGCGCCGGCGATCCGGTCCTTGTCCATCGCTCTTCTCCTTCTGAATGGGTGGGAAGCCGGCCTCAGCGGGCCGCTTCCATGTCGTGCTTGATGTCGCGCATCTGGTCGTGATCGGCCTTGACGGCGCCATAGCTCTCGCTGACCAAAGTGCGTGTCGGCGGCGAGAGTTCCTGGTCCGCGAGGACTTTTTCGAACGCCGCCTTGATGTGATCCTCGCCGCGCTCCACCTCCTCGACGATCGCCTTGTCGGCATCGCCCATCATGGTCTTGAGGTTGAGGAACATGCGGTGGGCGGCAGCGAGGATCGTGCCGTCCTCCTCCGGCGTGCCGCCCCGGCTGCGCACTTCCTGCTGAAGCCGGCGCACCAGCCGCTGGCGTTCCGCCGCACGGCGGGCGAACAGCTCGGTGAAGCGCGCATTACGCGCGCCCTTGGAGGCTTCGCCGTAACCGTCCGCGCTGTCGAGCGTCACTTCGATCAGGGAGTTGAGTTGCGTGACATCGTGGCCTGCTGTCGCTGCCATCTGGTCCTTCCTCTTGTCGATGATCCGGCCGCTCTTGCGACCTCGCGGACTCAACAAGCGGGCGCCGCGTTGGTTCCGGAATTACGAAAGAGTCGTGGAGGCGTTCTCGCCCATCTCCGGCTTCTCCTTCGACAGCTTGGCCTGGAGGAACTTGATGGCCAGCACGATGGGGCTGGACGGCGAATCCCAGTATTCCCCGTGTTCCGGCGTGAAGCGCAGCAGGCGCACGTTGGGATCGTCGGGCCCCTCGGGGAAATAGACATCCGCCCCCTCGTTCCACAATTCCCTGATCCGCGCGGGATCGTTCATGTGGTGCAGATGGCCGGAGACGCAGACATAGGTCTGGTCGTGCACGTCCGCGAAGGTCAGGCAGCCGCGCGGGTCGTGGCTGATCTCGCTGTCCTTGTCGGTGCTGGCGTCGGTGAAGAACCAGATCGCGTTCTCCTCCGGGCGGATGATGCCGCGCATCGGGCGGGCGACCACGCGCTCGCCGTCATGCGTCACCATCATGCAGGTGGCGATGGACTTGATATGTTTCCAGACGAGATCACGGGTTTCGTCGCTCATGTATCGCACTCCGCAGTTGCGGCAGCGAAATGCGCGGATCGCCCGGCGGGTTCCGAGATCAACCCACCAGCGCGGTGGCCGGGAAGACCAGCGTCCAGCGCACGCCGCTGGGCGGATATTCGATGGCCGCCTCGCCGCCGACCGCGCGGGCCACGGTGCGCTCGATCACCACCCGGCCGAAGCCGCGCTGCGTCGGCGGGCTCACCTTCGGGCCATCGAACTCCTCCCAGGACAGCCGGCACTGCCGCGCCCCCGCCGCGTCGGCCTCGATCCCCCAGCTCACCTTCACCCGGCCGCCGGGCAGCGAGAGGGCGCCGTATTTGGCGGCGTTGGTCGCCAGCTCGTGCAGCGCCATGCCGACATGCTGCGCGGCATCCGGCTTGAGCTGCAGCCGCTCGCCCTCCAGCGTGATCTGCGAGCCCACGAGGTCGGAGTAATGGCCGAGCTGGGAGCGGGCGAGCTCGCCGATCGAGGCGCCTTGCCAGTCGTCCAGCACCAGCAGGTCGTGCGAGCCGGCGAGCGAGTGCAGCCGGGCGGAGAAGCGGGTGACGAAATCGTCGGTGGATTTCGCGTTGGCCGCCGTCTGGCGCATGATCGCCTGGATCACGGAAAGCAGGTTCTTGGAGCGGTGGGTCAGCTCGCGCATCAGCAGGCGGATGCGCGCCTCCTGCTCCTTGCGCTCGGTGATGTCCACCTTGCCGCCGATCAGCACGGCCTCGCCCGCCTCGCCATGCTCGGGCAGGGCGGTGACGTCGAACCAATGGTCGGTGCCGCGCACGCTCACCCGCACCTCGGCGCGCGTGGCCTCGCCCGATTCCAGCGCCGCGCGCTTCACCTTCACCAGCGGCTGTGCCGCCTCGCCGAGCAGGTCGGTATCGGTGCGGCCGAGCATCTCCGCCGGCGCGAAGCCGAACTCGGTCTTGTTGATCCAGGTATAGGCGAGGGTGGCGTCCTGGGCGAAGACGGTCACGCCGGAGGCGCGCAGCGCCGCGTCGAAGCGCTGGTTCACCTCGGTCAGCGCCCGCGTGCGGCGGGCCACGCGCTGTTCCAGCGAGGCGGCGAGCTTGCGCAGCGTCGCCTCCCGCCGGTCCAGCAAGGCGAGGTGGCGCTTGGTGTCGCGCACCAGCAGCAGGGCGAGGGCGATGACGCAGAGCACCGCCGTCATCAGCGCCACCAGCAGCACGGTGGTCACCCGGCCGGCGCGCGCGGTGGCCGCGCCGAGCTCCTGGCGGATGATGCCGTCCAGCTCGCCGGCGGCGCCGCGGATGTCGTCCATCACCTGCGTGCCGTTGCGGCCATCCGCGGTCAGCGTGGTGCCCGCCGCCCCCTCCGGCCGCGCGCGGGCGCGGGCGAGGATGGCGAGCTTGTCCTGGGAGAGGGCGGCGATGCGTTCCACCAGGGCCGCCTGGCGGGCGCTGTTCGTCACCAGGGCGCGAAGCTGCGCCAGGTCCCGCGGAAAGCGCTCCAGGGCGCGGTCGTAGGGGATCAGCTGGACCGTGGCGGGCACCAGCATGTAGCCGCGCACGCTGGTCTCGGCATCCAGCAGGTCGGCCATGGCCTGGTTCAGCGCGTCGTTGACCTCCCACGCCGCCTGAAGCGCGTGGGCGGTGCGCTGGCTTTCCACCACCAGCACCGCGGCGAGGCCGCAGGTGCCCACCAGCAGCGCGAAGCCGGTGGCGATCGCCATGAAGGCCCGGCGATGGCGGCGCGCGGAGGCCGAGGGCGGATCGACGGCGTCCGCCGCCCGGTCGGCACTGTCCGGCGGGTCGTCGATCGCGGTGTCGGGGAATGCGCCACTCATGGCCCCACAGCCTGCCAGACGGGCGCCATCAGGGGAACCATTCGGACCAGCCCCCGTTCTCGAGCCAGGCCCGGCATTCCCCTCCCCCCTGTGCCGGGCTGGGCCCGCCGTCCCTCCGCAAGGGCGGCGGGCCCGCCGGAGCGCGCGGGGTCAGGGGGTGGATGCGGCCGCCAGCGTGGCACGGCGGTCGAAGAACAGGGCCTGGCTGATGATCGCCTTCACCGTGTCGGTGCGGAACGGCTTGGTGATGAGGAAGGTCGGCTCGGGCCGCTCGCCGGTCAGCAGCCGCTCCGGATACGCGGTGATGAACACCACCGGCACCTCGCAGCGCGCGAGGATTTCATTGACGGCGTCGAGGCCCGAACTGCCGTCGGCCAGCTGGATGTCCGCCAGCACCAGGCCGGGCCGGTGCTTGGCGATGGCCGCCACCGCCTCCGTGCGGGTGCGCGCGATGCCGCTCACCGAATGGCCGAGATCGAGCACCAGCGCCTCGAGGTCCATGGCGATGATTGGTTCGTCCTCGATGATCAGCACGTCCGTGCAGATGAAGGCGGCGATCTCGCGGCCCGCCTGGTCGAGCAGGTCCGTCACCTCCGCCTCGTCGCGGTCGAGCAGCAGGGCGATGTCCTCGGTGGAGAACCCCTCCACGGTGCGCAGCAGGAAGGCGACGCGGGGCAGGGGGGTGATCGCCTCCAGCGAGCGGTCGGCGGCGCCGACGATGGCAGCCTGGGCCGACGGCTCCGCACGGCCGTTGATCGGCACCGAGCCCCAGATGCCCAGGAACACCGCATAGAGCGGCACGCGCGGATCCGAGCCCTGCTGTTTCAGCTCGGCCCCTTCGGCCATCGCCTCCAGCGTCGCCATGGCATAGGCATCGCCGCTCGCCTGGTTGCCGGTCAGCGCGCGGGCGAACCGGCGCAGATAGGGCAGGTGGCGGGCAATCGTCTGGCTGTCGGTCATCCGGTCAGTCCCCTGGTTGCGCCACGGGAAGCCGAGCCCGGGCGTTTTCCCTGTCATCCGACGATCAACGACGGTCGCTCAGGATTGTTCCAACCGCGTTGGAACTTTTTTGGCGTCCCGTCATTATTCCCCGCGCTGCGCCGGTGGCGAGGTGTTGCAGCTCGCACACACCCGGCCGGATCGGTGTCCGTTTCCGGGCGCGCCGGAACCGTGCGGATGGTGCCACGTTGGAGAGCCGGATGGACAAAAGCAAGGCCGACAAGGCGGCGGCGCAGAGGCAGAAGATGAATCAGGTGAGTTCCAACGATACCCATTCCGTGCCGGCTTCGGGCGGGCTGGAATCCGACCTCCAGGCGCATATCGGCCGCCAGCTGCGGGCGGTGTACGACGAGGTGGTCAACGAACCCGTGCCGGACCGCTTCCTCAAGCTCCTGCAGGAGCTCGATCGCAAGCAGGGCAAGCCGTGAGCGGGCCGGCGCCGGTGGAGGCACGCTCGGATTCCGCCGAGGTGAAGGCCGAGCTGCTGGCGGCGCTGCCCCGGCTGCGCGCCTTCGCCATGTCGCTGTGCGGACGGTCGGACAAGGCGGACGACCTGGTGCAGGAAACCCTGATGAAGGCCTGGGCCAACCTCGCCTCGTTCGAGCCGGGGTCGAACATGATCGCCTGGCTCTATACGATCCTGCGCAACGAGTTCTATACCGATTTCCGCAAGCGCCGGCGCGAGGTGGCCGACACCGAGGGGCATCACGCCGCCCGGCTCGCCACCCATGCGGTGCAGGAAAGCCACATGCATTTCCTCGATTTCCGCGAGGCGCTGTACCGCCTGGCGCCCGACCATCGCGAGGCGCTGATCCTGGTCGGCGCCTCCGGCCTGTCCTACGAGGACGCGGCGGGGATCTGCGGCTGCGCGGTGGGCACGATGAAGAGCCGGGTGAACCGCGCGCGCGGCAAGCTCGCCGAACTGCTCGCCGCGCCCGCGAACCAGCGTTTCGGCCCGGACATGGCGTGGGAGGCGGCGGTGGATTCGTCCTCCATGGCCATCGCGCCGCCGGCCGACAGCTGACCCGCCTTGCACGGCAAATCCATTCCCGGCGACGAACCCCCCGTCGTTTCCCCCATGCCCCAGACCCAGGCCCTGCTGCGCGAGCTGAACCACCGGGTCAAGAACAATTTCCAGATCATCGTCAGCCTGATGAATCTGAAGAAGCGGCTGCTGCCGCCGGACCGGCGCGAGGACATCCGCTTCATCGAGGAACACGTCACCTCCATGGCGCTCGCCTACCGGCTGGTTTACGCCACCGGCGACATGGCCGCGGTGGGGGCGGCGGAGCTGATCGGCGAGCTGGTGGCCGGGCTGCGCCAGATCGCGGGGGTGGCGGGGGAGAAGGTGCAGATCGACCTCTCCGGCGTGGAGGGGGTGATTCCGCTCGACCACGCCATCGCGCTGGGGCTGTACATGGCCGTGGTGTGCCCGCCCTATCTCGACCTGACGCAGCAGGACGGCGCGGCCACGATGGTGCAGGGGCGCATGGAGGGGGAGGGGATGCTGGAACTGTCCCTGACCCATGGCGACGACCGGCCGGTGGAGCTGGACTTCCTGCGCCGGCGGCTGATGAACGCCTATATCGGCCAGCTCCAGGCGGAGGTGCTGCCGCCCGCCAAGCCGTCGGAACTGCGCATCCGGCTGGCGCTGGAGCCGCGCATTTCCTAGAGCGTGATGACGTTTGGCGGAATCGCCAAAAAGTCTGAATCACGCGACCAGACAAAGCGCGCCGTCACGGAACTTCGTGATGGCATCTGCATTGTTCCAGGGTCAACATCGTATCGGGAGAGACAGATGCGCCTGATCCTGGCCACCATCCTGCTGCCGATTTCCCTGGGCGGCTGCCTGGCCTACACCGAAACCCCCGCACCCCCGCGCCAGGCCGTGGTGGTGCCCGCCGGCACCACGGTGGTCACCCCCGCGCCGGTGGTGCAGGCCTGCGCCAACGGGCTGGCGCCGCCCTGCTACTGACCCAATACCGAGACGGCCGGCCGTGAGGGCAGGCCGAGATCGTGCGCGACGGCGGCGTAGGTGATCACGCCGTCGTGCACGTTCAGCCCGTTGCGCAGATGCACGTCGTCGATCAGCGCCTGCTTCCAGCCCTTGTCGGCCAAGGCGAGGGCGAAGGGCAGGGTGGCGTTGCCCAGCGCGATGGTGGAGGTGCGGGCGACGGCGCCGGGCATGTTGGTCACGCAGTAATGCACGACCCCCTCCTCGACATAGGTGGGGGCGGCGTGGGTGGTGGGGCGGCTGGTCTCGAAGCAGCCGCCCTGGTCGATGGCGATGTCCACCATCACCGAGCCGGGGCGCATGCGCCTCACCATCTCGCGCGTCACCAGCTTCGGCGCCGCGGCACCGGGCACCAGCACCGCGCCGATCACCAGGTCGGCCTCCGTCACCGCCTCGTCGATCGCCGCGGTGGTGGAGAACAGCGTGTGGATGCGCGGGCCGAACTCCGTGTCCAGCTCCTTCAGCCGGGGCAGCGAGCGGTCGATGATCGTGACGCTGGCGCCGAGGCCGACCGCCATGCGCGCGGCATGGGTGCCGGAGACGCCGCCGCCCAGCACCACCACCCGCCCGGCGGGCACGCCGGGCACGCCGCCGAGCAGGATGCCGGCGCCGCCCTGCTCGCGCTCCAGGCAATGCGCGCCGACCTGCACGGACATCCGCCCGGCCACCTCGCTCATCGGCGCCAGCAGCGGCAAGGCGCCGCGCGGGTCGGTCACCGTCTCGTAGGCGATGCAGGTGGCGCGGGAGGCCATCAGCCCCTCGGTCTGCGCCCGGTCGGCCGCGAGATGCAGGTAGGTGAACAGGATCTGCCCGGGCTGGAGCATGGCGATCTCGCCCGGCTGCGGCTCCTTCACCTTCACGATCATTTCGCTGTTGGCGAAGACGTCCGCGGCATCCGCCACGATGGTGGCGCCGGCGGCCTCATAGGCGGCGTCGGAAAAGCCGATGCCCGCGGCCGCGCCCTGCTGCACGCGCACGCCATGCCCGCGCCCGCGCAGTTCGCGCACGGCGGCGGGGGTGAGGCCCACGCGGTATTCGTGGGTCTTGATCTCCTTGGGAACGCCGATGCGCATGGTCAGCCGGCCTTGCTCAATTCGCGGTGAAGGATCTTCTCGCGGTCGCCGTTCACCTTGGCGTGGAAGGCCACGCAATCCGGGTCGCGATCGACGCGGGGAACCGGCTCCACCTCGAAATTGTGGAAGCGGTCGGTGCCGCGCACCAGCGTCGCGCTGTCGCCCTGGCCGGCGGTCTGGCGGATGCGGGTGGGGATGTAGCGCAAGGCGAGCCCCACGCGGCGATGCGGTGCCTGGTTGACGCCGGAGCCGTGGATCAGCCGCACATGGTGCAGCGACATCTGGCCGGGGGCGAGCACCACGTCCACCGCCTGGGTCTCGTCCACCTCCACCGCGATTTCCTGGCCGCGGCTCAGCAGGTTGTTGTCGGCATGGGTGTCGGTGTGCGGCAGCTGGTCGGTGGTGTGGGTGCCGGGCACCACGCGCATGCAGCCGGCCTGCCGCGTGCTCGGCGTGAAGGCCACCCAGGCGGTGACGATCTCCGGCTCCGACAGGCCCCAATAGGTGGAATCCTGATGCCAGGACACGATCTTTCCGTCATTCGGGTTCTTGGCGAAGAAGCCGCTGCCCCACAGCAGCACGTCCGGCCCGATCACCTCGGCCACCGCGTCCACGATCTCCTTGCGGCGGATGAGGTCCGACAGCCAGGGGAACAGCAGATGCGGCTTGGTGTTGGTGGCCAGCGACAGCTTGCCGCCTTCCTCCGCCTCGATCGCCTCCAGCCTGGCGAGCCATCCCGCCACCTCCGCTGCATCGAAGGCGGGCAGGGGGGAGAGAAACCCGTCCTGCTTGTAGCGGGCGACCTGGTCGGCGCTGAGGGCTTCGGGCATGAGCAGCCTCCTTGCAATCGATGCAGTCTAGTCCAAGCGAAACGGCCCCGCCACCGGCGGGGCCGCGCGCGTTCAGCTGTTCGGGCCGCGCTCCATCGAGAAGGGCTGCCAGCGGCGCGCTTCGGATTGGGCGAGCACGGTGGGGTTCACGCAGCTCATCGGCCAGCGCCCGGTCAGCGCCAGCGCCAGCTCCTGGCCCACGCGCCGCTTGCGGGCGGGGTCGAAGCGGGCGGAGGCGGAGGCGGTGTGGGCCGACAGCACCACGTTCTTCATCTTCAGCAGCGGATTGTCCTGGCGCGGCGGCTCCACCTCCAGCACGTCGAGCCCGGCGCCGGCGATCCAGCCCTGCTGCAACGCGGTGATCAGCGCCGACTCGTCCACCGTCGCGCCACGTCCCACATTGATGAACCAGGCGGTGGGCTTCATCATGCGGAAGTGCTTCTCCTTCAGCAGGTGCTTGGCCTCCGGCGTGCTCGGCGCGTGGATGGAGACGAAGTCCGACGTGCGCAGCACCTCCTCCAGCGAGGCCGGCTCCACCCCGTAGGGCGGCATCACCAGCTCCTCGATGAACGGATCGTACGCCTTCATGTGCAGGCCGAACGGCCTGGCGCGCAGCGCCACCGCGCGGGCGACATGGCCGAAGGCGACGAAGCCCAGCGTGAGCCCCATCAGCCGCGGAATCTTCAGCAGCGGCGTGCGCCCCTCGCGCCAGCGGCCCTCGCGCACCAGCCGGTCCTGCTCGATCACGTCGCGGAAGCAGCCCAGCAGCAGCATCATCGCGTGGTCGGCCACTTCCTCGATGAACGTGTCGGGGCAGTTGGTCACGGGAATGCCGCGCGCCGTCGCCGCCGCCACATCCACCTGATCGACGCCGACGCTGCCCACCGCGATGGTCTTGCAGCGCTGCAGGCCGTCGATGATCTTCTTGGTGATCGGCATGCCCTTGGCGTAGAGCGCGTCGGCGTCCTTCGCCACCGCGATGAACGCGTCCTCGTCGAGCGGCCCTTCGACGAACTCGGCATCCACGCCGTTCAGCCCCTCCGTCTCGTAGTCGTAATCCACCGGGGCGGTGGTGAAGCTGGCGCCCGCCGGCGTCACGATCCTGTATTTGGCCACTCCGCTTTCCTTCCGTTCTTGGCTTGCAGATTCACTTCGGCGCGCGCGCCCGCACCGCCGCCTCGTTGATGTCGATGCCCCAGCCAGGGGCGGTCGGCAGCACGAACTCGCCGTTCTCGATCACCGGCACCGACGTCACGAACTCGTCGCGCCAGGCCACGCTGTCGATGTCGATTTCCATGACGCGGAAATTGGGCACGATGGCGCACAGGCTGGCGCTGATCACGCTGCACAGATGGCCGTAGAAATTATGCGGCGCCACGTTCATCTCGTACGTCTCGGCCATCGCCGCGATCTTCACGGATTCGCCCAGGCCGTTCCAGATCACGTCGATGATCGGCACGTCCATGGCGTGGCGCTCGAAGAACGGCTTGAAGTCGCGCCGCCCGCACAGCGTCTCGCAGGAGGCGATGGGGCAGGGGGCGCGGTCGCGCAGCAGGGCGAGCGACTCCACGTCGTGCGTGTCGATCTCCAGCCAGTTGAGGTTGAACGGCGCCACCGCGTCCGCCACCCGGGCGAAACCCTCGGTCTTGAAGTGGAAGTTGATGTCCAGCATCAGCCCGGCATCCGGCCCGGCGCCCTCGCGCACCGCCTTCAGCGTGTCGCGGGTGAAGCGCAGCGTGTCCGCATCCCAGTTCAGCTCCGGCCAGCCGGCGGTGCGGCCGAACCCGGCGCCGTAGGGGGTCAGCTTGGTGCCGTCGAAGCCCATGATGTTGGTCTTCATCGCCTTGAAGCCGCGCGCGCGGATCTCCGCCGCATGGCGCGCCACCTCGTCGTAGCTGGTCAGCGGCGCCACGCCCATCATCGCCGCGTTGCGGATGCGGTAGGTGCCCATATGCGACCAATAGACGGGAATGCGCGTGCGCACCGGGCCGCCGAACAGCGCATAGACCGGCTTGCCCGCCTCCTTGCCGCGAATGTCCAGCAGCGCGTTCTCCAGCGCCGCGATCGCCTGCTGGTTCAGCCCGCCGCGCGACTGGCGGGTGAGCACATGCAGCTGCGCCACGATCGCCTCGCTGGCGCGCGGGTCCTTGCCCACCAGCACCGGGGCCAGCGCGTCGATCACCCCGGACAGGCCGGCACTGCCGAAGCTCTCGTTGTATTCCGACCAGCCGACGATGCCGCTGTCGGTCATGATCTTCACGAACGAGAACAGCCGCCACCCCGCATCCGCGCGCAGGGTTTCTATGCCGGTGATTTTCATGTTTCCTCCCGTCGGGCCGCGCGAGCGCGCGCGCCGGAAGAACATCACAGGGAGGGGGAGACGGCAATGGCGGGTCTGGCAGGCAAAATCGCATGGGTGACGGGGGCCGGCAGCGGCATCGGCGAGGGCGCGGCCATCGCACTGGCCGAGGCCGGGGCACGCGTGGTGCTCACCGGGCGGCGGGTGGCGGCGCTGGAAGCGGTGGCCCAGCGCATCGCCGCCGCCGGGGGCGAGGCCCATGTGGCGCCCGCCGACCTCACCGTCGCCGCCGAGGTGGAGGCGGCGGTCGCGGCCATCAAGGCCAGATACGGAAGGCTGGACGTGCTGGTGGCCAATGCCGGGGTGAACGTGGTGGAGCGCGAATGGGCGCGCCTGGCGCCGCGCGACGTGGACACGCTGATCTCCGGCAACCTCAACAGCGCCTTCTACTGCATCATCGCCGCCCTGCCGATCATGCGCGCCCAGAAGGACGGGGTGATCATCGTCACCGCCAGCATGGCCGGGCGCTTCATCAGCGTGCTCAGCGGCCCCGGCTACACCGCCGCCAAGCACGGCGTGGTCTCCATGTGCCACACGGTGAACATGGAGGAGGGGGTGAACGGCATACGCTGCACCGCCGTGCTGCCCGGCGAGGTGGCCACGCCCATCCTGGACAAGCGCCCGGTGCCGGTGAGCGCCGAGGATCGCGCCCGCATGGCGCAGCCCGAGGATGTCGGCGACCTCATCCGCTACATCGCCGGCCTGCCGGCGCATGTGGTGATCAACGAGGTGATGATCTGCCCCACCTGGAACCGCGGCTATGTCGCCGCCCTCGGGCGGCGCGGAAAATAGCGCCGCACCCCCGGCCTGTCCGATAACCGCAAGCGCGGGCGGGCCGGATGGGCGATGTGCGGCCGCCCGGACCGCGCCTGGATCCGCCGGCACGAAGAAGGAGACCAGCCCGGTGGAGAACGAGACCCGCACGCTGAAGCAACGCGCGGCCCATGAGCTGCGGCGCTTCCTGCTGATGTTCGTCTATCTCTGGGTGCTGTTCGGCCTGTTCGGCATTCACGAGGAGGTGGTGCTGAAGCAGCGCGGCATCAGCTTCTCCGCGCTGGGCTTCGCCCTGGTCAACGCCCTGGTGCTGGCCAAGGTGATGGTGGTGGTGGAAGGGCTGAACCTCGCGCGCTGGCTGCACCACCGGGCGCTGATCTACCCCATCGTCTTCGAGGCCATCGTGTTCGCGGTGCTGTTCCTGCTCGTCCATGTCGCGGAGCACGTCATCATGGGCATGATCGGCGGCGAAAGCTTCTCGGCCAGCGTGCCGCTGATCGGCGGCGGCGGGTTCTTCGGGCTGTTCTGCGTCACGCTCATCATGTTCTTCGCGCTGATCCCCTTCTTCGCGTTCAACAACCTGGACCGGGTGATGGGCACCGGCCGGCTGTCCACGCTGCTGTTCAACGATTCGCGGGACTGACGACGACGGGCGTTGACGACAACCGGTCGGTCGTCAGCGCCCGAAGCCGCGGAGAATGTTGCGACGACGATCTATGTCATCAAGCAAAAAATCCATCCATAGTGCATTTTCCGGTTGCGCCAGAGAACTTCGTTCCGATAGAACGGAACCTATGACGAACCAGGAGCCACACCCGGGCTACCCCCACCTCAAGACAGCG
>CAMFLK010000076.1 GCA_945957135.1 uncultured Rhodospirillales bacterium
GCAAGCCGCGGCCCAAGGTGGAGCGGAAACCCCAATCCCGCCCCCGCGACGCGCGGGACACGCCAAGCCCCTACCAGGTGCCGAAGAAGTGGCGCCTGCAAATCCCCAAGCGAAGCTGGAGCGGCGGCACCGACGACTGGGAAAAGACGGGATAACCGCCGGCCAAGACGAATTGATCTGATTTTCCCTTGGGACCCGTTCCCGAGGCGCTGCCGCATGTACAAGCCAAAACGAGCAAAAGTTCTTTGCTTCTTTCTTTCAAGAAAGAAGCGCTTCCTTCCTACTCTTTCTTCTTCGGCAACCCGATCCCCGCCAGTGTTTCCCAGAACCGGATGACGAAGGCGTCGTCTCGTCCGCCGTGTCCGTTGGCGGCGGCGGCGAGGAAGAGTTGGTGGGCGGAGGCGGCCATTGGCAGGGGGAAGGTGAGGCTGCGGGCCTGGTCGAGCACGATGCCGAGGTCCTTGACGAAGATGTTGACCGCCGAGAGCGGGGTGTCGTCGCCCTCCAGCACGTGGGGCATGCGGTTCTGCCACATCCAGGAGCTGCCGGCGGAGGAGGAGATCACGTCGAACAGGGTTTGCGGGTCGGCGCCGGCGCGGATGCCCAGGGCCATGGCTTCGGCGGCGGCGGCGATATGCACGCCGGCGAGCAGCTGGTTCACCATCTTGACGGTGCTGCCGACGCCCGGTTCCTCGCCGAGGCGCCAGACCTTGCCGGCGATGGCGGACAGCACCGGCTCGGCCGCGGCGAAGGCGGCTTCGCTGCCCGAGGCCATCACCGTCATGCTGCCGGCGCGGGCGGCCTTGGCGCCGCCGGAGACCGGGGCGTCGAGCATCTTGAGCTGGCGTTCGCCGAGGCGGGCCGCCAGGGCGCGGGCGGCTTCGGGGGCGACGGTGGTGCAGCACAGCACCACGGCGCCGGGGGCGAGGCGGGCGGCGCAGCCGTTGGGGCCGAACAGCACGTCCTCCGCCTGGGTGGCGTTGACCACGAAGACGATCAGCGCCTCCAGCCCGGTGGGCAGGGCGGCGGCGGAGGCCACGGCCTGGCCGCCGGCCCGGGTGAATTCCGGCCAGGCGGCTTCGCGCGGTTCGCAGCCATGCACGCGGTGCCCGGCCTTGAGCAGGTTGAGTGCCGCCCCCATGCCCATCGAGCCCAGTCCGATCACGCCGATATCCATGGCCGCCTCCCTTGTTCATGCCAGTGTTGCCGGAAAGCGGCCTGCGTTGAAGTCGTGGCGGCGTGCCACTAGCTTGCCGCCATGCCCGACACGATCCGCATCGCGCTTGCCCAGCTCAACCCGCATCAGGGCCAGGTGGTGGCCAATCTCGCCGCCATCCGCCGAGCCCGGGCGGAGGCCGCGCGGCAGGGGGCCGACCTGGTGGTGACGCCGGAGTTTTCCATCGCCGGCTATCCGCCGGAGGATCTGGTGCGCAAGCCGGCCTTCATCGCCGCGTGCATGGAGGCGATCGGCGCCCTGGCGGCGGACACCGCGGATGGCGGGCCGGGCATCGTCGTCGGCGGGCCGTGGCAGGAAGGGGAGCATGTCCACAACGCCGCCTATCTGCTGGAGGGCGGGGTGGTCGCGGCCCGGCGGGCCAAGCACGAATTGCCGAATTACGGCGTGTTCGACGACAAGCGGGTGTTCGACCCCGGCCCCGCCCCCGGCCCGGTGCCGTTCCGCGGCTTCCGGCTGGGGCTGATGATCTGCGAGGATTGGTGGTTCCCCGCGGTGTGCGAGACGCTGGCCGAGAGCGGGGCGGAGCTGCTGCTGTCGATCAACGGCAGCCCCTACGAGGTGGACAAGCACGAGCGCCGCATCGAGCTGGCGGTGCACCGGGTGGTGGAGACCGGGCTGCCCTTCATCTTCTGCGCCCAGGTGTGTGGCCAGGACGAGCTGGTGTTCGAGGGGGCGAGCTTCGTGCTCAACGCCGACCGCACGCTCGCCGTGCAGCTGCCGCATTTCGAGGAGGTGGTGCGCATCACCGAGTGGCATCGCCAGGACGGGCGGCTGGTCTGCGCGCAGCAGGCGCTGGCGCCGGTGCCCGGGCGGATGGAGTCGATCTATCGCTGCATGATGCTCGGCCTGGGCGACTATGTGCGCAAGAACGGGTTTCCCGGCGTGATCCTCGGCCTGTCCGGCGGCATCGACAGCGCGATCTCCGCCGCCGTGGCGGTGGATGCACTCGGGCCGGGCATGGTGCGCGGCTTCATGATGCCCAGCCCCTTCACCAGCCAGGACAGCCTGGACGACGCGGCGGAATGCGCCCGGCTGCTCGGCATCCCCTGCGACACCGTGCCGATCACGCCCGCGATGGAGGCGTTCGGCGGCATGCTCGCGCCTTTGTTCGAAGGGCGGCAGGCGGACATCACCGAGGAGAACATCCAGTCCCGCGCGCGCGGGCTGATCCTGATGGCGATCTCCAACAAGTTCGGCCCGATGCTGCTGACCACGGGCAACAAGTCGGAGATGTCGGTCGGCTATGCCACGCTGTATGGCGACATGTGCGGCGGCTATTCGGTGCTGAAGGACGTGTACAAGACCACGGTGTTCGAGCTGTGCCGCTGGCGGAACGAGAATTTTCCGCCGGGCGCGCTCGGGCCGGCCGGGGCGGTGATGCCGGAGCGGGTGATCACCAAGCCGCCGAGTGCCGAGCTGAAGCCCAACCAGACCGACCAGGACAGCCTGCCGCCCTACGAGGTTCTCGACGGCATCCTGCACGGGCTGATCGAGGGCGAGCGCAGCGTCGATGCGCTGGTGGAGCAGGGCTACGACCGCCCCACCGTGCTGCGGGTGTGGCGGATGCTCGACCGCGCCGAATACAAGCGCCGCCAGGCGCCGCCGGGGGTGAAGATCACGCCCCGCGCCTTCGGCCGCGACCGGCGCTACCCGATCACCAACGGCTTCACCGCGCTGATCGCATGAGCGACCTGTTCGCCCCCGAGGGGGGCTGGCGCGTGCGCATCCTGGATATGTCCGGCGGCGCCGAGGACAACATCACCGAGGAGATCGGCGGCTTTCCCACGCTGATGCAGGCCAACGAATTCGCCCGCCGCTACGTGCGCGACAGCATGGAGCGGTGCCGGGCGCCCGGCCTGTCGGCGCGCGAGGTGCTGGATGCCTGGTTCGCCTTTGGCGAGGACGCGCTGGTGATCGATGCCGGCGAGGCCGGCTGGACCAGCGCCAACGCCATCGCCGATTTCGCCGAGCAGCCGGCACGGGCGGAGGACCGCGACTGGCGGTCGCTCGACCCGCGCCAGGACGAGGCGGGGGAGGACGAGGAATGACTCCGGTCGTCCGCTTCGCCCCCTCGCCGACGGGTTTGCTGCATGTCGGCAACGCGCGGCCGGCGCTGCTGAACTGGCTGTTCGCGCGCGGCCGGGGTGGGCGCTTCATCCTGCGGCTGGACGACACCGACACCTCGCGCGGCACGGAGGAGAACGCCGAGGCGATCCGCCAGGACATGCGCTGGCTCGGCCTCGACTGGGACGAGACCTTCCGCCAGTCCGATCGCCTGCCGCTCTACGCCGAGGCCGCCGAGCGGCTGAAGGCGGCCGGCCGGCTGTATCCCTGCTTCGAGAGCGAGGAGGAGCTGCAGGCCAAGCGCGACCAGCGCATCAAGCGCGGCAAGCCGCCGGTCTATGACCGGGCGATGCTGGCGCTGACCCCCGAGCAGCGCGCGAAGGCCGAGGCCGGCGGCAAGCGGCCGTACTGGCGCTTCCTGCTCAGCGGCCGGACGGTGGAATGGCCGGACATGGTGCTCGGCCGCCGCGCGGTGAAGCTGCCGGCGGTGTCCGACCCGGTGCTGATCCGCGCCGACGGCACGCCGCTCTACACCTTCACCTCCGTGGTGGACGACCTGGACAAGGGCATCACCCACATCATCCGCGGCGAGGACCACGTCACCAACACCGGCGTGCAGCTCGACATCATGGAGGCGCTGACCGGCACGGCGCCGACGATCGGCCTCGCCCATCTGCCGCTGGTGCTGGACAGCGACGGCGGCAAGCTGTCCAAGCGGCTGGGGGGCATGTCGCTGCGGGCGCTGCGCCAGGACGGCATCGAGCCGGCGGCGATCACCGCCTATCTCGCCCGGCTCGGCTCCTCGGCCGACCCCGCGCCGCTGTCGCTGGCCGAACTCGCGGTGGATTTCGACCTCGCCCGCTTCTCCACCTCCGCCGCCCGGTTCGACATGACGCAGCTTCTCGCGCTGAACCGCCGGGTGCTGCACGCCCTGCCCTTCGCCGACGTGTCCGCCCGCCTGCCGCCGGGCGCGACCGAGGCGTTCTGGAACGCGGTGCGCGGCAATCTCGACCTGCTGGGCGAGGCGCGCGGCTACTGGGACGTGGTGGCCGGCAGCATCGTGCCGCCGGTGATCGAGGGCGAGGGCGCCTATCTCGCCGAGGCTGCCGCCCTGCTGCCGCCCGACCCCTGGGACGGCGCGGTGTGGTCCACCTGGACCGAGGCGCTGAAATCCGCCACCGGCCGCAAGGGCCGCGCCCTGTTCCTGCCGCTGCGCCTGGCGCTGACCGGCGAGGAACACGGGCCGGAACTGAAGGCGCTGCTGCCGCTGATCGGACGGGTGCGGGCGCTGGAGCGGCTGCGGATGGCGGCGAGGTAAGGAAGGAAGCGTCTTCTTTTTCTGAAGAAAAAGAAGCAAAAAGACTTTTGCTCGTTATTCTTCGTGCAGCGCCCGCGTGCCTCGTCTTCGAATATCAAAAGTTTTTTGGTTCTTTTTTTCAAAAAAGAACACCCTTCCTTCACCCCCCTCCGCCATGCTGCACCTGCGTCTTGCCGCCCGTAATGCGATGGGCTAGCAACGTGCGCCTTCCGGGCGGCCGGGTGCCTGGCGGGTGCTGCTGCGATCAGTGGCCCTCTCTCCCGCCCTGGTAAGGACCCCCACGCATGGCTCGCAACAAGATCGCCCTCATCGGCGCCGGCAATATCGGCGGCACGCTCGCTCACCTGGCCGGGCTGAAGGAGCTGGGCGACGTGGTGATGTTCGACGTGTTCGGGGGTGTCGCCGCCGGCAAGGCGCTGGACATCATGCAGTCCGGCCCCGTCGATGGGTTCGATTCCGAGATGGCCGGCGGCTCCGACTATGCCGCCATCGCGGGGGCCGACGTGGTGATCGTCACCGCCGGCTTCCCGCGCATGCCCGGCATGAGCCGCGACGACCTGCTGACCAAGAATGCCGGCGTCATCGCCCAGGTGGCCGAGGGCATCAAGACCCACTGCCCCGACGCCTTCGTCATCGTCATCACCAACCCGCTGGACGTGATGGTGTGGGTGATGCAGCAGAAATCCGGCCTGCCGGCCCACAAGGTGGTGGGCATGGCCGGCGTGCTCGACAGCTCGCGCTTCCGCCTGTTCCTGGCCCAGGAGTTCAAGGTGTCGGTCGAGGACGTGACCGCCTTCGTGCTCGGCGGCCATGGCGACACGATGGTGCCGCTGACCCGCTACTCCACCGTCGCCGGCATCCCCGTGCCCGACCTGATCGCGATGGGCTGGACCACCCAGGAGCGCATCGACGCCATCTGCACCCGCACCGCCAATGGCGGCGGCGAGATCGTCAAGCTGCTGGAGCGCGGCAGCGCCTTCTACGCCCCCGCCGCCAGCGCCATCGCCATGGCCGAGGCGTATCTGAAGGACAAGCGCCGCGTGCTGCCCTGTGCCGTGATGCTCAACGGCGAATACGGCATGAAGGATTTCTACGTCGGCGTGCCCGTGGTGATCGGCGCCAACGGTGTGGAGAAGATCGTCGAGGTGAAGCTGGACGAGGCCGAGAAGGCCGCCTTCGACAAGTCCTGCGCCGCGGTGAAGGGGCTGATCGAGGATTTCAAGAAGCTGGGCGTCTGACCCATGAACATCCATGAATACCAGGCCAAGGACCTGCTGAAGCGCTACGGCGTGGCGGTGCTCGACGGCCATGTCGCCTGGACGCCGGACGAGGCGGCGGCCGCCGCCGGCAAGCTGCCCGGCCCCGTCTATGTGGTGAAGTCGCAGATCCATGCCGGCGGGCGCGGCGCCGGCCGTTTCGCCGACGACCCCAACGGCAAGGGCGGCGTGCGCATCGCCAAGTCGATCGACGAGGTCCGTGCCGCCGCCGCCGCGATGATCGGCCACACGCTGGTGACCAAGCAGACCGGCCCGGCCGGGCGGCGGGTCAGCCGGGTCTATGTGGAGGCCGGCTGCGACATCGCCCGCGAGCTGTATCTGTCGCTGCTGATCGACCGCGCCACGTCGCGCGTCACCATCATGGCCTCCACCGAGGGCGGCATGGAGATCGAGGAGGTGGCCGAGCACCACCCCGAGAAAATCCTGCGCGTCGCGGTCGATCCCGCCGCCGGCATCTGGCCGTTCCATGGCCGCCGGCTGGCCTTCGCGCTGGGGCTGACGGGCAAGCAGGTCTCCGCCTTCGTCAAGTTCGTCACCGCCATGTACACCGCCTTCGTCGATCTCGACTGCGGCATCGTGGAGGTGAACCCGCTGGTGGTGACCGGCGCCGGCGAGGTCGTGGCGCTCGATGCCAAGGTGAGCTTCGACGACAACGCGCTCTATCGCCACCCCGACCTCGAGAAGCTGCGCGACGAGGCGGAGGAGGACCCGAAGGAGCTGGAGGCCGCCAAATACAGCCTCAACTACGTGGCGCTGGACGGGCAGATCGGCTGCATGGTCAACGGCGCGGGCCTGGCCATGGCGACGATGGACATCATCAAGCTCTACGGCTCCTCGCCCGCCAACTTCCTCGATGTCGGCGGCGGCGCCACCAAGGAGCGGGTGACCGCGGCGTTCAAGATCATCCTGTCCGACCCGAACGTGGAGGGCATCCTGGTCAACATCTTCGGCGGCATCATGCGCTGCGACGTGATCGCCGAGGGCGTGGTCTCCGCCGCGCGCGAGGTGTCGCTGAACGTGCCGCTGGTGGTGCGGCTGGAAGGCACCAACGTGCAGCTGGGCAAGGACATCCTCGCCAAATCCGGCCTGCCGATCATCTCGGCCGACAATCTTGCCGACGCTGCCGAGAAGGTGGTGAAGGCCGTGAAGGAAGCCGCCTGATGGCCGTTCTCGTCGATGCCGACACCCGCGTGATCACCCAGGGCTTCACCGGCGCCCAGGGCACGTTCCATTCCGAGCAGGCCATCGCCTACGGCACCAAGGTGGTCGGCGGCGTCACCCCGGGCAAGGGCGGCACCACCCATCTCGACCTGCCGGTGTTCGACACGGTGGCCCAGGCGCGCGAGGCCACGGGCGCGACGGCCAGCGCCATCTACGTGCCCCCGCCCTTCGCGGCGGATGCCATCCTGGAGGCGATCGGGGCGGAAATCCCGCTGATCGTGTGCATCACCGAGGGCATTCCGGTGCTGGACATGGTCCGGGTGAAGCGCGCGCTGACCGGCTCCGCCTCCCGTCTGGTCGGGCCGAACTGCCCCGGCGTGATCACGCCCGATGCCTGCAAGATCGGCATCATGCCCGGCCACATCCATAGGCGGGGCAAGGTGGGCATCGTCTCGCGCTCCGGCACCCTCACCTACGAGGCGGTGGCCCAGACCACCGCGGCCGGGCTGGGCCAGAGCACCTGCGTGGGCATCGGCGGTGACCCGGTGAAGGGGCTGGACTTCATCGAGGTGCTGGAGATGTTCCTGGCCGACGGCGAGACCGAGGCCATCGTGATGATCGGCGAGATCGGCGGGCAGAGTGAGATCGACGCGGCCGAGTTCCTGGCCTCGAACAAGGTGAAGAAGCCCACCGTGGGCTTCATCGCCGGCGCCACGGCCCCCCCCGGCCGGCGCATGGGCCATGCCGGGGCGGTGATCAGCGGCGGCAAGGACACCGCCCAGGCGAAGTTCGAGGCGATGCGCCTGGCCGGCATCCACATCGCCGAAAGCCCCGCGGCACTCGGCAGCACGATGGTGAAGGCGCTGCGGGGATGATACCAACCGCCCTTCGCGGTTGGTATCGCGCGCCCCGCGCGCAGTATCACTACGCGCGTGGTTGGCCGGCGGCGGCGCGCTAAACAAAGCTCCCGCCGCATCGACCGATGCGGCGGGAACAGGGCAGAACCCGGCCGGACGGCGTGCGCCGTGCCGGCCGAGGGCCTATGTAGAGGCCCATTCGATTGGCGGGGGACTGACGATGGCGGGCGTGGACATCCTGGCGACGGCCTTGAACGGCGGCAACGCGGCCTTCATCGCCGATGCCTATGCGCGGTGGGTGGCCAACCCGGCCAGCGTCGATCCCAGCTTCGCCGAGCTGTTCGAGGCGCTGAACGACGAGGCCCGGGGCGTGCTGACGGATGCCGCCGGCGCCTCCTGGGCGCCGCGCCACTTCGCGCTGGACGCCCCCGAACCCGCCGCCAAGCCCGGCAAGCCCGATGCCAAGGGGGCCGACAAGGGCGCCGTCTCCGCCGAGCAGGTGCGCGCGGCCACCAAGGACAGCCTGCGCGCGCTGATGATGGTGCGCACCTACCGGGTGCGCGGCCATCTGGAAGCCAAGCTCGACCCGCTCGGCCTGCAAATCCCCCGCCCGCACCCGGAGCTGGACCCCGCCACCTACGGCTTCACCGAAGCCGACATGGACCGGCCGATCTTCATCGACCATGTGCTGGGCCTGGAAACCGCCACCCCCCGCCAGATCCTGCATGTGCTGCGCGAGACCTATTGCGGCCCGGTCGGCGTGGAGTTCATGCACATCCAGGACCCCGAGCAGAAGGCCTGGATCCAGCGCCGGGTGGAGGGTGCCCCCTGGCGCAGCACCTTCCGCGCCGAGGACAAGACCCGCATCCTGCAGCAGCTGACGGAGGCGGAGGGGCTGGAATCCTTCTGCCAGAAGCGCTTCGTCGGCACCAAGCGCTTCGGCCTGGAAGGGGCCGAGGTCACCATCCCCGCGCTGCACACCATCATCGAGACGGCGGCGGCGGACGGGGTGAGCGAGATCGCCATCGGCATGCCCCATCGCGGCCGGCTGAACACGCTGGTGAACATCGTGCGCAAGCCGTACACCCAGCTGTTCAGCGAGTTCGGCGGCGCCAGCTTCAAGCCCGACGACGTGCAGGGTTCGGGCGACGTGAAATACCATCTCGGCACCTCCACCGATGTGGAGATCGCCGGGCACAAGGTGCATCTCTCGCTGCAGCCCAATCCGTCGCATCTCGAGGCGGTCGATCCCGTGGTGATCGGCAAGGTGCGGGCACGCCAGGACATGGCCGGCGACACCAAGGCGCGGCGCTCGGTGATGGGCATCCTGATGCATGGCGACGCCGCCTTCGCCGGCCAGGGGCTGGTGTACGAGACGCTGGCGATGAGCCAGCTGATCGGCTACCGCACCGGCGGCACGGTGCATCTGATCGTCAACAACCAGATCGGCTTCACCACCGTGCCGGCCCATGCCTATTCCGGCCTCTATTGCACCGATGTCGCCAAGTCGATCCAGGCGCCGGTGCTGCACGTCAACGGCGACAATCCGGAGGCGGTGGTGTGGTGCGCGAAGATGGCCACCGAGTTCCGCCAGCAATTCGGCGCGGACGTGGTGCTGGACATCGTCTGCTACCGCCGCCACGGCCATAACGAATCCGACGAGCCGGCCTTCACCCAGCCGATCATGTACCGCGCCATCGCGGCCCTGCCGACCACGCGCACCCTCTATGCCCAGCGCCTGGTGGCCGAGGGGGTGATGAGCGCCGAAGACGCCGCCGCCATGGCCGACCGCTTCGCCGCCACGCTGGAAGACTCCTACCAGGCGGCCAAGGGGTTCAAGGTGAACAAGGCGGACTGGCTGGAAGGCCACTGGTCCGGCCTGTCCACGCCCGACCGCGAATCCGAATGGACCGACGGCGACACCGCCGTGGATCGCGCCGTGCTGGAGAAGGTGGGCCGCGCCATCTCCACCCCGCCCGCCGATTTCGACGTGAACCCCAAGATCCTCCGCCAGCTCGACGCCAAGCGCGCGATGATCGAGAGCGGGGCGGATATCGACTGGGCCACCGGCGAGGCGCTGGCCTTCGGCTCGCTGCTCGACGAGGGCAACCGGGTGCGCCTGTCCGGCGAGGACTGCCAGCGCGGCACGTTCAGCCAGCGCCACGCGGTGCTGATCGACCAGGTCAACCAGAACGAATACGTGCCGCTCAACAACATCGCGCCCGGCCAGGCGAAGATCGAAATCTACAACTCGCTGCTTTCGGAAGTGGGCGTGCTCGGCTTCGAATACGGCTACTCGCTGGCCGACCCGCGCACCCTGGTGCTGTGGGAGGCGCAGTTCGGCGACTTCGCCAACGGCGCCCAGGTGATCATCGACCAGTTCGTGGCCAGCGGCGAGACCAAGTGGCTGCGCATGTCCGGGCTGGTGATGCTGCTGCCGCATGGCCATGAAGGGCAGGGGCCGGAACACTCCTCCGCCCGGCTGGAGCGCTACCTGCAACTCTGCGCCGAGCGCAACATGGCCGTGGGCAACCTCACCACGCCGGCCAACTACTTCCACGCCCTGCGCCGCCAGCTGAAGCGCAACTACCGCAAGCCGCTGGTGCTGATGACACCGAAATCGCTGCTGCGCCACAAGCTCGCGGTGTCCACGCTCGACGAGTTCGCGCCCGGCAGCCGGTTCCGCCCGGTGATCGGCGAGATCGACGACATCGCGCCGGCCGCCGAGGTGCGGCGCGTCGTGCTGTGCACCGGCAAGGTCTATTACGACCTGCTCCAGGCGCGGCGCGAGCGCGGCATCAAGGACGTGGCCATCGTGCGCGTCGAGCAGCTCTACCCGTTCCCGGCCATCTCGCTGCCCAAGGCACTGGCGCCCTACGTGAACGCGGAGGTGGTGTGGTGCCAGGAAGAGCCGCACAACAACGGCGCCTGGCTGTTCGTCGATCGCCGCATCGAGGAGGTGCTGGCGCCGCTGAACATCGCGGCCAAGCGCCCGCGCTATGTCGGCCGGTCGCCGGCGGCGAGCCCGGCCACCGGCCTGGCCCGCACGCATGCCGCCGAGCAGGCCAAGCTCGTCGGCGACGCGCTGACGCTTTCCTGATTTTCCAGACCACGGCTAACCCAGACCACAACTGAAACGGACGGGATCGAGTTCATGGCGATCGACATAAGGGTGCCCAGCCTGGGCGAGAGCGTCACCACCGCGACGGTGGCGCGCTGGTTGAAGCAGGCGGGCGATGCGGTCGCCGTGGACGAGGCGCTGGTGGAGCTGGAGACCGACAAGGTGACGGTGGAGGTGCCCTCGCCCGCCGCCGGCATCCTCAGCGAGGTCGCCGCCGCCGAGGGGGCGGAGGTGGAGGTGGGCGCGGTGCTCGGCGCCGTGTCCGATGGGGCGGTCGCCACCGCCGCCCCGGTCAGCCGCGCCAACCCGGCCGCCAACCCCGCCGCCGGCGTCAACGCCCCGCCCACCCCCACCGGCCCGGTGGCCCGCCCGGCCACGCCGCCGGCCGATGTCTCCGCCCACGCGCCGATGCCCGCCGCCGCGAAGCTGATGGAGGAGAGCGGCGTGGCCGCCACCGCCATCGGCGCCGGCACCGGCAAGGACGGCCGCATCACCAAGGGCGACGTGCTCGACTTCCTCGCCCGCCCCGCCCCCGCTGCCGCCGCGCCCGCCCCGAAGGCGCCGCGCGCGCTGGACGAGGGCGAGGAGCGGGTGAAGATGACCCGCCTGCGCCGCACCATCGCGACCCGGCTGAAGGAGGCGCAGAACACCGCGGCCATGCTGACCACCTTCAACGAGGTGGACATGGGCGCCGCGATGGCGCTGCGCAGCGAATATCGCGACGCCTTCGAGAAGAAGCACGGCGTGCGCCTGGGCTTCATGAGCTTCTTCGTGCGCGCCTGCATCGCCGCGCTGAAGGAGTTCCCCGCGGTCAACGCCGAGATCGACGGCGACGACATCGTCTACAAGCACTTCGTGCATATGGGCATCGCGGTCGGCGGCGCGAACGGGCTGGTGGTGCCGGTGCTGCGCCATGCGGACACGATGGGCTTCGCCGAGATCGAGAAGACGGTCGGCGATTTCGGCCGCCGGGCGCGCGACGGGGCGCTGAAGCTGGATGAGCTGAGCGGCGGCACGTTCAGCATCACCAATGGCGGCGTGTACGGCTCGCTGATGTCCACCCCCATCCTGAACCCGCCGCAATCGGCCATCCTGGGCATGCACAAGATCCAGGAACGGCCGATGGCGGTCGGCGGCAAGGTGGAAATCCGGCCGATGATGTATCTCGCTCTGTCCTACGACCATCGCATCGTCGATGGGAAGGAGGCGGTGTCGTTCCTGGTGCGGGTGAAGGAAGGCGTCGAGGATCCCCGCAGGCTGCTGCTGGACCTTTGAGGGCAGGGCGATGAGCGAAGCGTTCGACGTCATCGTCATCGGCTCCGGCCCCGGCGGCTATGTCTGCGCCATCCGCGCGGCGCAGCTGGGCATGAAGGTGGCCTGCGTGGAGAAGCGCGCCACGCTGGGCGGCACCTGCCTGAACGTGGGCTGTATCCCCTCCAAGGCGCTGCTGCACTCCTCGGAAAACTTCGAGGCAGCTTCACATGATTTCGCCGAGCACGGGGTGATGGTGGACGGCGTGAAGCTCGACCTCGCGCGCATGCAGGCGCGCAAGGGCGAGGTGGTGACGGCCAACACGCGCGGCGTGGAATTCCTGTTCCGCAAGAACAAGGTGACCTGGCTGAAGGGCGAGGGCCGCATCGCCGCGCCCGGCCGCGTGGCGGTGGACGGCACGGACTACGAAACGAAGAACATCGTCATCGCCACCGGCAGCGAAAGCATGCCGCTGCCCGGTGTTGCGGTGGACGAGAAAGCCATCGTCACCTCCACCGGCGCGCTGGAGCTGGACAAGGTTCCCGGCCATCTCGTGGTGATCGGCGGCGGCGTGATCGGGCTGGAGCTCGGCAGCGTGTGGCGCCGGCTGGGCGCCGAGGTGACGGTGGTGGAGTTCCTCGACCACATCGTGCCGGGCACCGACCGCGAGGTGGGCCGCCAGTTCGAGCGCATCCTCGCCAAGCAGGGCCTGAAGTTCCGCCTGTCCACGAAAGTGACGGCGGCGACTGCGGGTTCGGATGGCGTGACCCTCACCCTGGAACCGGCCAAGGGCGGCCCTGCGGAAACGCTGAAGGCCGATGTGGTGCTGGTGGCGATCGGCCGCCGCGCCTTCACCGCCGGGCTGGGCGCCGCCGAGATCGGCGTGGCGCTGGACGAGCGCGGCCGGGTGAAGACGGATGGGCACTACGCCACCAACATTCCCGGCATCTACGCCATCGGCGACGTGATCGCCGGGCCGATGCTGGCCCACAAGGCCGAGGACGAAGGCGTGGCGCTGGCCGAACGCCTGGCCGGCCAGGCCGGGCACGTGAATTACGGCGTGATCCCCGGCGTGGTCTATACGTGGCCCGAGCTCGCCACGGTCGGCCAGACCGAGGAGCAGCTGAAAGCCGCAGGGGTGGACTACAGGATCGGCAAATTCCCCTTCACCGCCAACGGCCGTGCCCGCGCCATGGGCATGACCGACGGCTTCGTGAAACTGCTGGCGGACAAGAAGACCGACCGCCTGCTCGGCGCCCACATCCTCGGCCCCGACGCCGGCACGCTGATCGCCGAAATCGCCCTGGCCATGGAGTTCGGCGCGAGCGCCGAAGACGTGGCCCGCACCTGCCACGCGCATCCGAGCCTGAACGAGGCGGTGAAGGAAGCGGCGCTCGCGGTCGATGGGCGGGCGTTGCATATCTGAGGGAAGGAAGAAAGCGTGTTCTTTTTTGAAAAAAAGAACCAAAAAACTTTTTATGATTTGAGGAGTACCCGAGTTGTCACCTCGGGACTCCCCTTAAACGATAGAAGTTTTTTTGCTTCTTTTTTTTCAAAAAAAGAAGAGTCTTCCTTATGATTCCCCTCGCTCTCACGATGGGCGACCCCGCCGGCATCGGCGGCGAGCTGTCCGTCCGTGCCTGGCTCGCCCGCCGTGACGGCGCCCGGCCCTTCGTCGCGCTGGACGATCCTGATCGCCTCTCGGAAACCGCCGCGCGGCTGGGCCTGGATGTTCCGGTGCGGGTGGTCAACGATATCGGCCATGCCGGCGGCGTGTTCGCCGAGGCCTTGCCGGTGCTGCCGGTGCCGCTCGTGGCGGCGGTGACGCCGGGCCAGCCGGACCCGGCCAATGCGTCCGCGGTGATTGCTTCCATCGAGCGGGCGACGCGGCTGGTGATGGCGGGCGAGGCGGCCGGCGTGGTGACCAACCCGATCCATAAATCCTCGCTGTACGGTGTGGGTTTTCCGCATCCGGGGCACACCGAGTTTCTTGCGGCGCTGACCGGCTGCGTGCTGCCGGTGATGATGCTGGCGAGTCCCGGGCTGCGGGTGGTGCCGATCACCGTGCATGCCTCGCTGCGACGCATGCTGGAGATGATCACGGTGGACCGCATCGTGGATGTCACCCGCGTGACCCATGCCGCCCTGCGCGACCAGTGGGGCATCGCCGCGCCGCGCATCGCCATGGCCGGGCTCAACCCCCATGCCGGCGAAGACGGCACGATGGGCGAGGAGGAGATCGCGATCATCGCCCCGGCCATCGCGCTTCTGCGGGCGGAGGGGATCGACGTGCGCGGGCCGTTCGCCGCCGACAGCCTGTTCACGCCGGAGGCCCGGGCGGGCTACGACGTGGCGATGGGCATGTATCACGACCAGGCGCTGACGCCGTTGAAGACGCTGGACATGCATCACGGCGTGAACGTCACCATCGGCCTGCCGATCATCCGCACCTCGCCCGATCACGGCACCGCCTTCGCCATCGCCGGGCGCGGCACCGCCGACCCGACCAGCCTGATCGCCGCCATCGATCTGGCCCACGACCTCGCCTGCCGGAAGGAGGCCGCATGACCTATCTGCGCCTTGGCGTGAACGTCGATCACGTCGCCACCTTGCGCAACGCGCGAGGTGGAAAGCACCCGGACCCGCTGGTCGCCGCCCAGGCCGCCATCGCCGCCGGCGCCGACGGCATCACCATCCATCTGCGCGAGGACCGGCGGCATATCCGTGACGACGATGTGCGCCGCATCCGCGGCATCATCGACGCGCCGCTGAACCTGGAGATGGCGGCCACCGAGGAGATGCTGCGCATCGCCTTGGCCACCCGGCCCAATGCCTGCTGCCTGGTGCCGGAGAAGCGGACGGAGGTCACCACCGAGGGCGGGCTCGATGTCGCCGGCCAGCGCCGGGCGCTGGCGCCGATCGTCGGCGCGCTGCGCGACGCGGGCATCCGCGTCTCGATGTTCGTCGATGCCGACTGGGACCAACTGGAGGCCAGCGCCGAAATCGGCGCCACCATCGTGGAGCTGCACACCGGCGCCTATGCCGAGGGCAAGGACGGCGAGCTGCAGCGGCTGCGCGAGGCGGCGGGCCTGACGCCTTCGCTCGGGCTGGAATGCCATGCCGGGCATGGGCTGACCTTCGCCAACGTTACCCCCATCGCCGCCCTGCCGGAGGTGGTGGAGCTGAATATCGGCCATTTCCTGATCGGCGAGGCGGTGCTGCACGGGCTCGCCCCGGTGGTCGGGCGGATGAAGGCGCTGATGGCCGAGGCCCGCGCGTAGCCTTCGCATGAGTTTCCGCGCCCTGCTCAACCATCTGGGCTTCTGCCTCGCCATGGCCCTGGTTTCGGCGCTGATGGTGCGGGCGATGATCGGCGCGCGGGTGATGGACCGGCCGGACCCGCGCAAGGCCCACAGCATCGCCACCCCCAAGGGCGGCGGGGTGGGCGTGGTGGTGGCGTTCCTGCTGGGCATTTCCGTGCTGTACGGCTTCGCCGCCTTCTCGCGCATCGCCGACCCGTATTTCCGCGGGGTGATCCTGGCCTCCGTGCTGATCGCCGCCGTCTCGTTCCTCGACGACATCCGCGACTTCCCCTTCACCGTGAAGCTGGGCGCGCAGATCCTGGCGGCGGTGGCGGCGCTGGCGAGCGGGCTCTACGTGTCGGTCTATCGCCTGCCCTGGTGGGGGCCGGTGGATATCGGCTGGCTGGGCATTCCCGCCACGCTGGTCTGGCTGCTGTTCGCCACCAACGCGATGAATTTCATGGACGGGCTGAACGGGCTGGTGGCCGGCACCGCGCTGGTGGCCTGCGCCTTCCTGGCCTTCATCGCGCAGGGGCAGGGGGCGTGGTTCGTCTATTTCGCCGCCCTGCTGCTCGGGGCGGGGCTGGCGGGGTTCCTGCCGTTCAACTTCCCCCGCGCCCGCATCTTCCTCGGCGATGTCGGCAGCCAGTTCTGCGGCTTCGTGCTGGCGGTGCTGGGCGTGGCGGCGGCGCGGTTCGAGGCGGTGGAGCTGAGCTTCCTGCTGGTGCCGCTGCTGCTGTTCCTGTCTCTT
>CAMFLK010000077.1 GCA_945957135.1 uncultured Rhodospirillales bacterium
GAACCATGTTCTCCGACGCAACAGGAAAATGCGCTGACCTCTTATTTTTCCCCTTAGGGCCGAAGGCCCATCAAACTGGGCTTTCCGCCTCAAATGGTTTGCTGAGTCGGCACGCCCTCGCCTGAAACGAATGGGGTCTGGGGCCTAAGGCCCCAGCGGGTCCAGGGCAGCGCCCTGGCCTTTCTTCCGGGGTCGAGGGGCGGAGCCCCCGCCTTGCCTTCCCCTCCCCGCCCCTCCTTAGCGAACCGCCGTCACCACATGCGCCTGCATTTGTCCCATCATCGCGCCGGTGCCGAAGCGGGCGGCGATGGCGGTGGCGGCGGCGGTGGTGGCTTCGGCGAGGCGGGAGGGGTCGCGGGATTCGATTTCGCCGCGCAGGGGGGTGCCTTGGCATATGCCTGTGGCGACGGCGAGGGGGTTGGGGGCGTGGCTTTGCAGGGTGACCTGTTCCGCCTCCACCGTGGTGAAGCCGGCCGCGAGCAGGTGGGCGCGCAGGGGGGCGGTGTCGTGGTGGCCGTGGGGGGTGCGGGCGATGAAGCGGGGTGGGTCGTCGGGGAAGAGCCGGGCGATCGTTCGGCTGACGATATCGGCGAAGTCGTTGGTTTCGATGCGGTCCCACACGTTGAACAGGAAAATGCCGCCGGGCTTGAGCACGCGGTGGGCTTCGGCGAAGGCGCGGGGCTGGTCGGGGAAGAACATCACGCCGAACTGGCAGATCACGGCGTCGAAGCTGGCGTCGTCGAAGGGCAGCGCCTGGGCGTCGGCCTGCCGCCAGGTGACGCGGGGCGAGGCCAGGCGGGTGGCGGCCTGGTCGAGCATGGCCTGGTTGAGGTCGGTGGCTTCGATGCGCACCGGCTCGGGCAGGGTGGCGGCCAGCGCGCGGGTCACCACCCCGGTGCCCGAAGCGGTTTCCAGCACCGTGCCGTGGCGCAGATGGGCGAGGCGGGATGCGATATCCGCGGCGTAGGGCGCGAACAGCATGGGGCCGAGATGCTCGTCGTAGAGGGCGGGCACCGATCCTTGAAAGACCCGATCCGTTTCCATGGGAGCTCCGTCAGCCAAGGGGTTCGAGGATGGAGACGTAGTTGGCCACGGCGGCGCCGCCCATGTTGAACACGCCGGCGCGGTCGGCGCGGGGCAGTTGCATGGTGCCGGCCTGGCCGGTGAGCTGCATGGCGGCGATGGCGTGCATGGACACGCCGGTGGCGCCGATCGGGTGGCCCTTGGCCTTGAGGCCGCCGGAGGGGTTGACCGGCAGCCTGCCGTCCTTGGCGGTCCAGCCTTCCAGCACGGCGCGGGCACCCTGGCCGCGTGGGGTGAGGCCCATGGCCTCGTATTCCAGCAGCTCCGCGATGGTGAAGCAGTCGTGGCTCTCGACGAAGGAGAGGTCGGCGAGCGTGATGTCGGCCGCGGCGAGGGCCTGTTGCCAGGCGCGGGCGGCGCCTTCGAAGGCGGTGGGGTCGCGGCGGGACAGCGGCAGGAAGTCGTTCACCTGCGCCGCCGCGCGGAAGCGCACGGCCTTGCCGAGGGCGCGGGCGGTTTCCTCGTCGGCCAGCACCAGGGCGGCGGCGCCGTCGGAGACCAGGGAGCAGTCGGTGCGTTTCAGCGGCGGCGCGACATAGGGGTTCTTCTCGCTCAGCGTGCGGCAGAATTCGAAGCCGAGGTCGCGGCGCATCTGGGCGTAGGGGTTGTCCACGCCGTTGCGGTGGTTCTTGGCGGCGATGGCGGCCAGCGCGTCGGACTGGTCGCCATGGGCCTGGAAGTAGCGCTCGGCGATGCGGCCGAACACGCCGGCGAACCCGGCCTCGATCTCGCCTTCCTCGCGGCGGTAGCAGGCGGAGAGCAGGATGTCGCCCACCTGCGCGCCCGGCGTGGCGGTCATCTTCTCGGCCCCCAGCACCAGGGCGAAGCGGCCGCGCCCGGCGGCGATGAAGTCGCGGGCACCGTGCACGGCGGCGGAGCCGGAGGCGCAGGCGTTCTCGTAGCGCGTGGCGGGCACGAAGCGCAGTTCGGGCACCGACTGCATCACCAGCGAGGACGGGAAGTCCTGCTTGGAAAATCCGTTGTTGAACAGGGCGACGAACACGCCGTCGATATCGGCGGGGGCGATGCCGGCATCGGCGATGGCGGCGCCGGCCACGCGGGCGAGCAGGCTTTCCACGTCCGGCTCCTCCAGCCGGCCGAAATTGGTATGCGCCCAGCCGACGATGCAGGCTTCGCTCATGGCCAGTCTCCCAGTTCGGAACGGGCGCCGTCCGGCAGCCCCACGTCGAACGCGTTCAGCGTCATGGATATCATCGTATAGTAGCCGCAGGCGCCCACCACCTCCACCACGCCGCGCTCGCCCCAGGCGGCGACCATCGCCTCGTGCAGGCACAGCGGCACGCTGCGGGTGCGGTGCAGGGTGAGGGCGTAGTCGTAGATCACCCGCGCGCGGGGGTCGGCGAAGGGCGGGTCGCGGTTGTCGCGGATGGCGTCGATGATGGCGGCATCCAGCCCGGCGGCCTCGGCCAGGCGGCGATGGGCGAACCATTCGTAGTGCGAGGTCCAGAACCGCGCGGTGACGAGGATGGGGATTTCCACCAGGTCGGGCGGGAACACCGTGTCGTAGCGGATGAACTCGCCGACGGCCTGGGCGCGGGCGGCGAAGTCGGGGCTGTGCAGCCAGGCCTGCACCGGCGGCGGCACGCTGCCGCGCTTGCCGGCGCGGGTGGCCGCGTGGGCGGCGAGCTGCGCCGGCGTCATCTCCGTCTCCGTCAGGATGGGCAGGCGCATCGCATTCCTCCGTGCCTCGTTGCGCGCATGGTAACGGAAAAACACCGCCTGTCGCCTGCGCCACAAATCGTGACAAGGGCCGAGCCATGCAAAGGGCGAACTGGTCAGACTCCCCATGATGTGCCCAGCATGGCGCGGGATGGAAACGGCCATGACGCGGCGGGTGCCGCAGAGCGGTTTGCGGCGTTTGCTCGGCTCGGCCGATTTCGTGCGGCTGTGGACCGTGGGGGGCGTGGTCAACGCGCTGCGCTGGCTGGAAATCCTCGCCGCCGGGCTGTTCACCTTCGAGCTGACGGGTTCGGCGCTGGCCGTGGCGCTGGTTTCCGCCGCGCGCGCGCTGCCGCTGCTGCTGTTCGGCGCCATCGCCGGGGTGGTGTGCGAGGCGATCGACCGCAAGCGCATCCTGTTCGTGGGGCTGCTGGTCTATGGCGGCTGCGCGGGGTTCGTGTGCGCGCTGGCGCTGGCCGGGCTGGCACGGCCGGTTCACGTGGCGCTGGCCGCCTTCGTCACCGGCCTGGTGTGGGCGACGGAGATGGCCACGCGCCGGCGCATGGTGGCCGAGGTGGCGGGGCCGGAGCTGGTGCCGCGCGCCGTGGCGCTGGACAGCCTGACCGGCGCGGTGACCCGCATGGCCGGGCCGCTGATCGGCAGCGCCAGCTTCGCGGCGTTCGGGCTGCACGGCGCCTATGCCATCTCCACGCTCGGCTTCTTCGCCGCCGCGGCGCTGGTGCCGGCGATCAACCACATCCAGGAAACCCGGCCGCTGGCGCTGGCGCGGGTGGGCCGGGACATGGCGGAGGCGATCGCCTTCGCCCGCCGCACGCCGGACATACTGGCGGTGATGCTGACCACCACCATCATGAACATGCTGGCCTTCGCCTATGTGGCGGTGGTGGCGCCGATCGCCGTGCGGGTGTTCGCGGTGGAGCCGGCCTGGACCGGGCTGATCGCCTCCGCCGAGCCGCTGGGCTCGATGGTCGGCGGGCTGGTGCTGGCCAGCGTGACGCCCCGCGCCCAGGCGCGCACGCAGATGCTGGGCGGTTCCGTGCTGTTCCTGGCCGGGCTGCTGCTGATGACGGCGATGCCCAGCTATGGCGCGGCCTGCGCGATGCTGTCGCTGGGCGGGCTGGGGCTGGCGCTGTTCGGCAACACGCAGACCACGCTGATCGTGACATCGGCGCCGGCGGCGATGCGCTCGCGGCTGATGGGGCTGATCACCGTGGGCATCGGCACGGCACCTTTGGGGCAGATCCTGATCGGCGCGCTGTCCGACCGGCTGGGGCCGGTGGGGGCGGTGCGGGTGACCGGCGGGGTGGCGATGGTGCTGGTGATGCTGCTGGGGGTTTGGTGGATGCGGTTGCCGAAGGAAGAGTAGAAGGAAGGAAGCGCTTCTTTTTTGAAAAAAAGAAGCAAAAAACTTTTATTCTTTATGAAGTACTCGTGGCGGTGCCACCAGTACACGCCCATCGAGTAAAAGTTTTTTTGGTTCTTTTTTTCCAAAAAAAGAACATTCTTACTTTCTTACTATTGCCATCTCCCGCGCCAACGCCTCCCGCAGCAGCGCCACATCGGTGGACAGGCACAGGCAGGAAAACCCGCGGCCCAGCGCGGCGCGGGCCTGGGCGCCGTCCGCCGCCAGCCAGCCGAAGGGCTTGCCGAGTTCCTTGGCCACGCCGAGCAGCGTGGCCTCCGCCTGGGTGAAGCCCTGGTGGTCGAACTGGCCGACGATGCCCATGCTGTCGGTGAGGTCGAAATGGCCGAGCCAGCCCATGTCGATGCCCGGGGTGGAGAGGATGTCGCGCGCATGGGCGAGGCCCGTGGCGGTTTCGATCAGCGCGATGGTGAGCACCGCGCTGTTCGCGGCATCCATCGCGGCGCGGACGGGGCCGGTTCTGTAGTGGTCGTGCGCCAGGCCGAAGGCGAGGCCGCGCGTGCCCAGCGGGCGGTAGCGGCAATAGGCCGCCATCGCCTCCGCCTGCGCCCGCGTCTCCACCATCGGCACCATGATGCCCAGCGCCCCGGCATCGAGCACCGGCGAGATCAGGTGCCGCTCGCAGCCGGGCACCCGCACCATCGGCACGATGCCGGCAGCGCGGCAGAAGCCGATCTGCGCCTTGATCGTGTCGATGCCCACGCCGCTGTGCTCCATGTCCAGGATCACGAACTCGGCGCCGGCGGCGGCCAGCGTGGGGGCGAGGCCGGGGGAGAAGAAATCGAACGCCATGACCCCCAGGGCCTGACCGCCGGCCAGCAGCTTCGCGCGAACGGGATTGGCGACCATGGCGGGCTCCTTGGGCGGGTAGTGGTTGGCGGGATCATGCGGCGGATGGGTCGGCGCGTCATCCCGGAGCCATCAGGCAGCGTTCAAGGGTCAGTCAGTAGTCTTCGAATTCCTCGACATGGTCGATGAGCACATCGCCGTTCTCTTGAATCTCGATGGTCCACACGAGGGCCGGAACGCCACGGAACGGTTTGGTGCTGATATATCGGGCGCTGTACCAGTCGGACTCCACTCGCGGCAACGCGTAGGGATTGCGGATGAGCACGTCCCAGACCGCATCGAGCGCCGGATCGATCCGCTGGTAGCCACCCAGGCGATGGGCGCATTCGTCGCATTGCGCCGAGAAAAAGATGGCTCGTCTCGCCATTTACTCACTCTGCAGCCCTTGGCGCGTGATGCGTTCCCGCAGCCGGCGAATTTGCGCGGAGCCGGGATGCCGATCGGACAGCAGCGCCGATTCATAGGGCATCGGGTCCTTGTCAGCCCGCGTCTGCCACGCCATGCCGTGGGAATCGTCACTGGTTTCCATGCCCGTCAAGGTCCAGTAATAGCGAATTGCCGCTTCCACGAAGGCGAGATCCTCCGGGCTGAAATATTCCATCTTGGGCTCGACGAGCGGGATAGGCCGCTTCTCGACGATATCGCCGCCGAAATCGGTTTCTTCCTCACGCAGCAGCCCATCGCGCAGCATTTCGTTCAGCAGTGGCAGCATCGCCTTGGGCGCCGGCCCCAGCCTCAGGCGCTGATAGGCGCAGCCGGTGATGGGCATGCCCCTTGCGGCATAGGAGTCGAAATCGGACTTCCAGAGAATCTTGTTCAGCTTGATCCGGCCGAATCTTCTTGCGTCCTGGCAGCGGGTGCAGACGTGCAGGATCATCTGCCGCAGGCGGTCTTCTCCACCCGGCAGATTCACCCGCAATGTCGTCCGGCGCTCGGCCATCTCTCCGTTTCCCAAGCCGTATTCCCGAAAAGTTCTAGCACATCCCCGCCGTGCCGCGCGAGACCTAGAAAATCAAGCCCGGCGAAGTGTCCTCATCCAGCGGCCAGATCGGCCGGTCGATCTTGGTGTAGGGGATGCGGCGGTAGTCGCGGGGGATGGGGCCGTCGCTGTCGATATACAGCACTTTCTTCGCGATCAGGCCGAAGGCGGCGTGGAAATGGTTGGTGGATTTCACGACGAGGATGCGCTTCTCCGTCGGCTCGATGCCGACGTTGCGGAACAGTTCGAGGCCCAGCGCCTGGGTGCGGTTGCTGATCAGCACCACCTCCACGCCACCGATGCGGATGGCGGCGCAGTCGCCCAGCGGCACCTTGGTGGGGCCGAAGCTCTGCCAGCAATCGCGCGCCAGGCCGATCACCGTCACGGTGGCGTCGATCGGCTGGCCGGAGGCGGGGCCGATCTTGCCGCCGAAGCGCAGGGGAAATGTCGCGCCCAGCCCGGCGTCGAAGCACAGGCCGCAGGCGATCGGGTCCCAGATCGGGCCGAGCGCCGCGCCCTCCGCCTCGCGGGCGATGAGTTCGCGCAGGATGGTGGTGTTGTCGCTGGGCGCGCCGCCGCCCGCGTTGTCGGCCGGGTCGGCCAGCACCACGGGCGTGGCGTTGGCGGCGATGGCGGCGTCCACGCCGGCTTGCACGTCGAGATAGGGCGGCGCGGTGCGGCCGCGCATGGAGACGAATTCCTCGCCGAGCGCGGTGGCCAGCCGGTCGGCGCCCGGCTTGTCGTTGTCGGTGATCACCAGGATGCGGCCGGAGAGTTCGGGCACGTCGGCATAGGGGAAGCAGTGGCAGGCGGAGACGGAGAGCACGCCCCCCTTCCCTTCCAGCGCGGAGAGCTTGTCCACGAACGCGCGCATCAACGGTTCGGTGGTGGGGTAGCTGCCGATCTGTCGGCAATCATAGACCGACATCACCGGGCGGATTTCGCCGCTTATGGTGCGCAGCACCAGGGTGAGCACTTCCTCCGCCCGCTCCACCACGTCGGTGTGCGGAAACTCCTTGTAGAGGATGACGATGTCGGCGCCCGCCAGGCGCTTGCGGGTGAGGTGGCAGTGCGGGTCGAGCTCCACGCCGATCACGCAGTCAGGCCCGACGATCTCGCGCACGCGGGCGACGATGTCGCCCTCCACGTCGTCGTATCCGTGCGCCACCATCGCGCCGTGCAGGCCGAGCAGCACGCCGTCGAGCGGCATGGCCGCGCGCAGCTCGGCGAGGATTTCGTCGCGCATCCATTCGTAGTCGGCGCCGTTGGTGGTGCCGGCGGGGCTGGCGGCGAAGCAGCTGCCCTCGATCAGCGTGAACCCCTCGGCCGCGGCGCGGCGGCGGGCGACCCACAAAGGTGCGGTGCACATCAAGGGCGTTTCGGTTGGGTGCTCACCGGGGCGCAGGAACACGCTTTGCCTGTACGAGGCGAGCGAGGTGGGCAGCGGCGAGAAGGTGTTGGTCTCGGTGGCGAGCGTGGCGGCGAACAGGCGCATCTCGGCCTCAGAAGAAGGTGCGGATGGCGGAGGTGACGGTGTACGCGTCGTCCACCACGTAGAGCACCTGCCATTTGTCGAAGGTCAGGCAAGGATGGTTCATGCCGAAGCCGACCATGTCGCCCACCGCGAGCGACGAGTCCGGCGGCACGGTCATGTGGCAGTGCTGGTCGTTCATATGCGTCACCACATGGCCCGACGGCATGGCCTGCGGCGCCTCGGTGCCCGGACGGAACCAGTGCAGCGCGACCGGCGGCGCGTCGGCGGAGATGTCGCGCTTGCCCATGGTCAGCAGCACCTTGCCCGGCTCGGGGCGGGACTGGACATAGGCCCAGACTTCCAGCGCCGCGCGCAACCCGCCGCCCTCGGCCGCCTCCGGCGTGCGATCGACGATGTCGGCGAAGAAGCGGCGATAGCCGCCGGAATCATGGGTGAGGTAGCAGCCGCTGCGGGTGACCACCCGCGTGGGGCTGGCCAGGCCGGCATGGAGGAAGCGGGCGAGAACCATGTCGTAGAAGGCCGAGCCGCCGGCGCTGAGGATCACCTCGCCCGGCGCGAACAGCCCCTCGCCTTCCGCGGCCTTGGCGAGATTGACCAGCAGGTCGAGGAAGTCGCGCACCATCGCCTCGTTCTCGGCACGGCTGCCGCCGGCCAGCCCCTCGAATCCCTCCACGCCGCGCAGGGCCAGGAAGGGCTCGGCCGCCTTCACCGCGCGGGCGACGGCGAGGCCGGTCTCCACGTCGCGCACGCCGGTGCGCCCGCCGGGAATGCCGCCTTCCAGCAGCAATTGCAGCGGGCGGCCGATGGCCCGCGCGCGCGCCGCCTCGGCGAGCATGGCCACGTTCGCCTCGGAATCGACGATGGCGTAGAAATCGAAATCGGGATCGGCGGCCAGCGCGTCGAACACGAAATCGATCATCTGCCGGCCGACGATCTGGTTGGCGAGGATGATGCGCCGCACGCCGAAATGCCGTGCCACCTGCATCTGGTGCAGGGTGGCGAGCGTGATGGCCCAGGCGCCATCCTCCAGCTGCTTCGCGAAAAGCTGCGGCGCCATCGTGGTCTTTCCGTGCGGCGCGATGACGGCGTGGGAGCGGGCGAGGAAGTCGCGCATCCAGGCGCTGTTATGGGCGATATCCGCCGCCTTCAGCACGGCGATGGGCAGGCTCATCTCCTCGCGCAGCACGTTCCAGCCCTGGGCGCCGATATCGCCCAGGCGCAGGCGGGGCGCGGCGGCGGGCATGCCCTTGACCCGCCGGTCGAGCAGGATGGCGTCGATGGGGCTGACATCCATGGTGATGAATCCTTCGTCCTATGCGTTGAGGGCGGCGGCGATGAGGCCGCCCGCCTGGGGAGCCTGGGTCTCCGTCATGGCGGCCGGGCTGAACAGCAGCACTCCGTCCTCGCGTCGCGATTCCGAGCACATCAGCCCGGCGGCGGCGAGTTTTTCGGCGAGGCGGGTCGCTGCCTCGGCCGATCCGGCATCGAGCGCCGCGACGGGGATGGGGCCGGGCAGGATGCGCATGGGCGTGCCGGCGGCGGCGATCAGCGCCTCCAGCATCGCCTGCCAGCGGGCGCGGCGGGCGGCGGGGTCGGCCGCGCGGAAACGGCGCAGGGCGGTGAGCAGGCCGACGATCTGCTCCTTGCCGATCTTGCAGGAGCGGCCGATGCCGTGATGCGGCAGGCCGCGCAGCTGGGCCAGGGCCGCGAATTCCCCAGGCGGGGACCAGCGATCGGCGAAGACGTCGAGATCGAGCATCTGCACCAGCGCGGAAGCGACCAGATCGGCCCGCCCGCACAGGATTCCCGAAGCCTGCGGCCCGCCGATCGCCTTGCCGCCGGAGAAGGCGACGAGATCGGCGCCCTCGTCGATGAAGCGGCGCAGGTTGCAGGCGGGCGGAAGCTGGGCCGCGGCATCCACCAGCACCGGCAGGGAATGCGCGCGGGCCACGGAGACCACCTCGCGCAGCGTGGGGCGCGATTGCGGCACGGCGAGATAGTAGATGCCGACGGTGGACTTTGTGATCGCCGCCTCGATCTCCCACGCAGCCGCATCGCGCACCCCGGGGCCGCTGTAGCGGTCGGCGACGCCGACTTCCACGATGCGCCCGCCGGCCACCACCAGGGCGCGGTCGTACATGTTGCGCTGGCTGCGCACCACGACGAACTCCCGCCGCCCGTCCGTGACGTCCGGCAGCGCGTTCATGCGCGCGGGGTCGAGCCCGGCGAGGCAGGCGGCGGCGCCCAGCAGCACGGCGGCGGAGGCGCCGGATGTGGCGATGCCCGAAGCCCCCGTCGCCGCCTGGATTTCCCGGCAGGCGGCCGCTTGCAGCTGGACCATGTCCACGCAGGATTGCGTGGCCGCCGCCATCGCTTCCGCCACCTCCGCCGCCATGATGCCGCCGGACAGGCGGGTGACGGTGCCGGCCGCGTTGATGAGGACGGGAACGCCGAGTTCGTCGAAAGTCATGCCGCGCGCTGCAAACTCTGCCCGCGCACGAGATCGGCGCATTTCTCGCCGATCATGATGCAGGCGGCGTTGGTATTGCCGGAGACCACGGTCGGCATGATCGAGGCATCGGCCACGCGCAGCCCGTCGATGCCGTGCACCAGCAGCCGGTCGTCCACCACCGCCATGGGGTCGCGGCCCATCTTCGCCGTGCCGCAGGGGTGGAAGATGGAGCCGCCATAGTTGCGCGCATAGTCCAGCAGCGCCTCGTCGCTCTGCACCGCCTCGCCCGGCAGATATTCGCTGGCGATGTAGCGGCGCATGGAAGGCTGGTCGGCCAGCCGGCGGCACATCTTCATGCCCTCCACCAGCGTGGTGCGGTCGAGCTCGGCGGCGAGGTAATTGGCGTGGATCGCCGGATAGACCATCGGGTCCGCCGATTTCAGCAGGATTTCGCCGCGGCTTTCCGGGCGCAGCTGGCACACGTTCTGGGTGAAGCCGGAGAATTTGTGCAGCCCCTCGGCCGGTCGGTCGTTGGAGAAGCCGATGAAGTGGAACTGGATGTCCGGCACCTCCATCTCCGGCCGCGTCTTGGCGAAGATGCCCACCTGGCCTGCGGAAACCGTCAGCGGGCCGGTGCGGAACAGCGCGTATTGCAGCCCCATCCGCGCCATCTTCACCCGGCTCATCATGATGTCGTTCACGGTGATCGGCTGGGTGCATCTATAGACGAAGCGGATCTGGAAATGGTCCTGCAGATTCTGCCCCACGCCGGGCAGGTCATGCACGGTCTCGATGCCGTGCCCGGCGAGATGCGCGGCGGGGCCGAGGCCGGAGAGCATCATCAGCTGCGGCGTGTTGATGGCGCCGCCGCACAGGATCACCTCGCGCGTCGCCCGCACCGTGGTGCGCTCGCCACCTTGCGAAAAACTCACCCCCACCGCGCGGCGGCCGGCGAACAGCACGCGTTCGGCATGGGCGCGGGTGATGACGCGCAGATTGCCCCGCTTCATCGCCGGGCGCAGGAAGGCCACGGCGGCGGAGCAGCGGCGGCCGTTGCGCGAGGTGGTCTGGTAGTAGCCCACCCCTTCCTGGACGCGGCCGTTGTAGTCGTCGTTGCGGGGAATGCCGATCGCCTCGGCGGCCGCGACATAGGCTTCGGAGAGCGGGTTGCGGTCCAACAGATCGCTCACCGCCAGCGCCCCGCCCCGCCCGCGCACGCTGTCGTCGCCGGGGCCGATGCGGCCCTCCGAGCGCTTGAAATACGGCAGCAGGTCCTCATACGACCAGCCGACATTGCCGAGCTGGCGCCAATGGTCGAAATCCTCCGCCTGGCCGCGCACATAGAGCAGGCCGTTGATGGAGGAGGAGCCGCCGAGCACCTTGCCGCGCGGCCAGAAGATGCGCCGCCCGGCCATGGCGGCGTCCGGCTCGGTCTCGTAGCACCAGTTCACCCGCGAATCGGTGATGGTCTTGCCGTAGCCGAGCGGGATGTGGATCCACGGGCTGCGGTCCTCGCCGCCGGCCTCCAGCACCACCACGCGAACCGAGGGGTCCTCGCTCAGCCGCGCCGCCACCACGCAGCCGGCCGACCCCGCGCCGACGACGATGTAATCCGCCTCGATCGTTTGCACGCCCAGCGCCTCCTCGCGACCCCCTGTGTTGCCCGGCGGGACCGCCGCGCACAGGATGCCCCCATGACGAGCGATGCGCCACCTCCCGAAATTCTTGCCGCGCTGCAGCACATGGGGCTGCCCGGCGGGGCGACGGGCGAGCGGCTGACCGGTGGGGTGTCGTCGGACATCTGGCGCATCGACCTGCCGGGCGGCCCGGTCTGCGTGAAGCGGGCGCTGGCCAAGCTGAAAGTGGCGGCGGACTGGCGGGCGCCGGTCTCGCGCAACCGCTACGAGGCGGAATGGATGCGCGTGGCCGCCGCCGCCGCCCCCGGCGCGGTGCCGGCGCTGCTGGGGCAGGACGAGGAGGCGGGCGCGCTGGCCATGCAGTTCCTGCCGGACGCGGATTATCCGCTGTGGAAGGCGCAGCTGCGCGACGGGCAGGCCGATCCCGGCTTCGCGGCCGCCGTCGCGGCCCGCCTCGCCGCCATCCATGCCGCCTCCGCCCGCGACCCCTCGGTGCCCGGCCGCTTCGCGACGGACGACATCTTCCTCGCCATCCGGCTCGACCCCTATCTGCTCGCCGCCGCCTTGCGCCATCCCGACCGGGCGGCGGCGCTGCGCGACATCGTGCGCGAGACGCAGGCCACCAGGCGGGCGCTGGTGCATGGCGATGTCAGCCCCAAGAACATCCTGGCCGGGCCGGGCGGGCCGGTGTTCCTCGATGCGGAATGCGCCTGGTGGGGCGACCCGGCCTTCGACCTCGCCTTCTGCCTCAACCACCTGCTGCTGAAATGCCTGTGGACCCCCGCCGCGCGCGACGGCTTCCTCGCCTGTTTCACCGCCCTGTCCGCCGCCTATCTCGCGCGCGTGGACTGGGAGGCACCGGCCGCCCTCGAAGCCCGCGCCGCACGGCTGCTGCCTGGGTTGCTGTTGGCGCGGGTGGATGGAAAGTCGCCCGTGGAATACATCACGGATGAGAACGGGCGGGCGCCGGTGCGCCGCGCGTCCCGGCGGCTGCTCGCGGCGCCGGTGGCGCGGCTGGATGCGGTGCGCGACGCCTGGAGGGAGGAACTCGCCGCATGAGCGACACCGAGATCGTCTATGTCCACGGCCGCCGGGTGTGGGACAGCCGCGGCCGGCCGACCGTGGAGGCGGAGGTGATGCTGGGCGGCGGCGCCGTCGGCCGCGCCATCGCGCCCGCCGGCGCCTCCACCGGTTCGGGCGAGGCGCTCGACCTGCGCGATGGCGGCGACGCGTTCGGCGGCTACGACGTCACCCAGGCCGTCGCCGCCATCCATGGCGAGATCGCCGAGGAGGTGCTCGGCCGCGACGCCGCCGACCAGGCGGGGCTGGATCGCGCGATGATCGCGCTGGACGGCACGCCCAACCGGGCGCGGCTGGGCGGCAACGCCATCCTCGCCGTCTCCCTCGCCACCGCCCATGCCATGGCCGCCGAGCGGGGCAAGCCGCTCTACCGCCACCTCGCCGGACCCGAGGCGGAGATGCTCCTGCCCCTGCCGCAGATCCAGATCTTCGGCGGCGGCGCCCATGCCGGGCGGCGGGTGGACATCCAGGACTTCATGGTGATGTGTCCCGGCGCGGCCAGCTTCGCCCAGGCGCTGGACTGGACGGCGGAAGTGTATCGCCACGCCGGCAAGCTGATGGCGGAGTCCGGCCGGCTGCACGGCGTGGCCGACGAGGGCGGCTGGTGGCCCGATTTCGCCACCAACGAGCAGGCGCTGGAAATGCTGGTCCGCGCCATCGAGCGCGCCGGCTACATCCCCGGCGAACAGGTCGCCATCGCGCTGGACATCGCGGCCAGCGAGTTCGGCCGCGCCGGGCGCTACCGCCTCGGCCTCGAGGGCCGCGAACTCGACAGCGACGGCATGGGCGAGATGCTCGCGGGCTGGATCGCCCGCTACCCCATCGCCTCCATCGAGGACCCGCTGGCCGAGGACGACGCGGCCGGCTTCGCCGCCTTCACCCGCGCGGTGGGCGGCAAGGTGCAGGTGGTGGGCGACGATTTCCTGGTCACCGACGCCGCCCGCCTGCGCCATGCCGCGCGGATCGGCGCCGCCAACTGCATCCTGCTCAAGCCCAACCAGCGCGGCACCCTCACCGAAACCCTCGAAGCCTGGCAGGCGGCGAAGGCGGAAGGGTATGCCGGCATCGTCTCCGCCCGCTCGGGCGAGACGGAGGACGTCACCATCGTCCACCTCGCCATCGGCTGGGGCGCCGGCCAGCTCAAGGTGGGCAGCTTCGCGCGCAGCGAGCGCATGGCGAAATGGAACGAGGTGCTGCGCATCGAGGAAGCGCTTGGCCCGCTCGGCCGCTTCCCCGGCGGATCGGTGCTGGGAAAATCCCAACCGGGACCATCCGGCGCGTGAACGTCGTCTTCCACTACGCGGCCGGCCCCGGCCTGGCGGCACAGCTCGCCGCCCTGCCCGGCCTCGCCGTCACCATCTGCCCGGAGCCGGACGAGGCCGCCCTCGCCCGCGCCCTGCCGGAGATGGAGGTGCTGTGGCACGTGCTGAAGCCCTGCACCGCGGCGATGATCGCCGCCGCCCCGCGCCTGCGGCTGATCCAGAAGATCGGCGTCGGCGTCAACACCATCGATCTCGACGCCGCCCGCGCCCGGTCCATCCCCGTCTGCAACCTGCCGGGCACCAATTCCCAGGCGGTGGCGGAGATGGCGCTGCTGCTGATGCTCGCCTGCCTGCGCCGCCTGCCCCAGGCCGATGCCGCGCTGCGCGCCGGGCACTGGAGCACCGACCCGGCAACCCAGGATTCCCTCGGCGAACTCGCCGGCCGCACCGTCGGGCTGGTCGGCTACGGCGCGGTGCCCCGCCTGCTCGCCCCCATCCTCGCCGCCATGGGCTGCCGCGTGCTGCACGCCACCCGTGCCGAGGTCGCGGACGCGGTGGGCGACCGTACCGACCTGCCCAGCCTGCTCGCCCAAAGCGATGTGGTCTCGCTGCACGTGCCCCTCACGCCCGAAACCACGCACCTCATCGACGCCGCCGCCCTCGCTTGCATGAAGCCGGGCGCCATCCTGATCAACACCGCCCGCGGCGGGCTGGTGGACCAGGCGGCGCTGGTCGATGCCCTGCGCGCCGGCCGCCTGGCCGCCGCCGGGCTCGACGTGTTCGAGAGCGAACCCGCCCCGCCGGACAACCCGCTGCTGGCCCTGCCCAACGTGGTCGTGGCGCCGCACATCGCCTGGATGACCACCGGAACCTTCGCCCGCAGCCTCGCCGTCGCGGCCGAGAACTGCCGCCGCCTCGCCACCGGCGAGAACCTCCTGCACAGGGTGGCCTAGATGCGCGCAGCATGGGATCGCGGGGAACTCGGCACGCTGGCGCGCATCTCCGGCGCCCATCTCGTCAGCCATTTCCACATGATGGTGCTGCCGCCGCTGTTCCCCCTGCTGCGCGACCGCCTCGGCGTGGGCTTCGTGGAACTCGGCCTGGCGCTCACCCTGTTCAACATCGTCTCCGCCCTCGCCCAGGCGCCGATCGGCTACGCGGTGGACCGCCACGGGCCGCGGCTGGTGCTGATGCTCGGCCTGTGCCTGGGCGGGTCCGCCTTCGCGGCGCTGGCGCTGGCGCCCAGCTACCCGATGCTGCTGATCGCCGCCATCGCCGCGGGTGCCGCCAACTGCGTGTACCACCCGGCCGACTACGCCATCCTCTCCGGCGCGATCGGCGAGGCCCGCATGGGCCGCGCCTTCTCCATCCACACCTTCGCCGGATATTTCGGCGGCGCCATCGCCCCGGCCACGCTGCTGCTGCTCGCCGCCGGACCCGGCTTGCAGGCCGCCCTGCTGACCGCCGCCCTGATGGGGCCGCTCGCCGCCCTGCCCCTGCTGCTCGCGCCGACCCAGGCCACACGCCGAACCGCCAAGCCCGGCCACGCCAGCCAGCGGCTGCTGACCCCGCGGGTGATCGGGCTGATCGTGTTCTTCACCGGCCTGGCCTTGGCGACCGGCGGCATCTCCAACTTCTCCGTGGTCGCGCTGAACGCGATGTTCGCCACCCCGCTCACCCTGGGCAACACGGCCCTCACCGCCTTCCTGCTGTGCAGTTCCCTCGGCGTGCTGGTCGGCGGCGTGATCGCCGACCGCACCACCCGCCACGGCGAGGTCGCCGCGATCGGCTTCGGCCTCACCGCCCTGCTGGTGCTGCTGGTCGGCACCACCCCCCTGCCCGCCCTGGCGCTGATCGGCACGATGGCGGTCGGCGGCTTCTCCTCCGGCATGATCATGCCCTCGCGCGACATGCTGGTGCGCGCCGCCGCCCCGCCCGGCGCGGAAGGCCGCGTGTTCGGCATCGTCTCCACCGGCTTCAACATCGGCGGCGTGGTGGGGCCGATGCTGTTCGGCCTGCTGATGGACCACGGATTGCCGTTCTGGGTGTTCGGCCTGTCGGTCGCCTTCATGCTCGGCACCAGCCTGCTCGCCCTGGTGAGCGACCGACGGACGCGGCGGGTGGCGGCGGCGGAGTAAGGAAGGAAGCGTCTTCTTTTTCTGAAGAAAAAGAAGCAAAAAGACTTTACTCGTTTTGGCTTGTACATGCGGCGGCGCCTCGGGAACCTGTCCCAAGGAAAAATGCGTCCTGGCTGTGCGCCCGGCGGGGGTCATCCCGACTTTTCCCAGTCGTCGTAACCGCCGTTCCAGCTTCGCTTGGGGATTTGCAGGCGC
>CAMFLK010000078.1 GCA_945957135.1 uncultured Rhodospirillales bacterium
GGCTGGTGCTGTGCGGCGAGGCGCTGGCCGGCGACGGGCTGGCCGGCACCGTCGGCGGCGCCTTCCTCAGCGGCCGGGCCGCCGCGCGGGGGCTGATGGCCTGATCCGCGGCTTTGCGCGCCGCCTTCGGCCATCCCGCCGCGGTATCATCGACCGCGTCGATGGTTCCGACAGAAACTTGCAATTGGACGGCCTATCCGCCCCGTCCTAGGCTCGCCCCATAAAAGAAACGCCGCACGCTGGAGGTTGACCATGAACGACGAAGCCAAATGCCCGATGGGCGCCGAAGTGCACGGCAAGGCCGTGCTGTTCGCCATGACCAACCGGCTGTGGTGGCCGAACCAGCTCGACCTCTCCGTGCTCAACCAGAACTCGCCGCTGATCGACCCGATGGGCAAGGGGTTCGACTACGCGGCCGAATTCAAGACGCTCGACCTCGCCGCGGTGAAGGCCGACATCTTCGCGCTGATGACCACCTCCCAGCCCTGGTGGCCGGCCGATTACGGCCATTATGGGCCGCTGTTCATCCGCATGGCCTGGCACAGCGCCGGCACCTACCGCATCGGCGACGGGCGCGGCGGCGCCGGGTCGGGCACCCAGCGTTTCGCGCCGCTGAATTCCTGGCCGGACAACGCCAATCTCGACAAGGCGCGCATCCTGCTGTGGCCGGTGAAGCAGAAATACGGCCGCAAGCTGTCCTGGGCCGACCTGATGATCCTGGCCGGCAACTGCGCGCTGGAATCGATGGGCTTCAAGACCGCCGGCTTCGGCGGCGGCCGCGCGGATGTATGGGAGCCGGAGAGCGACATCTACTGGGGCCCGGAATCCGAATGGCTGGGCGACAAGCGCTACTCCGGCGAGCGTGACCTGGAGAACCCGCTGGCCGCCGTGCAGATGGGCCTGATCTACGTCAACCCCGAAGGTCCCAACGGCAAGCCCGACCCGGTGGCCGCGGCGCGCGACATCCGCGAGACCTTCGCGCGCATGGCGATGAACGACGAGGAGACGGTGGCGCTGATCGCCGGCGGCCACACTTTCGGCAAGACCCATGGCGCCGCCGACCCCTCGCAATATGTCGGGCCGGAGCCGGAGGGCGCGCCGATCGAGCAGCAGGGCCTGGGCTGGCGCAACAGCTTCGGCGACGGCAGCGGCGGGCACACCATCACCAGCGGCCTCGAGGTGGTGTGGAGCCAGACGCCGACCAAATGGAGCAACAATTTCTTCGACAACCTGTTCGGCTTCGAGTGGGAGCTCACCAAGAGCCCCGCCGGCGCGCAGCAATGGACGCCGAAGAACGGCGGCGGCGCCGGCACGGTGCCGGACGCGCACGACCCCGCCAAGCGCCACGCGCCGTCGATGCTGACCACCGACCTGTCGCTGCGCTTCGACCCGGCCTACGAGAAGATCTCGCGCCGCTTCCATGAGAACCCCGACCAGTTCGCCACTGCCTTCGCCGAGGCCTGGTACAAGCTGACCCATCGCGATTCCGGCCCGCACAGCTGCCTGCTCGGCCCGGACGTGCCGGCCGAGCCGCGCATCTGGCAGGACCCGCTGCCGGCGGCCACGGGCGCGCCGATCGACGCGGCGGATATCGCCGGCCTCAAGGCGAAGATCCTCGCCTCCGGCCTGTCGATCGGCCGGCTGGTGGCCACCGCCTGGGCCTCCGCCTCCACCTTCCGCGGCTCGGACAAGCGCGGCGGCGCCAATGGCGCGCGCATCCGCTTGGCACCCCAGAAGGACTGGGCGGTGAACGAGCCGGCCGAGCTGGCCACGGCGCTGGCCAAGCTGGGTGAGATCCAGGCCGCGTTCAACGCCGGGCCGAAGCGGGTCTCGCTCGCCGACCTCATCGTGCTCGGCGGCTGCGCGGCCGTGGAGGCGGCGGCGAAGAAGGCGGGGCACGACGTGCAGGTGCCGTTCACGCCGGGCCGCACCGACGCCACGCAGGAGCAGACGGACATCGAGTCCTTCGCGGTGCTGGAGCCGAAGGTCGATGGGTTCCGCAACTTCATGCCGGGCACGCACCCCCGCTCGGCCGAGGAGCTGCTGGTCGATCGCGCCAACCTGCTGAAACTCACCGCCCCGGAGATGACGGTGCTGGTGGCCGGGCTGCGGGTGCTCGGCGCCAATGTCGGGAACTCGCCGCTCGGCGTGTTCACCGACCGGCCGGGCGTGCTGACCAACGACTTCCTGCGCAACCTGCTGGCCACCAGCACGGCGATGAAATGGAGTGCCGCCGCCGAGGGCGTGTTCGAGGCGAGCGACCGTGCCGGCGGCCCCGCGAAATGGTCCGCCAGCCGCGTGGACCTGATCTTCGGCGCCAACTCCCAGCTGCGCGCGCTGGCCGAGGCCTATGCCACGGATGATGCCGGCCGCGCCTTCGTCGATGCCTTCGTCGCCGCCTGGACCAAGGTGATGAATCTCGACCGCTTCGATCTCGCCTGAACCTGCGGGGGCCTCCTTCACGGAGGCCCCCTAGCCAGCGCCAGCGGCCTTGGCCACCATCCCCCGGTCCAAGGGGGAACCACGCCAATGACGCCGCTCAGCCTGCGCTATCCCGATCCCAACATCGTCGTCATGGACCCGAGCTTCGCGAAATACCGCGTGCTCGGCGGCGTGGAGCGCCTGGCCGAGGGCTGCCGCTGGTCGGAGGGGCCGGTGTGGTTCGGCGATGCCCGCTGCGTGCTGTGGAGCGACATCCCCAACAACCGCATCCTGCGCTGGGACGAGGAGACCGGCGCCACCACGATCTTCCGCAAGCCCTCCAACAACGCCAACGGCAACACCCGCGACCGCCAGGGGCGGCTGGTGACCTGCGAGCACGATTCCCGCCGCGTCACCCGCACGGAATACGACGGCAGCATCACCGTGCTGGCGGACAGCTACCAGGGCCACCGGCTCAACTCGCCCAACGACGTGGTGGTGAAGTCCGACGGCTCGATCTGGTTCACCGACCCGCCCTTCGGCATCCTCGGCAATTACGAGGGGCACGTGGCGGAATCCGAGATCATCCCCGCGGTGTGGCGCATCGACGGGCAGACCGGGGCGCTGACCATGGTGGCCAACGACATCCCCGGCCCCAACGGCCTCGCCTTCTCGCCGGACGAGAGCCTCCTCTACGTCGTCGCCTCCCGCGCCGAGCCGCGCGAAATCCGCGTCTTCGACGTGATCGACGGGGCGAAACTGGCCAACGGAAGGGTGTTCATCAACGCCGCCGGCGGCACGCCGGACGGGTTCCGCGTCGATGTGGAGGGCAATCTATGGTGCGGCTGGGGCATGGGCGAGGAGGAGCTGGACGGCGTGCGGGTGTTCAATTCCGCCGGTGCCGCGATCGGCCATATCCGCCTGCCCGAGCGCTGTGCCAATCTGTGCTTCGGCGGCCGCCACCGGAACCGGCTGTTCATGGCGGCGAGCCACGGGCTGTATGGGCTTTACGTGAACACCCAAGGGGTGGCCGGAGGATGACGCGATGGAGCAATACCTTGTCCTGGCCTATGACGGCACGGATGAAGACGCGCGCGCCCGCCGCGCCGCCGTGCGCCCCGCCCATCTGGAGAATGTCGCCCCGCTCGCCGCGCGGGGCATGATCCTGGTCGGCGGCGCCCTGCTCGACGGCGGCGGCCAGCCCATCGGCTCCGCCACCATCGTCCACGTCACCGACCGCGCCGAGCTGGATTCCTGGTTGGCGACCGACCCCTACGTGGTGGGCGGCGTGTGGGAACGCATCGAGGTGACGCCGATGCGGGTGGCGGTGCGGGGCAATTGAAAAACCCATCCTGCTGGGTTGAGTGATCCGCGGTGACGGTGCCGCGTGCGCACGGGCTGAACGTGGTCATTTTCGTCAACGATCACAGGCCGGCGCAGATCTGGGCCGAGGGTATGCGGTCCCTGCGTTGATGGCCGGGCTGTTCGGCAGCGCGGCCCATCTCGCGCGGCAGGCGGGGCGCGTCTCCTCGCCCGCCAAGGCGGCGGCCGCGAGAGCGAATGGCGCCAAGGGCGGCCGGCCGTGCAAGTCGGCCTGATCAGCTTTCCAGCAACGCCTCCGCCCGCATGGCCAGCGCGCCGTCGGCACGCCGCACCCACAGCGCCGCCCCGTCGCCCTCGGGCGCGCCGCCCCCCTCTGGCGTACCGAACAGCGTGAAGCTGGCGGTGTCGAATACCGGGGCGGTCGCGCGGAAATCGAATGCGGCGAGGCGGCGCGGGGTGTGGCGGCGCAGCAGGTCCACCAGCAGCGTGGCCATCAGCGGGCCGTGCACCACCAGGCCGGGATAGCCTTCCACCTGCGTCGCGTAGGGCCGGTCGTAATGGATGCGGTGGCCGTTGAAGGTCAGCGCGGAGTAGCGGAACAGCAGCACCGGGTCGGGCGCGATCGCCCGCCACCATGCCGCCCCCTCGGGCGCCGGCACGGTGGGCGCGGCGCCGCCGGCGTCGCGATAGACGATGTCGTGCGCCTCCACCACCGCCGGCCCGGCCTCGCCGGCGATCTCGTGCTCCACCGTCACGAACACTAGGCGGCCGCTGCGCCCGGCGCGGGCGGAGACGGCGCGGATGGTGGAGACCCGCTCCACCGCCTCGCCGACATGCAGCGCGCGCAGGAAGCGCAGCCGCCCGCCCGCCCACATCCGCCGCGGCAATGCCACCGGCGGCAGGAAGCCGCCGCGCCGCGCATGCCCGTCCGGCCCCAGCGCGGACTGGCGGGCGGCGGCGGGGAAGAACAGCCAGTGATACAGCGGCGGCAGCGCGTCGCCGTCGCGCGGCGCGGGGTCGTCGCGGTCCAGGGTCGCGGCCAGGGCCGCCACTGGGCCGGCCGCGATGCGGTCGCGCGCCACCGCCTGCCGCCCCACCCAATCCTGGAACGCGTGTTCGGGCCGTTCCGGCTCTGGCATCGCTCTTGCTTTCCCTCTGGCGATCCGGCCGGCAAACCGGCCGGCATGCCCGCCGCGCTTGCGCCGGCGAGACCCGCTGCTACATTGATGCTGCACTGCGGTCGAGCCACCACCGCCGCGCCGGCGAGCGAGACCGTTAAACTGCCAGAAGGAATTGATCGTGGCCAACGAGAAGTCGCAGAACGTTCAGGACGTCTTCCTGAACCATGTGCGCAAGAACAAGACCCCCGTGACCGTGTTCCTGGTCAACGGCGTGAAGCTCCAGGGCATCATCACCTGGTTCGACAACTTCTCCGTCCTGCTGCGCCGGGACGGGCATACCCAGCTGGTCTATAAGCATGCCATCAGCACCGTCATGCCCGGCGCGCCGATCCAGCTGTTCGACGGCACCAAGCCGGAGGCCACCGGCAACACCCTGACCATCGGCCCACGGGAGACCGTCCCTGCCAGCGACTGAGTCCGTGAACGAACCGGGGGGAACGCCGCCGCAAAGGCGGGCACAGAACGAGCCACCCGGCGGCGGCGCCACGGCGCCGACCCGCGCGGCCGTCATCCTGCCCTGGGAAAAGGAGCGGCCGGGCGACGGCGCCGCGCGCGAAGCGGAGGCGCGGCTGGCCGAGGCGGTGGGCCTCACCGCCTCGATCGGGCTGGTGGTGGTGCACACCGCCATCGTGCCGCTGCGCGCACGGCGGCCTGCCACTTTGTTGGGCAGCGGCCAGACGGACGCCCAAGGAGAAGCCATCGGCGCCCAGGGCGTGGAGGTGGCGATCGTCGATGCCCAGCTCTCCCCGGTGCAGCAGCGCAACCTGGAAACCGCCTGGAAATGCAAGGTGATCGACCGCACCGGGCTGATCCTGGACATTTTCGGCGAGCGCGCCGCCACCCGCGAGGGCACGCTGCAGGTGGAACTCGCCCATCTCGAATACCAGCGCAGCCGGCTGGTGCGGTCCTGGACCCATCTGGAGCGCCAGCGCGGCGGCTTCGGCTTCCTCGGCGGCCCCGGCGAGACGCAGATCGAGGCCGACCGAAGGCTGATCGGCGACCGCATCGTCCGCCTCAAGCGCGAGCTGGAGCAGGTGCGCCGCACGCGCGGCCTGCACCGCACGGCGCGGCGGCGGGTGCCGTACCCGATCGTCGCCCTGGTCGGCTACACCAATGCCGGGAAATCGACGCTGTTCAACGCGATGACCGGGGCGGAGGTGATGGCCCGCGACCAGCTCTTCGCCACACTGGACCCCACCATGCGCGGGCTGCGCCTGCCCTCCGGCCGGCAGGCCATCCTGTCGGACACGGTGGGCTTCATCAGCGAGCTGCCCACCGAGCTGGTCGCCGCCTTCCGCGCCACGCTGGAGGAGGTGGCGGAGGCGGACGTGATCCTGCACGTGCGCGACGTCTCCCACCCCGACAGCGCCGCCCAGCGCGCCGACGTGATCGCCGTGCTCGACGGCATGGTGAAGGACGGCGCGCTGGATGCCGCCTGGCCGACCCGCTGCATCGAGGTGCTGAACAAGGCCGACCTGATGGGCGGCGTGGACCAGGTGCAGCCCCGCGCCGGCGCCCTGCCGGTCACCGCCATCACCGGCGAGGGGCTGGACGCGCTGAAGGCGGCGATCGACGCGCGTATCGCCGCGGGCATGGAACTCGCCGAATACGCCATACCCCCCGGCGACGGCGCGCGCATGGCGTGGCTGTATCAGCACGGCGAGGTGGTGACCCGGCGCGACGGCGAGGACGCGGTGCACCTGACCGTGCGCCTGCTGCCGGCCGACCGGGCGCGGTTCGAGAGGACGGCTTCATGACATTTTCCCGCTCCGACCTCGCCGCCGTGGAGGCGCTGCTGCGCGAGGCCGCGGTGGCCGAGATCCTGCCGCGCTTCCGCCGGCTCGACCCCACCGCCATCCGCGCCAAGACCGGCCCGCAGGACCTGGTGACCGATGCCGACGAGGCGGCGGAGCGGCACATCGCCGCCGGGCTGCGCGCCCGCTTTCCCGGCTGCGTGGTGGTGGGCGAGGAAGCCACCGCCGCCGATCCGCGCCTGCTCGACGCCGTGGGCACGGCCGATCTGGCCTTCCTGGTCGATCCGGTGGACGGCACCGCCAATTTCGCGGCGGGCATGCCGCTGTTCGGCGTGATGGCCGCGGCGGTGATGCGTGGCGAGGTGGTGGCCGCCGTCATCCACGACCCGCTGGGCGACGACAGCGCGCTCGCCCTGCGCGGCGAGGGCGCCTGGATCGAAACCGCGGACGGGCGGCGGAGCGATCTGCGCGTGGCCCGGCCGGCGGCCCCGGCGCAGATGGTGGGCTGCGCCTCCTGGCGCTTCCTGCCGCCGGAACAGCGCGGCCGGGTGAACCGCAACCTAGCATCCGTGGCCGGCAGCTTCAATTTTCGCTGCGCCGCCCATGAATACCGCCTCGCCGCCACCGGCAACTGCCATTTCCTGCTCTATGGCCGGCTGATGCCGTGGGACCACGCGCCGGGCTGGCTGCTGCACCGCGAGGCCGGCGGCTTCTCCGCCCGGTTCGACGGGTCGCCCTACCGGCCCAGCCTGACCTCCGGCGGGCTGATCTGCGCGCCGGACGAGGCCGGCTTCCACGCCCTGCGCGCCCTGCTGCTGGAACAGGTGGAGGAACCGGCCAAATGAGTTGGCTGCCTTTGCCCGCCGGGGCCGACCCGGCCGAGCCGATCGATCTGGTGATCGCGCCGAGCAGCAAGGATCTCGGCGGCTTCAGCGTGCGCCGGGCGCTGCCCAGCGCGAAGCGGCGCATGGTCGGCCCGTTCATCTTCCTCGACCATATGGGTCCGGCGCTGATGCCGGCGGGGCAGGGGATGGACGTGCGGCCGCACCCGCATATCGGCCTGGCAACGCTCACCTATCTCACCGAGGGCAGCATCCTGCACCGGGACACGCTGGGCTCGGTGCAGGACATCAAGCCCGGCGCGGTGAACTGGATGACCGCCGGGGGCGGCATCGCCCATTCCGAGCGCACCGGCCCCGACGAGCGGCGCGCGCCGCACGGTCTGCACGGCATCCAGAGCTGGATCGCGCTGCCGCGCGCCCATGAGGAAACCGCGCCGAGCTTCGCCCATCACGCCGCGGCCAGCCTGCCCAGCGTGGAGGATCGCGGCATCTTCCTGCGGCTGATCGTCGGCTCGCTGTATGGCCAGCGCGCGCCGGTCGCCACCTTCTCGGAGATGTTCTACGCCGAGGCGATCCTGTCCTGCGGCGCCGCCCTGCCGCTGCCGGCCGAACATGCCGAGCGCGCCGCCTATGTGATGGAGGGCGCGGTGACCATCGGCGGCCAGACCCACGGGCCGCATGTGCTGCTGGTGTTCCGCCCGGGCGACGACATCACCATCCGTGCCGCCAGCAACGCGCGGCTGCTGCTGCTGGGCGGCGAGCCGATGGATGGGCCGCGCCATATCTGGTGGAATTTCGTGTCCAGCTCGCAGGAGCGGATCGAGGCGGCCAAGGCCGACTGGAAAGCCGGCCGCTTCGGCGTGGTGCCGGAGGAGCACGAGTTCATCCCGCTGCCGGAGTGAGCGGCGCTTTGTCGGGTCGCGTGATTCAGACTTTTTGACGGTTCCGCCAAACGTCATCACGCTCCGGCGCAAGCCCGGCGATTTCGGTGATCAGCTTCTGCAGGATGGCCGCGGCGAAATCGTCGTAGGAGGCGGCGGGCAGCACGAAGGCGCCGGGGCCGCCGATCACCTCGCGGCGGTAGTAGCCGTCCAGATCCTCCTCCAGCCCCAGTATGGGCAGGCCGTTGATCACCACCCCGGCATCCACCGCCGCGTCGCGCGCGTCGCCGGCCGGGCGGCCGCGATTGTTGGCGCCGTCGCCGGAGACGTCGATCACCCGCCGCGTGCCGGCGGCACCGGGTGGGAACAGCGTCATCGCGAAGTCGATCGCCGCCCCAATGGAGGTGCCGCCGCCGAACAGCCGGCGCGGTGCCCCGGCCACGATGGCGGAGACGGACGCGGCGGAGGCGGCGTCGGACACGATGGTCCAGTCCAGCACCGGCGCGGTCATGCCCGGCCCGGTCCATTGGAACATGCACACGGCGATGGCCTGGTTGGCCCCGCCCGCGATGGCCTGCACCAGCCGGGGCGCGCGGAAGGCGGCGGCATAGCCGCTGCGCTGAAGCTGGAAGCGCGCCTCGTTCACGCTGCCGGAGGTATCGACGGCGAGGATCAGGGTGAGATCGACGGGCACCTCGGCACGCACCGGCCGGGCCAGCAGGGCGAGCGGGGCAGCGGCGAAGGCGCGGCGAGGAAGCACCATCGCCGCGCGCCCCCTCAGCTGGCGGGTTCGGAGACGAGGGCGGCGGGGCGGCCCACCTCGCCGAGATCGGCGTCGGTCATGGTGCGCCAGGTGCCGCCGGCCAGCACCTCGCAGGGGCGGAAGCGCGCCTTGTAGGCCATCTTGCGGCTCTCCTGCACCCAGTAGCCGAGATAGACATAGGGCAGGTCCAGCGCCCGCGCCCGCTCGATCAGCCAGAGGATGGCGAAGGAGCCGAGGCTGCGCTTCTCATGGCCGGGCAGGAAGCAGGAATAGACGGCGGAAAGCCCGTCGCCCAGCCGGTCCATCAGGCAGGTGCCCATCAGCCGGTCATCCGGCTCGCGGAACTCGATCACCTGGGTCTCGATCGGCGTGTCCTCGACCATGGCGCGGTAGTCGTAGAAGGTCATCGTCGCCATATCGCCGTCGCTGTGCCGGGCCAGCTGGTAGCGCTGGAACAGCTGGAACTGCTCGGCGGTGGCCCGCGCCGGCACGTCGAACCCCTCCAGCCCGGCGTTGGCGCGCAGGATGCGGCGCAGCGAGCGGTCCGGCTGGAAGGTGGCGACGGGGATGCGGATGGGCACGCAGGCATTGCAGCCGGGGCACACCGGGGCATAGGCGATGTTGTGGCTGCGGCGGAAGCCGGCGCGCGACAGGCGGTCGTGCAGCGTGTCCGCGTCCGGCCCGGTGATCTCCGTCACCACCTTGCGCTCGGTGCGGCCCGGCACGTAGGGGCAGGGCAGCGGCGCGGTGGTGTAGAAGAATTGCGGGCGGCGCGGCGGCTTGTACGTCATGCGGCGGGAAAACCTCCTTGGGGCATGTTCCCGAAGCGGCCGGAGCCGGTCAACGCCCGCGTGCGCACCACCACGAGTCCGGCGACGATATCGTGCGGCGTGCGGCGGCGGGTGGTGACCACGGCGAGGCACAGCCAGATCCAGCCCAGCGCGATGGTGACGAAGAAACCGAGCGTCCAGATCAGCGCCTCCACCCCGTTGGGCGGGTTGAGGTCGTCGTTGCGGCGCACGCTGAGCCCCATGAACGCCATGCCCGGCGTGGCCGACAGCCCGCTCGCCACGGTGAGCCAGGTGTAGAGGAACGGGATGGCCGGCAGCAGGCCGAAGATCGGCCAGCCCAGTCCGAAGGTGATCAGCCCGAAGGCCAGGCAGAAGCTCCAGGCGATGGCCAGCAGCACGGATTCGATCACCGCGTCGATGATCCAGGCGAACACGCGGCGGGACAGCACGCCGTAGCTCAGCACTTCATCGGGGGGAGCGCTGGGGAGGGAATAGCCGTAGCTCATTTCGCGATGTCCTCGGGCAGCAGGGAGAGATGGAATTCGGTATTCGCCGGCTGCGCCGCAAGAAGCACGGTATCGCCCGCGCGCCAGCGCTGCACGAAATTCCGCGCGAGCGGGCTGGCGACATGGCCGGACTGGCCCGGCGCGACGACGAAACGGCTGCGCTCGAGATCGGCGAGGTCGTACACGCCGCGGAAGGCGGCGCCATGCACGGAGTCGAACGACTCGCCGGCCATGCCACCGCGGAACAGCGTGGCATCGTCGCCGGGGCTGGCGATGCGCGCGGTGGTCCACGGGCCGAGCAGCGGCAGGAAGCGCAGGATCGGGTGGGCGAACACCGCCGGATGCGCCGCCCCCCAGCGCCAGGCGGACGGGGTGGGGCCGTATTTTTCCGCGAGATCGGCGGCGGCGACGGTCAGCGCGATGGTCAGCAGCCCGTCGCAATTGCCGCCGCAGACCGCCGCGCCCTGGGGCGTCAGCGCATGGGCGGCACGCTCGTTCCAGGGCGGCCCGGCCTGGGCGGGCACGCCGGCGCGGGCCAGCAGGCGGCGGGCGAATTCGCGCATCCAGGCGTTGAACACCAGGGGCGCGGGCGAATCCGTGACCATCGCCCCGTCCCAGTCGCGCAGCGTGTCCTGCGCCTGGCGCGGCAGCGGATCGGTGACCGGCAGGGCGCGCAGGCGGGGCAGCAGGTCGCGCGCCATCTCGCTGACCGGGTCGGCCTGCATGGCCGCGAAATCGGCGATGCCGTGTTTCGGCCTGGCGTCGAGCAGGGCGCGGATGCGCCGGGCGCGCCAGTCGTCGAACCAGTCGCGGCCGAGGAATACCGGGAAATCCGGCGGCGCGATGCGCTCGTTGGCATTGGCCAGCCGCCCGCTCGGCGGGTTCGTCCAATGCGGCAGCTGATCGCCCGCCGCCCAGCCGGTCCAGTCATGGCTGCCATCGGCCCCTGGGGCGGGCAGGGCGCCGTCGCCCGCGCGGCGGATGGGCACGCGGCCGGTGACGAACAGGCCGATGCCGTCGCGATCGGCGACCAACAGATTCTGTACCGGCGCGGTGATGCGCGCGGCCGCCGCCCCCGCCTCGCGCACGCTGCCCGCCTGGTTCAGCGCCAGCAGCCCGGCGGCGGCCTGATCGCCCGGCGCGAGATTGGCCATCGACAGCGCCAGCACCGGCCCGGCGGGATCGACGATATCGCTGACCACCGGCCCGTGCCGCGTCTCCCGCACGCGCAGCACCTCGTCCGGCCCGCCCCGGCGGCGGATGCGCTCCTCGCGGATCGCGTAGGGGCGCGGGCCGTCCGGCGTGAGATAGGCATCGGGCCCGGCCGGCGTCTCGATGAACAGGTCCTGCACATCCGCCCCGGTGGTGGTGAAGGTCCAGGCGATGCGGCTGTTGCGGCCGATCACCAGGAACGGCACGCCCGGCGCCGTCGCCCCGGCCAGCACCCCCTCCGGGGTATCGATGCGCGCGAGATACCACACGCCCGGCAGGCTGAAGCCGAGATGCGGGTCGCCGGCCAGCAGCGGCGCGCCGGTCTCGCTGTGCGCGCCGTCCACCGCCCATTCGTTGCTCGCCGATGCCGGCAGGGTGAAGGGCGCGGGGAAGCTGGGCAGGGCGGCGGCGAGCTTCGCGGCGGTGGCGGACAGCGCCGCTTCCGGCCGGCCGGCCCCGCCCATGTCCGGCCACAGCGCCTCGATCTCCGCCGGGGTCATCCGCCCCATCAGCGCGACCCGGGCCAGCTCCGTGCGCCAGTTGCCGGAGAGGTACAGCCCCATCGTCTTGCCCCACAGCAGCGAGTCCACCGCCGCCCAGGGGCGCGGCGCGCCGAGCGGCAGGAACTCCGCCGCCGCGAACCGCCCGCGGCGGGTGATCCAGGCATTCACCCCCGCGGCATAGGCGTCGAGCAGCGCCCGCGCCTCCGCCGGCAGGGCGGCGAGATCGGCCTCCGCCGCCCGGCGCACGCCCAGCACCCGCATCAGCCGGTCGTTGGGCAAGGTGAGGTCGCCGACGATCTCCGACAGCTCGCCGGCGGCGGCGCGGCGCATCAGCTCCATCTGGAACATCCGCTCCCGCGCGTGCAGGAAGCCCAGCGCGGCCGCGGCATCGCGCGCATTGGCGGCGCGGATATGCGGAATGCCGTCCGCGTCCATGGCGATATCGACCGGCGCGGACAGGCCGGGAACCGGCTGGGTCAGCGCGCCGCCCGGCAGGGTGTACCAGACGGCCCCGGCCGCCCCCGCCAGCGCCAGCACGACCAGCCCGGCCAGCCCCAGCGCGATGCGCGCGACCCAGCGCATGTCAGCGCAGCGGCGCCAGGTCCACGCGCAGATCGTCCGCGTTGCCCGCCACCGTGGGGAAGCGCCGCGTCACCTCCGGGTCATGGCCGGGGATGATGTGGTCCGGCCCGTCCGCCAGCTTCTCGCACAGCACCCAACCCTCCATCATCCGCTCCAGATTGTGGATCAGCGGGAACGGGTTGCGGGTGCGGATGTTGCGCCACAGATGCACCGCATCGCTCGCCAGCACCACCCAGCCGCGCGCGGTGGGCACGCGCATGATCTGCAACCCCCCGGAATGCCCGCCCACCAGATGCAGCGTGATGCCCGGCGCGATCTCCTCCCCCGGCCCGGGAAAGTTCATCCGATCCGCATAGACCTGCCCGACCGCCGCGGTGACATGGGCGAGGTCGAAGGGCCGGCGCATCGGCTCGTGGCACATGCAGCGCCCGGTGCAGAACTGCATCTCCGCCTCCTGCAGATGGAAGCGGGCGTTGGGAAATTCGCTCCAATGCCCGGCATGGTCCCAGTGCATGTGGCTGATCACCACGTCGCCCACCTCGGCGGGATCGACGCCGATGCCGCGCAGCGCGTCGATCGGCGAGCGGATCCACCGCCGCTGCCGCCGCGCCGCCGAGGCCGCGTCGAACCCCGTGTCCAGCACGATGGTCCGCCCCTCGCCGCGGATCGCCCAGACGAAGAAGTCGAGCGGCATCGGCGCCATATGGTCGTCCGGCCACAGCAGGTTGGCCGCCTGGTTGCGGTCGGCGAAATGCGCGTAGCGCAGGGCGGTGATCTCGTAGCGCGGCATGCACGTTGTCCTCGCTGGAACTGGCCAAAGCCTAATGCACTTGGCGGGTGCGGCGAAGGCGGGCAGGCTCCGCGCACACGGGAGCGTCCAGCATGATCAATCCAGACACCGACCGCGTCCTCATCACCGGCGCCGCCGGCGCCATCGGCTCCGCGCTGCGCACCCATCTGCGCGACCGCTACCGCCATCTGCGCCTGACCGACATCCGCCCGATCGCGGACCTCGCGCCGAACGAGGAGGCGGTGATGGCCGATATCGGCGACCGCGCCGCGCTTTCGCGCATGATGGACGGGGTGGACGCCCTGGTGCACATGACCGGGGCGCCGCCCGACCCCGACTTGGAAACCCTGTTCCGCGTCAACGTGCGCGGCCTGTTCGACGTGTTCGAGACCGCCCGCCTCGCCGGCATCACGCGCATCGTCTATGCCAGCAGCAACCACGCCTTCGGCTGCTACCCGATCACCGAGCGCGTCACCCCCCAGCACCCGCCCCGGCCGGACAGCCATTACGGCGCCTTCAAGGTGATGGGCGAGGCGCTGCTGCGCACCTATCACGAGCGCTTCGGCATATCCTCCGTCTCGCTGCGCATCGGCACGTTCCGGCCGCTGCCGATCGACCAGCGCTCGCTCGCCACCTGGCTCAGCCCGCGCGACATCGCCCATCTCGTCGATGTCTCGCTGCGCCACCCCGACCCCGGCGCGCTGGTGGTCAACGGCTACTCCGCCAACACCCGCATCAAGACCGCCGACCCCGGCTGGGATTTCCTGCGCTACCACCCCTCGGACAATGCCGAGGACCATATCGACATGCTCCGCGCCCAGGGCGTGGACGTGGACGGGCCGTGGGAATGGCCGGAACACGGCGGCAGCTTCGTCCACGCGCCGCCGCCGCGAATCGGCTAGCCCGCGACTCCCGTGCCGATGCTAACCTGCCCATCCCCATCCCGGAGGCCCCCATGCGCCTGATGCTCCGCGTTCTCGCCCTGCTGGCCCTGCTCGTCACCCCGCTGCTGCCGGCCCACGCCGCAGCCATGCTGGTGGACATCAACTCGGCCGACGCCGCCACGCTCGACGCGCTGCCCGGCATCGGCGACGTGCGCGGCAAGGCGATCATCGCCGGCCGCCCCTACACCGACAAGAAAGACCTGCTGACCAAGAAGATCCTGCCGCAGAACATCTATGACGGCATCAAGGACAAGATCGCGCTGGCCAACATCAACACCGCGACCGCCAAGGACATGGTGGCCAGCCTGCCCGGCATCGGCGAGGCCCGCGCCGCCGACATCGTCAAGAACCGCCCCTACGCGGCGCCGGAGGACCTGGTGACCAAGAAGGTGCTGACCAAGCCGGTCTATGACAAGATCGCCGGCATGATCACCGTGAAGTAGCTCCTCTTCAATATATCACTGCCAGCCCCTATCTTCCGCCCATGGACACGCCCTTCCGCCTGACCGACCGCGCCGCCGCCCGCATCGCCGAGATCGATGCCGAACAGGGCGGCGGCCACGCGCTGCGCATCGCCGTGCTGGCCGGCGGATGCAGCGGCTTCCAGTACCAGTTCGGCCTGGAACGCGACCGGGCCGACGACGACCTGGTGATCGAGAACGGCCCCGCCCGCGTGTTCATCGACCCCGCCAGCCTCGACCTGCTGGCCGGCGCCGAGCTCGACTATACGGACGCGCTGATGGGCGCCCATTTCGCCGTGCGCAACCCCAACGCCGCCTCCTCCTGCGGTTGCGGAACCAGCTTCGCGATTGATTGACCCCGCGTGAAGATCGCCACCTGGAACGTCAACTCCATCCGCCAGCGCGAGGGCCATGTCCGCCGCTGGCTGGAACGCGTCCAGCCCGACCTGCTGCTGCTGCAGGAAATCAAATGCGAGGCGCACCAGTTCCCCGCCGCCAGCTTCGCCGAGCTCGGCTACACCGCCGAGGTGGTGGGCCAGAAAGCCTATAACGGCGTCGCCGCCCTCGCCCGCATCCCCTTCACCGCCACCCATCGCGTGTTGCCCGGCCTGCCGGCGGACGACGCCCAGTCCCGCTACATCGAATTGACGGTGGCGGGGATGACGGTCATCGGCATCTACCTGCCCAACGGCAATTCCGGCGGCGAGACTGGCTACCAGTACAAGCTGGCCTGGATGGACCATTTGCGCGCCCGCGCCGCCCAGCTGCTCGACCGCGACGAGAACCTGATCATCACCGGCGACTTCAATGTCTGCCCGACGGACGCCGACCTGTCCCCCGGCGCCCTGCCCCCCACCGACGCGCTGGTCCGCCCCGAAACCCGCGCCGCCTTCCGCGCCCTGCTCTGGCTCGGCCTGACCGACGCCGTCCGCGCCCTGCACCCCACCGGCCCGGCCTGGACCTTCTGGGACTACCAGGCCGCCGCCTGGCCCCGCGACCAGGGCCTGCGCATCGACCACGCCCTGCTCTCGCCGGCGCTCGCCGAACGCCTCGTCTCCGCCACACCCGACCGCCGCGAACGCGGGGAGGAACAACCATCGGACCATGTGCCGGTGGTGGTGGAACTGGCGGGGTAGGGAAGGAAGAAAGGAAGCGCTTCTTTCTTGAAAGAAAGAAGCAAAGAACTTTTGATTTTCGCTGCGCGTTTGCTCAACTCATCGCCATGTACGGGCCTGACCCGTCCATGACGATTATGGAACGAATTTCTCGCTGTACACGCGCCATCGCCTCG
>CAMFLK010000079.1 GCA_945957135.1 uncultured Rhodospirillales bacterium
GTTGAAGGCGGTGCCGATGCGGGTGATCTCGTCGGCCAGCGCGCCGGTCATGGCGTGCCAGAAGATGATCCTGGTGCGGGGCGCCTGGGCGGCGGCGGGCAGCGTGGCGCCGGCGGCGAGGGCGGCGGCCCCGCCCATCAGGGTACGACGTTTCATGGTCAGGGTCCCTCCCATCGTTGCGCTGTCTCGCGCGTTTCGTTCTAGCAGCCTTGCCGGCCGTTCAGTGTGTCATTTCCGTGCCGCCCACAGCATCAGCCAGCGGATCGGCACCACCCACGCCGTGCCCGTGATGGCGAAATAGACGATCTGCACCGCCCAATGCGCGGGCAGCACATGGTCGGCCCATGCCACCACGACACCCACATAGACGGCAAGGCCGGCCAAGCCCGCCGCCACGGCAACCGGAACGCGCGACATGGCCCTGCCTAGCCGATCCTCGCGCCAAGGGAAACGGCTTGCCGCCGGCCGGGCGCCCGCTCTACATCGTGCCTCCCCAACCCGGAGCGGCGCATGAACCTCAAGGACCACATCCGCGGCATTCCGGATTTCCCGAAGCCCGGCATCCTGTTCTACGACATCTCCACCCTGCTGCGGCACGAGGATGCGTGGCAGGTGGCGATGGGCCGGCTCGCCCGGATGGTGCGCGCCTATCAGCCGGACCTGGTGGCCGGCATCGAATCCCGCGGCTTCCTGATGGCGGCCCCCCTGGCGCTGAAGCTGGGCTGCGGCTTCGTGATGCTGCGCAAGCCGGGCAAGCTGCCGGGGGCGACGATCGGGCTCGACTACGCGCTGGAATACGGCACCGACCGCATCGAGATCCAGGCCGACGCCATCACCCAAGGCCAGCGCGTGGTGGTGGTGGACGACCTGCTCGCCACCGGCGGCACCATGGCGGCTGGCATCGCCCTGCTGCGCCAGGTGGGGGCCGAGGTGCCGGCCGCCGCCGCGCTGATCGAGCTGAGCTTCCTGGAAGGGCGCAAGCGGGTGGGCGTGCCGTTCGAGAGTTTGGTCACCTACGACTCGTGACGGGTTAACCGTTTTCTCATCACTTCGTCGCAAGGTGGGATTTGCGCGCCAGGAAGGCGCCCTTGTAGGGGCCCTTGCCATGAGCCAGCCCGATGCCCGACGACCTCACCATCTCTCCCGTCCAGCCGGTCGCGCCGCCCTCGCGCGAGGCGGTGCCGACTCCCTCCTTCCAGCCGGCCGCCACCCAGGACGCCACCGCCCTGCCCAACCCGGTGCTGCGGCTGGACAGCGCGCTGGGCATGGTGGTGATCGAGTTCCGCAACGACAGCGGCGCCGTGACCCGCACCATCCCCAGCCAGCAGCAGCTCGACGCCTATCGCACCTGGGAACGCACCGGCAGCTTTTCCGGCCAGGCGGCGCCCGGCGCGGCGGTTAACAAGGACGAAACCGGCACCGTCTAGCCTCTCCCGGTTCGGGAGACGCCGATGACCCATCTATCCAAACGCGACGCCAAGCCGCGCCTGCTGCTGGCCGACCGGGTGAAGGACGCGCAGACCAGCTTCCTCCGCCCGCTGATGGACCGGCTGGCGGCGCGTTTCGAGCTGCGCTTCATCTCCGCCCCGCCCGGCGACGCGCTGGCCGAGGCCATCGGCTGGGCCGATATCGTGTGGCTGGAATGGTGCTGGGACCACGCGGTGTGGGCCACCACCAGCGGCGTGCTGGGCGAGCGGCCCTGCGTGGTCAGGCTGCATTCCATCGAGGCGTTGCAGACCGACTTTCCCGCCCGCGTGGATTGGCGGCGCGTGGGCTGCCTGTTCACGGTGGGCGGGGATATCGCGCAGGTGCTGGCCGAGCGTTTCCCGGCCATCGCCGCGCCCATGCGCATCGTGCCCAACGGCATCGATCTCGCCCGTTTCCGCCCCGGTACCGGCGACCGGTTCCGGGTGGCCTGGGTGGGGCATGTCGAGCCCAAGAAGAACCCGATGCTGCTGCTCCAGATCGCCCACCGGCTGCGCCAGGCCGACCCGCGCTACCGGGTGGACGTGGCCGGCGCCTTCACCGATCTGCGCACCCTGCGCTACCTGGAGCGGATGATCCCGCGCCTCGGCCTCGCGGGCATGCTCACCTTCCACGGCCATGTCGCCGACATGCCCGAATGGTATGCCGACAAGGGCGTGCTGCTGAGCACCACGCTGTACGAGAGCTTCGGCATGAATATCGGCGAGGCGATGGCCGTCGGCGCCTTTCCCGTGGTGCACGACTTCCCCGGCGCCGACGCGCTGTGGCCGGAGGAGTGCCTGTTCGCCGACATCGATTCCGCGGTGGCGCTGATCCGCGCCGGCCGCCCCGGCCTGTATCGCGGCTGGGTGGCCGAGCGCTACGGCCTGGATGCCCAGGCGGAGGCGGTGCTGGTCACCCTGGCCGAGATCATGGCCGTGTGAGCTTGGCCTCGATCGAATCCCAGATCATCCCTGCGAGGTCCGTGCCGTCGAACCGGCCGATTTCCTGCAGGCCGGTGGGCGAGGTGACGTTGATCTCGGTCAGCCAGTCGCCGATCACGTCGATGCCCACGAAGATCATTCCCTGCTCGCGCAGCAGCGGGCCGATGCGGGCGCAGATCTCCTGGTCGCGCGGGGTGAGCACGGATTGCTCCGGCCGCCCGCCGACATGCATGTTGCTGCGCGCCTCGCCCGCCGCCGGCACGCGGTTGATGGCCCCGGCCGGCACGCCGTCGATCAGGATGATGCGCTTGTCGCCCTTGCGCACCGCCGGCTCGTAGCGCTGGATCATCAGCGGCTCGCGCGAGCGGGCGAAATGCATCTCCAGCAGGGCGGCCAGGTTCTCGTCGTCGTGGCGGATGCGGAATACCCCGGCCCCGCCATTGCCGAACAGCGGCTTGACGATGATGTCCTTGTGGGTGGCGCGGAAGCCGTTGATGGCGTCCACGTCCCAGGTCACCAGCGTGGGCGGCATCAGCTCCGGGAAATGCGTCACCAGCAACTTTTCCGGCGCGTTGCGCACGGAGGTGGGGTTGTTCACCACCAGCGTGCCCGTGCCGTCGGCGCGGTGGATGTGGTCCAGCATGTGGGTGGCGGTGATATAGGCCATGTCGAAGGGCGGGTCCTGGCGCATCAGCACCACGTCCATGGTGCCGAGGTCGATGATCCGCGCCTCGCCGAAACTGTAATGGGCGTTGCGCACGCGCTGCACGGTCACCGGCCGGGCGCGGGCGAACAGCCGCTCCTCGCGCTTGGCGCCCGGCTTCACCACGCCCTCGCGCAGCGACATGTGGCGCACCTCGTAATGCCACAGCGTGTGGCCGCGCGCCTGGGCGGCGAGCATCAGCGCGAAGGTGGAATCGCCGTCGATGTTGATGGTCTCGATCGGGTCCATCTGGACCGCGACGTTCAGGGCGCGCGCCATGGCAGGCTCCGGGTTGCTGGCCCATGGATGGGTCAGTTGAGCCGGGAACGCAACTCCTCCGCCGCGCTGCGCGCCCGGTCGGCCGCCTCGCCGGGCGGGATCAGCGCGAGATAGCGCTCGAAACAGCGCAGCGCCGCGGCCACCCGGTCCAGCCGCTGGTTCATCACCGCGGCCTCGCGCCACAGCACCGCCTGGGCGGGGGCGATGCGCAGCATGTCCTCGGCGCAGGCCAGGGCGCCGGCCATGTCGCCGGCGGCGAGGCGCCGCTGCTTGATGTTGTTCTGCAGCCGCAGCAGCACGCCGCGCGTGCCCAGCGCCGCCATCAGCTCCGGCCGCAACTCCGCCTGCTTGCCCTCCACCACCTTGATCAGCGCGCGCAGGTCGGGCGCCTGCAGCCGGCGGCCGCCGGCGAACACATCCAGCACCGCGGTTTCCGCGCCGGCGGACAGGGCGAGCAGGAAATGGCCGGGGAAGTCGATGCCGCGCACGTCCCAGCCGGCGGCGCGGGCGGCGTGCAGCCACAGCACGCCCAGCGCGACCGGCAGGCCACGGCGCCGCTCGATCACGCGGATGAGATTCGCGTTCGCGAGATCGTCATAGGTGGCGCTGTCGCCGGCATAGCCGAACCGGCGGCCGATCAGCTCCCCCAGCACCGAAATCTGCCCGACGACGTCTTCCCCGCCGATCTCCGCGCCGGCCGCCACCGCCGCGCGCGCGAGGTCCGACAGATGGGCGCGCGCCGCCTGCCAATCCGCGTCCGGCGCATCGACGCGGGCGAGTTGCAGCGCGGCCTCGGCGATGTCGATCTCGCCATCCGGCAACTGGCCGATGGCATCGAGCGCGGTGCGTGGGTCCATGCCGCCAGTCTCCGCCGCCGGTCGGCGCCATGCAAGCACGAAGGCCATTGCGCCAGCGGGCATGTTGGCCCGGGCCGGCCGATCCTGTAGCATCCGCCGGCATTTTCATCATGCCTGATCACATCTGGGTATCGGCGGCAGAGTGGATACGGACGATCTCAGGCTGGCCCACCGGGCCCTGTGCACGCCCTTCGTGGATGAGGCGCTGTTCCGCCGCGCGCTCGGCGGCGGCCGGGGCGATCTCGGGGCGGTGGCGCGCTACCTGGCGATTCCCCGATCGTCGCGCCCGCCGCTCTCGTTCTATTTCGATCGCGCCTACTACCTCGCCACCAATCCCGATGTGGCGGCCGCCGACACCGATCCGCTGCTCCATTTTATCGACAGCGGCCTGTCCGAACGGCGCAATCCTCACCCGCTGATCGACCTCGCCTATATCATCGGCTATCACGGAGAAAATCTCGGCGATCCTCCATCAATCGAGGCGCTGAGCGCGTTTTTGGACAGCGGCACCGCCAGCCCCAGCCCGTATCTCGATGCGGATTTCTATCGCGGCCGGCTGGGCGAAGCGGCGCCGGCCACGCAGTTGCTGCGCCATTATCTCACGGCGGGAATCGCCGGCGGGCATCCGCCGAATCCGTATTTCGACCCTGTCTGGTACGGCGCCAGGAACGCGGAGGCGCGGGGCGGCGCCTATGCCGCGCTCCGCCATTTCGCCTGGGTGGGCGATGGGCAGGCCCGCGCGGCGGGGCCGGGATTCGATGGCGCGCTGTATTGGCGACGCTACACCGATGTCGCCGACGCGCGCATGGCGCCGCTGCGCCATTATCTTCTGCATGGACGGCAGGAAGGGCGGCAGGCCGCCAATGAACGGCCGGCGCCGCCACCGCGCCGCGAGGCCGAACCCGCCCCGGCCGCCGAGCCCGACCTGCGCGCGCGCATCGCGGAGATGCGGGGCCGGCGCAAGGAGAGCGTCGCCGTCGCGGCCCCGAAGCTGCTGCGCAGCCGCCAGCCCGCGCGCGACATCGCGGCCTTGAAATTTCCCAAGGCAAATCGGCCGGTTCTGTCGATCCTGGTGCCCGCCTACAACGAAGTGGACGTCACCACGGAATGCCTGATGGCGCTGGTCCGCTTCCGCCCGCGCGCGGCGTTCGAGGTGGTGCTGGCCGACGACGCGTCCGACGATCCGGCGATGGCCGCCTTCGCCGAGGTTCCCAATCTCGTCTATCGGCGCAACCCCACCAATCTCGGCTTTCTCGCCTCCTGCAACGCGGCCTTCGCCGCGTGCCGCGGCACCTATGTGCTGCTGCTGAACAACGACGCGCAGGTCACCGAAGGCGCGATCGAGCGGATGATCGCCGCGTTGGAGGAGGATGCCGGGCTGGGCGCGGTCGGGCCGAAACTGATCTATCCCGACGGGCGCTTGCAGGAAGCCGGATGCTTCCTGACGCCGGATGGCGAGAGCGGCATGGTCGGCCTGTTCGCCGACCCCGACGAGGCCGGCTATCGCCGGGATCGCGACGTCGCCTATTGCTCGGGCGCGGCGCTGATGCTGCGCCGGTCGGCGGTGGCAGGCGATCTGTTCGACACGGCCTATGCGCCGGCCTATTGCGAGGATGTCGATCTCTGCCTGCGGCTGCGCGCGGCGGGCCATGGGGTGCGCTACGTACATGCGGCGGTGGTGGTGCACCATCTCAGCGTGTCCACGAACCGCCAGTCGCAGAGCCGGAGATTGCGTAGGGTGGCGCGCAACCAGCAGGTGCTCGCGGCGCGCTGGGGGGATACGCTCGCCGCCATGAACCGGGTGCGCGGCATCGCCTTCTACCTGCCGCAGTTCCACCCGACGCCGGAGAACGATCTGTGGTGGGGCGCCGGATTCACCGAATGGACCAATGTCGCACGCGCCCGCCCGAGCTACGCCGGACACTACCAGCCGCATTTGCCCGCCGATCTCGGATTCTACGACCTGCGCGTTCCCGAGGCGATGGCGCGGCAGGCGGAACTCGCCGCGCGCTATGGCATCGAAGGATTCTGCGTCTATTACTACAATTTCGGCGATCGCCGGGTTCTGCACCGGCCGCTGGAGATGCTGCGGGCCAATCCCGATATTCCCTTTCGCTGGTGCCTGTGCTGGGCCAACGAGAACTGGACGCGGCACTGGGACGGCGGCGAACGCGAAATCCTGCTCGCGCAACGCTATGACGATGCCACGCTCGACGCCATCATCGCCGACGCGGTGCGCGACGCGGCGGACCCCCGCTATCTGCGCGTGAACGGGCGCCCGCTGTTTCTCGTCTATCGGCCGCTGCTGCTGCCGGATGCGCCGGATTTCGCGCGGCGCTGCCGGGCCGCGTTCGCGCGCGCGGGCTTCCCCGGCGTCCATCTGGTCTATGTGGAGAGCATGGAGGCGGTGGACCGCGGCATCGGCCCCGCCGATCTCGGCTTCGATGCCAGCGTGGAATTTCCCCCGCATGGCCGCGCCGTGCCCAGCGAGGCGCCGGCCGAGATCGTGAAGGAAGGCTGGGCCGGCTATCGCTACGACTATCCCGCCACCGCGCTGGCGTTCATTGGCCGCGAGACCGTCGCCTATCCGCGCTACCCCGCGATCTTCCCGTCCTGGGACAACACGCCGCGGCAAAATCTGAAAGGCACCAGCTTCGACGGAACCGACCCCGCGACCTTCCAGGCCTATGCCGAGGCGAAGATCGCGGAGCTCGACAGCTTCCATTTCGGCGAGGAACGGCTGCTGTTCATCAACGCCTGGAACGAGTGGGCCGAGGGCGCGCATCTGGAACCGGATGGCCGGTTCGGCCATCGCTGGCTGGAAGCGTGGCGCGACGCGCTGGGGCCGAGGCGACCGGCATGAGCGATGACGTGCCCATCACCCTGATCGGCCATCCCTGGTCGCCGATCGGCATGGGCGAGGGTCTGCGCCAGCAGCTGCGCGCCTGCCACGCGGTGGGGCTGCGCCCGGCGGTGATGGACATCTTCCGCTACACGCGATGCAGCGATCCCGCCCATGCGGCGCTGGTCGGGGCGGATGAATGCGAGGTCGCCGGGCCGGGCATCCGGGTGTTCAACATCAACGGCGACGAGGTGGAGCCCGTTCTCGCGGCCTTCGCGGAACGCGGCGGGAAGATCGAGGACGGCATCAACGTCATCGCGCCGGCCTGGGAACTTCCCGCCTATCCCAAGCCGTGGGCCAAGCAGCTCGGGCGGTTCGACGAGATCTGGGCGATGTCCGATTTCGTGCGCGACAGCCTGGCGGCAAGCGGGCTGACGGCGCACACGATCGGCCAGGCCGTGCAGGCGGAGCCGGGGCCGATGCTGTCGCGCCGGCAGCTGGGTATCCGCGAATCCGCCTTCGTGCTGCTGCATTTCTTCGACCTGTCCTCCTTCGCCGAACGCAAGAACCCGCAGGCGGTGCTGGCGCTGTTCGCGTCGCTGCGGGCCGCGCATCCGTTCGCGGATCTGCAACTCGTGCTGAAGGTGAAGAACGGCGAGCGCGGCGGCGAGGATTGGGCGGGCGAGCTCGCGCCGGATCCGCAGGTGAAGCTGCTGACGGCACCCCTCGATTCCCTGGGCGTGCGCAGCCTGGTCAATGCCTGCGACTGCTTCGTCTCACTGCACCGCGCCGAGGGATTCGGCCGCGGCCTGGGCGAGGCGATGGCGCTGGGCCGCCTCGCCCTGGGCACCGCGTGGTCCGGCAATCTCGATTTCATGCGGCCGGACAACAGCCTTCTCGTCGATTTCCGTATGGTCGCGCTGAAGCCCGAGGACTATCCGCATGGCGAGGGCCAGAACTGGGCCGACCCGGATATCGATCACGCCGCGCGGCTGCTGGCCCCCATCCTGGCCGACCCGGCCCGCGGCGCCGCGCTCGCCGAACGCGGCCGGCGCGGCGTGCTGCTCAGCCACGGCAATCGTGCTGTGGGATTGCGGATGCTCGACCGCATCGAAGCGCTCGCCGCGCGCCCGGTTCAGGCCAAACCCAGCTCTCGCGCCAGGCGCCGGCGGTAGTCTTCCTGCCGGGTGCGCAACGCCTCGTCTGGCCCGAGCGTGGCGGCGACGGCCTCATGCACGCGCGTGATTTCGGCGATCTGCCGCGCGGCCCCGGTGCGTCCGGTGATGCTGGCCGCGTGCCGGCGATGGACATTGAGCGGCGAGGCCACCCAGGCGATGCTGCCGCAGGCGGAAAGCAGCGCGACGTAGAGCCGCCAGTCGCCGGCGCTGCGGAATGTCCGCAGCTCCGGCCCGCATCGTTCGAGCGCGGCCAGCAGCGCCCGGCGCCGCCACAGCACGGCGCTGACATTGAGGATCAGGTTGCGCTCGGCCATGAAGCGCGCGAGGAAGTCGCGGCCGGTGAACACGCCGTCGCGCGCCAGCGCCCCCGCGCCGGACCCGGCGTAATAGTCCTGGTAGTCCGGCCGCAGCAGCACGCCGTCGGCGTCGATGGCGCGGCTGTCGCAGGCCACGAGGTCGATATCCCCCGCCGCGTCGAGCCGGGCCGCGAGGGTGGCGAGCAGGGCGGGATCGGCCTCGTCATCCGCTTCGGCGATCCAGACATACTCGCCCATCGCGAGATCGGCGCCTTTCGCCCATTGCGCGATCGGCGAGCCGGACGGGCGGGGATTGGCGGTGACCGCGATATCGCGGCCCGCTTCCTGGGCGAGTTGGCGGGCGCAATCGACGCTGCCATCGCTGGAGCCGTCATCGAGGACCAGGATTTCCGCCACCGGATGGGTCTGCGCGAAGATCGAGCCGAGCCGCGCGGGCAGGTAGCGCGCGTAGTTGAACGACGGCACGACGACGGAGATGCCGGGCAGGTCCGGCATCGCCTCGCGCAGCAACGCACCGGCATAGGCGTCGAAATCGAAATTCTCCCGGGCCCGCTTGGCGAGTCGGGCACGCGTGGCCTCGCGCGGGGTCATCGCGAGGACGGCGTCGGCCATGGCGTCGGTATCGGCCATCGGCACCACCGCGCCGGCCCGCAGCCGCGTCAGCGTGTCCGGCATGCCCCCCGCGCCGGCGAAGGCGATGCTGGGCAATCCCGCCGCCATCGCCTCCAGCACCACGGACGGAAACGGGTCTTCGCGCGAGGGGAGCAGGAACAGATCGGCGGCGCTGAACCAGTCGGCGATGTCGTTGCGGTGGCCCGGCCGATGGAACGTGCCGGTCGCTTCCGCCGCCGCGATTTCCGGACCCAGCCAGGCGGCGAGGGACGGGTCGATGTCGCCGAGCCAGCAGAACACGACCGATGAATCCCGCCGCCGCGCGGCACGCCAGGCGTGCAGGAAAAGGTCGAACCCCTTGCGCAGATCGGCATAGCCGGCGCCGAGCACCAGGCGCGCGCCCTCCGCCACGCCCAGCCGCGCGCGCAGGCGCTGGCGGGCGCGTGGCGAGAAGGCGATGCGCCGCCAGATGCCTTGCGGCAGCAGAAGCTGCCGGTCGGCGGGCAGGTCGGCGATCGCGGCGAAGGCATCGCGCACCGAAGGCGCGGGGAACACCACGCGCTGGGCCGCGGCGGCACCCTGCCGTGCCGCCGCGGTCAGATCGCGCTCCGCGAGCAGGCGCGGCAATTCGTGCACCAGCAGCACGGCGGCGATGCCGGCGGCGCGCAGAACCGGAACGGCCCAGGCGGAGGCGGCGGAGTTGACGATGGCGGTGCGGATGCCCCGTGCCGCCAGCCCCTCGGCATGGCGGGCCAGCAATGCGGGGTCGGTGATGACGGTGGTGGGCGCGGCGGCGGCGTAGTCGGCGGCCAGCGCGCCCTCGCCCAGCAGCAGGAACTCGATGCCGAGGCCAAAGCGGCGGCGCAGCCGATGGCCGAGCTGAAGCAGCAGCGACTGGGCGCCGGCGGGAAAGGCGTCGTGCCCGACAAGCAGAAGCCGTGGCGCCTCTTCCGTCGCGGCATGGCCGATGGCGCGGGCGGTGGCGTTCAGATAGGCCGCACCGTAATGCACGTCCGGCTCCAGATAGGCCCCCTCGGCCCATTCGTTCCAGGCATTGACGCAGACCAGGTTCTCGCCGAACACCGGCCGCGCCCGGGCCTGATCGACCAGGGCCGCCAGCCATCGCTGGTACGCGGCGGGGCTCGCGCCGTGCAGCACCATGCCCGCCCCCTCGCGCCGCGCGTCGTTGTCCCAACCCGGCAGGGCGGTGCGGATCAGCGGGAAATCGGGCGGCGTTTCGGCCAGCGCGGCGGCGGCGACGTCGTCATAGGCGAACACCTGCGCGGTGGCGCCGGCATCGTAATAGGCCAGTTCCGCATTGCGCAGTCGCAACCCTCCCACCAGCTTGTGCGGCGGGAATTCCACGGCGGCATCGAAGCCCATCGGGCGCGGGTCCTGCGCGCCGAAGCTCTGGGACATCACCAGCAGCGGGTCCTCGCCATGGTCGCGGCGGAACGCCTCGCGCCAGCGGGCGATGGTGGCGGCGGTGTCCGGGATCAGCCCGGCGCGATAGACCATCAGCAGCGGCCGGCCCTGCACGCGGATATAGCGGGGATCGCGGAAATGCCGGACGAGACAGGCGAGCAGGGCCGGCTCGTCCTCCACCCGCCAGTCCTGCGCCATCAGCACCTGGTCCTGCGAGCCGTCCCAGCTGCGCGTCCAGTTCTCGTTCGCCCACATCAGGCAGAAGGGAAAATCGACGGCGGGATCGGCCAGCATCGCCTCCACCGGCTTTTCCAGCAGGCGGTGGCCGTTGAACCAGTAGAAATAATGCACGAAGCCGTGCACCCCCGCGTCACGCGCCATCGCCGCCTGGCGGGCCATCACGCCGGTGCCCTCCAGCGTGTAGTGGCCGAGGTCGCGAGGGATGCGGGGCTGGTAGTGGCCGGCGAAGCGCGGCATGGCGCGGGCGACGGAGGTCCATTCGGTGAAGCCCCGGCCCCACCACGCGTCGTTCTCGGCGATGGCGTGGAACTGCGGCAGGTAGAAGGCCAGCAGCTTGGCGCGGCGCACGGCGCTGGGCGGCAGCTTCACCGGCTCCTCGAAATCCGGGCCGGGGCGGACGAAGCGGCGGACCGCGGCGAACACGTCGGTTTCGCTCGCCGGCGGGGTTGTGTGCAGGCGGATCAGCCCGCGCACCCGGCGATAGTGCAGCAGCGGGTTCTCGGACAGGTCGCCGTCGAGATGGCGGCGCTGGTAGTAGCGCGTGTCGAACCCGGCGGAAGGGTTGCGGCCCTCGCGGTAGCCCCAGTTCAGATAGTGCTCGAACGGATCGACGCCGGCGGCGAGCACGTCCGGATAGGTGGAGAGGTAGTAGGCCGGGTCGAATTCCGGCAACGGGCTGACCGTGCCGGCGCAGCGGCGATGCAGGAAATGGCGCAGCAGCGTCTCGCCGGGGCCCGGGCGGTGGCGCTCGCGATACCAGGGCAGGTCGAACCACGGCGCGGGCGAGCGCCCCTCGGCCTCGCCACGGCGCAGATAGTGCAGCAGCGGGTTGGCGCCGGTGCGCACCACGTCCGGGTGCTGGCGCAGATACCATTCGGTGGCGAAATAGGGGTTGGGCTGGTGGCCCAGCTTCCAGCCGTGATCGAGAAAATGGGCCTCGGGATCGCTGCCGGCACTGTCCGGATAGCTCTGGGCATACCACGCCCCGTCCACCAGCCGGCTGGCCTTGAGATCGGCGAGGTCGAGGTCGCGACCGATGCCAAGCGCCTCGGTGACGGACCAGGCTTCGCTGTCGGCCCAGATGCCGCGGACCGGCAGTTCGTTCATCGGCGCACATTCGCTCCGGTCAATGGAGAAGAATTAAGGCGATTAACAAATAGGAACAATTTGTCAGTGGGGCACAACGCAGTTTTGATAATTTCTTGACGAAATTATACGGGTGTGGCCTGCATCCTGCCAAGCGCGCGCCACGCATCGCGCGGGGAGGAACGGTATGAAAAGACGACACCTGCTCGGCGGCGCCGCCGCCCTTGCCGCCTATCGCGGGCTGGGGGCACCGGCCATCGCGCAATCGGCCAGCAGCCGCACGCTGATTTTCGTGCCGCAGGCGGCGATCAGCATCTTCGACCCGATGTTCACCACCGCGACGGTGACGCGCAACCACGGCTTCCTGCTGTTCGACACGCTCTACGGGCTCGACGATTCCCTCACCCCGCAGCCGCAGATGGCCGAGGGCCACGTGGTGGCGGAGGACGGGCTGCGCTGGACCATCACGCTGCGCCCCGGCCTGAAATTCCACGACGGCGAGCCGGTTCTGGCGCGCGACTGCGTGGCCTCGCTGCAGCGCTGGATGAAGCGCGACACGATGGGCCAGACGCTCGCCGAGCGGATGAACGAGTTGTCGGCACCGGACGATCGCACCCTCGTCTTCCGCCTCAAGCAGAAATTCCCCGCTTTGCTCAGCGCGCTCGCGAAAATCCTGCCCAGCCCGCCGGTGATCTACCCGGAGCGGCTGGCCAAGACCGACCCGTACAAGCAGGTGACGGAGATGGTCGGCTCCGGCCCGTTCCGCTTCAAGAAGGACGAATACGTGGCCGGCAGCCTCGCCGTGTACGAGCGCTTCGCCGACTACGCGCCGCGCAACGAGGCACCGAGCTTCACCGCCGGCGCCAAGCGCGTGCTGGTGGACCGGGTGGAGTGGAAGGTGATCCCCGAGGCCGCCACGGCCGCCTCCGCCCTGCAGACCGGGCAGATCGACTGGTGGGAAATGCCCCTGCCGGATCTGATCCCGCTGCTCAAGAAGGACCCCAACGTGGTGGTCACGCGGCTCGACCCGTACGGGTTGTGGCCGGTGCTGCGCTTCAACCACGTGCAGGGGCCGACCACCAATCGCGGCCTGCGCCAGGCGATCCTGGCCGCCGTCGATCAGGCGGAGGTGATGACGGCGCTGATGGGCGACGACCCCAGCGCCTTCAACGCGCCGGTCGGCTGCTTCCCGCCGGGAACGCGCCTGGCCAACACGGCCGGCATGGACCGGCTGGGCGGGCCGAAGCGCGACCTCGCCAAGGTGAAGAAGATGGTGGCCGAGTCCGGCTACAACGGCGAGAAGCTGGTGCTGCTGCACCCCACCGACCAGCCGTTCTACGACGCGATGACCCAGGTGGTCGCCGCCACGCTGCGCCAGATCGGGGTGAATTTCGACGATGCCTCGATGGATTGGGGCACCGTGGTGCAGCGCCGCAACAGCCGCGAGCCGCTGGACAAGGGCGGCTGGTCGCTGTTCTGCACCAGCTTCGGGGCGCTGGACTATCTCGATCCGCTGACCGTGCCGGCCATGCGCGGCAACGGCAAGCAGGCCTGGTACGGCTGGCCCACCAATGCGAAGATCGAGGCGATGCGCGACCAGTGGATCGGCTCGGAGGATGCCGCCGAGCAGAAGAATCTTGCCACGGACATGCAACTGGAGGCGCTGACGGACGCGCTCTACGTGCCGCTCGGCCAGTATTTCCAGTCGGCCGGCTTCCGCAAGAACGTCACCGGCCAGCTCAAGGGGCCGCTGCCGCTGTTCTGGAACGTCAAGAAGGCGTGAGCCACCGTAACGCCATCATCCCACCGTAGGAAAGCCGCGAGGCCGGCCTCAAGTCACGGCATGTGATCGGACGAAAGGGTCCACCCATGCGCCGTTCCGCCAACCTCGTCGGCCGCCTGCTCTGCCTCGCCGCCGCCGGCGTCATTCTCGCGGGCTGCGTGGTCGAGCCGGCTTATGGCCCGCGCTACGCCTATTACCATCGGCCGCCGCCCCCGCCGCCGGGCTACTACTACCGATAGGCGGAGTCATACCGACGGTCATGAAGAATGACCGTTGGTATGAGTCTTGTTTGGCGCGCCGCCGGTATTACAGGCCCAGCCACCACCCGGCCGCCGCGCCGGCGGCGAGCACGATCAATGGCTGGATCTCGCTCGCCGTCAGAACCGCGCCCGCCAGCCCGGTCAACAGCAGCGGAGCCAGCCCGTGCTCCGTGCCGCGAACCAGGCCGATGACGCTCGCGAAGACCAGCCCGATGGCGATCGGGGCCAGCGCTTGCTCCACCCAGCCGCGCCAGCGCGCCTCCCGCGCGCGGTGCCACAGCCCGGCCATGGCGTGGACCAGCAGGCTCGACGGACCGAACATCGCCAGCGTCGCCACCGCCGCCCCCGCCAGCCCGGCCGCCCGTTGCCCCACCAGGGCCACGATCAGCGAGCCCGGCCCCGGCGCCACGCGTGAGATGGCGAACAGGTCGAGGAAGTCCCGATCGGTCATCCAGCCATAGGTCTGCACCGCCGCGCGCTGCATATCCGGAATCACCGAATTGGCGCTGCCGAAAGCCAGTAGCGACAGCATGCCGAACAGCCCGGCGAGGCGAACCAGAACCACGATCACGCGCGCCCCCTGGCCAGCATCAGGCTGAGCGGGGCGGCCACCAGGAGCACGAGGGGCAGCGGCACCCCAAACCATCCCGCCGCGAGCGCCGTCGCCACCATCACCACCCCCGCCCCCACGGCGCGGATGTTGCGCGCCATCATGCGCAGCCCGGTGGCGAGGTTCAGCCCGATCGCCGCCGCCCCCAACCCGGTCATCGCCGATTCCACGCCAGGCACGTCGCGGATATGGGTGAAACCCGCGCCCAGGGCGAGCACGACGATCACCGGCACCAGCAGCATGCCGCCCAGCGACGCCACCGCGCCCAGCCGGCCGCGCAGCGTGGTGCCGATGAACACCGCGAGGTTCACGCCGTTCGGCCCCGGCGCGATCTGGCACAGGGCGAGCCCGCCCACGAAGGCCTGCTCGCTCATCCAGCGTCGCTTGTGCACCACCTCGCGCCGCATCCAGGCGGACATGCCGCCGCCGAAACTCTGCATGCCGATCGCCAGGAACACCCAGAACAGCGCGGCCAGCCCCGGCGAGGGAGGGATCGGAGGGTCTTGCGCGGCATCGGCCATCCGCGCATCAAACGCGTATCGCCGTCGGCTGAACAGGAGGGGTCGCCATGGAATACCGCAGTCTCGGCCGCAGCGGGCTGAAGGTGTCGCCGCTATGTCTCGGCGCCATGATGTTCGGTGGCCAGACGGACGAGCCGACCTCGCGCCGCATCATCGACCGTGCCCGCGACCAGGGCGTGAACTTCATCGACACGGCCGATGTCTATAACGAGGGGCGGTCGGAGGAGGTGGTGGGCCGCGCCATCGCCGGGCATCGCGATTGGTGGGTGATCGCCACCAAGCTCGCCAACCCCACCGGCCCCGGCCCCAACGCCCGCGGCAATTCCCGCCGGCATATCCAGGAAGCGGTGGAGGCCAGCCTGCGGCGGCTCGGCGTGAACACCATCGACGTGATGTATCTCCACAAGGAGGACCACGCCACGCCGATGGCCGAGACCGTCCGCGCGCTGGCCGACCTGATCCGGGCCGGCAAGCTGCGGCATTTCGGCCTGTCCAACCACCGCGCCTGGCGCGTCGCGGAGATGTGCCGGCTGGCCGACGAGGCGGGCATCGACCGGCCCGCCGTCAGCCAGCCGCTCTACAACGCGCTGAACCGGGCGATCGAGGTGGAGCATTTGCCGGCCTGCGCGGCCCTCGGCCTGGGCGTGTTCCCCTACTCGCCACTCGCGCGCGGCGTGCTCACCGGCAAATACCGGCCGGACCTCCCGCCCCAGCCCGGCACCCGCGCCGGGCGGCAGGACAAGCGGCTGATGGAAACCGAATGGCGGCCGGAAAGCCTGCATGTGGCCGCTTCCCTCGCCGACCACGCCGCCGCCCGCGGCACCACCCTGCCCCGCTTCGCTCTGGCCTGGGTGCTGAACAACCGCCTCGTCACCGGCGCCATCGCCGGCCCGCGCACCGAGGAGC
>CAMFLK010000080.1 GCA_945957135.1 uncultured Rhodospirillales bacterium
GTCAAGGCCCTTGAGCGAAGCGTGCCTTGACAGGGCCAGCCACAACGCAAGCACAATCACGCGTGCGAAGGTGGCAACCGCAACCCCGCGAGGCAGAGCGCGGCGACAATCGCCAGAAAACCCACCAGTAGGAAAATCGAAGCCGCCGGCAGCGCCGTCACCAGCGGCGCCAGCAGCGTGGGCGCCGCGGCCTGGGCGAGCAGGCCGGGCATGGCCAGCCTTCCCAGCAGCGTCGCGTAGCGCTCCGGCCCGAACACCGCCAGCGGCAGCATGCCCCGGCTGATCGTCAGGATGCCGTTGCTCATGCCGTACAGCACGGTGAACGCCACCGCCGGCGCCCCGCCCAGCAGCGCCGCCACCCCCGCCGGCAACAGCACCGCCCCCAGCCACGCGCCACCCAAGGGCGACAGCCAGCGCGCCAGCACCCATTCCATCACCCGGCTGCCCACCTGCGCCGGCCCGATCAACGCGGCGGCGAACACCGCCTGCCCCGTCGTCAGCCCCATCCCCCCGAGCAGGGTGAGGATGTGCACCGACAGCAGCGCGCTGATCGCCGCCCGCAAGGTGAAGAACGTGGCGAGCAGCAGGAACACCCGCCCGCCGCGCCCCGCCGCCCTGCCCGCCAGCTCCGCCACCGCCCGCCGCGCCACGCGCGGCACCGCCACCAGCACCAGCGGCAGCACGACCGTCAGCTGCGCCACGGCGTAACACCCCAGCATCGCCCGCCACCCGAGATGGGCGACCAGCCACGCCCCGAGCGGCCAGCCGATCGTGCTGGCGAAGCCGGCCATCAGCGTGACACCGACGATCGCCGGCCGCGCCGCCGGGCCGAGCAGCCGGCCCAGCGTGGCGAAGGCCGCGTCGTACAGCCCCATCGCCATGCCCACGCCCAGCACCGTCCAGGCCAGGTACCACAGCACCAGCCCATCCGCGCCGGCCAGCAGCGCCAGCCCCACGGCGATCACCGCCGCCCCCGTGGCCAGCACCGGCCGCCCGCCATGCCGGTCGATCAGCCGCCCCACCGCCGGGGCGCACAGCCCGTTGACCAGCAGCGCCCAGGAAAACGCCGCGAACAGCGCGGTGCGCGACGCGCCCAGCGCCTCCGCGACGGGATCGACGAGAATGGCGGGAAGATAATAGGTGCTCGCCCAGGCGATCGTCTGCGCCGCCCCGATCGCCACCGTGAGCGGGGCCAGCCCGGGCGGGCGGGAAGCCGGGTCAGACGACGCGGTCAGGCCCCAGGGCCGGCGGCGGCAGGGCGTTGCGCCAGGCCACCGCGGCGGAGAGCGGCCACAGCACGAAGCCCTTGGCCTGCAAGGTCGGCAGCCATGCCTCCAGCCCCTCCAGCGTCCAGGGATGCGGATGGCCGATGGCGATCACGTTGCCCAGCCGCCGCGCCATGCGCTCGGTGAGCTCCAGCTGCGCCCGCACCCCGGCGAGCGTGGGCACATGGTCGATGAACACGTCGCGCGAGGCCGCCGGCACCCCCACGGCACGCGCCTGGCTGGCGGCGACGCTGTGCGGAATCACCACGCTGTCGAGGAACAGCAGGCCCCGCGCCCGCGTCTCCAGCGCCACGATGTCCATCAGCGGCACGCTGCGCGTGGCCACCGAACCCATGTGGTTGTTGATGCCCACCGAGCCGGGGATGACGTCGATGGCCGCGCGCAGCCGCGCCAGGTTCTCGGCGGGCGGCAGGTCGATGCGCAGCGGGTCCGGCCCGGTCTGGCTGGTGCTGTTGGAGGTGGCCTGCATGGGCATGTGCAGCGTGGTCTCGTGCCCGCGCGCCGCCGCCGCGCCGATCTGCTCGGGCAGGTGGCGGGCGAAGGGAAACCAGGACAAGGTGAGCGGCCCGGGCAGGGCGGCGGCACGGCTGGTGCCCGGATGCATCACCCCCATGTCGTCGATCACGATGGTGATGGCCGGCCGGCCGGGGGCACCCTGCACCGGCACCGCGTAGCGCTGCCAGGGCTGCATCTCCGGCCCCACCAACGGGCCGGCGCGCATCGGATCGTCGGCCGAACCCGGCGCCGAGATGATCGGCCCGGCCATCGCCGGGCGCACGATCGGCGCGGCCGCGGCGGTCAGGCCCCCCAGCATCAAACCCCGTCGGCGCAGGCGCATCGGCCCATATCCCCGCTGGGACCGCTTCTGCAATGCAGCAAAACCGGCCCGGAAATCAAATCAACGCTATCTTATAGCATAGAATCCAAGGGTTGATACCCGATATTGGTTCCCGCACACGCGATCTTGCGCCCGCCGCGCGGGGCGGGTGGAATGCGCGGATGAAACCGAGCGATACACTGAACTTGCAGGCCGAATACGACAACAGCGCCAAGGTTGCCAATTCCGCATCCCTGGTGGCCGGCTGGCTGGCCCGCGCCGCCGCCTTCCGCGCCAGCCACGCCCATGCCGAACTCGACCTGCCCTACGGCCCCACCCCGCGCCAGGCGATGGACATCTTCTGGCCCGGCGAGGCCCGCGACGGGCCGGTGGCGATGTTCATCCACGGCGGCTACTGGCAACGGCTGGACCGCTCCGCCGTCAGCCATTTCGCCGCCGGGGTGAACGCGCACGGCATGGCCATGGCCCTGCCCTCCTACGATCTGTGCCCCCAGGTCAGCATGGCGGCCCTGGTGGAACAGCTGCGCGGCGCCGCCGCCTTCCTCCACCGCCGCCTCGGCCGCCGCTTCCTGGTCAGCGGCCACTCCGCCGGCGGCCACCTCACCGCCATGGTGCTCGCCACCGACTGGACGGCCCGCGGCCTGCCCGCCGACATGACCCCATCCGGCATCGCCATCAGCGGCCTGTTCGACCTGCCCCCCCTGCTGCACACCACCATCGCCGACCCGCTCGGCCTGGACGAAGCCGAAGCCCGCCGCCTCTCCCCCCTGTTCCTGCCACCCCCCGCCGCCCGGCTGCACGCCACGGTGGGCGGCGACGAAGGGGCGGAATACGAACGCCAATCCCGCTCCATCGCCGAAGCCTGGGGCGGCACCTGGGACAGCGCCCCCGGCCTGAACCACTTCACCATCGCCGAACAACTCGAACACCCGGATTCGGCATTGGTGCGGCGGATGGTGGAGACGTAAGGAGGGAAGAAAGCGCTTCTTTCTTGAAAGAAAGAAGCAAAGAACTTTTTGTCTATTGGGGCCGTGCGTCGGCACGATTGTGCCAACATCCCTTTTGTGTTGGCAGTGCTTGACATGCGACCCCCTTGTCACGGCAGCCGGGACACGCGGCCAGCGGGCGGGATCAGCCCCAGGATGTTCTTCAAAAATTTTTTGAAAAAATGTATTTTACCCCTTGCGGCGGGTATCGACCTCCGTTAGACATCTTCCTTATGTTCATGGAGCGTTCATCTTCCTTCAGGACAAGCCTCGGCGAAAACCTCGCCCAGTCCCTGGAGCACATACGAGTTCCGGCAAACCCCTCCGAAAATGGCGAAGGGGCGCTGAAGCGGCTCGTCCGCGCCCTGATCCACGCCTACATGCTCTGGCTGGTCACCAGGCTCGATATCCTGTTCCACCGCTGGAAGACCGGCACCCTGCCGCCGCCGCCGGTGGCGCCCGTCCACCGCGCGAAGCGCACTCCTCATCGCCGTCCTCGCCGCCGCAACTGGCTGGCCGAGCTGATCGACCAGGCCTGCGAGGGCCAAGCCCCTGTCATGCCTGAGGCGGAGGCCCCGGCGGAGCGTGCGATGCCGCTCCCCGAAATGGCCCCCTCCCGCCCCGCGCCGGTCCTTACCTGGAAGCGGCCTCAGCCCCGCCCGCGCCGGATCGTCCGGCCGCGCTGGTGGGAAGATCCTGGCTGGGCCTGACCCGTAAAACCCTGGAATTTCCAAAACCTTGGGTGATTCCCGAGGCGATGCCGCGTGTACGGAGTGCAAATCGACCCCGCCGGCGGCGCCTCACCGCTGCCGCGACAAGGGGTCGCGGCGGGGTGACCGGGACAAGCCCGGTCAAGACGGTGATGGGGGATGCGAGGGCGGTGATACGGGAAGCGGAGCCGCGAAAACGAGTGAAAGTTTTTTGCTTCTTTTTTTCAAAAAAGAAGCCCTTCCTTCCCCCCTGGCCTGACCGAGACGAACGGCGTGACGCGCAGGGCGCCGGGCAGGGCGGGGCCGAGGCCGCCGGCAGCGGGCAGCGCGGTGTCGAGCAGCATGGCGGCGTCGTAGCCGGCCTCGGCTTCCGGGGTGGGTGGCATGTGCCATTGGGCCTGGAAGGCGGCGGAGACGTTCGTGGCGGCGTTCGGGTCGGGTTGGCCGGGGGGGTTGGCGGGCCAGGCCAGGGCGGGATTGTCCTGAAGATCGGGCGGGGCGCCGAGCGGGCTCAGCAGCGTCGCCTGGCCGATGCGGGGCAGGATGGCGCGCAGGATGGTGGGGTCCACCGGGCCGACCACCACGTCGATGGCGCCGGCGTCGAGCAGGGGGCCGAGCCGGGTCAGCGCCACCGCCGGGTCGCCGGCGTCGTCGATGATCGTGGGCAGCACTTTCAGTCCGCCGAGCAGGCCGTCGCGTTGGATGGCGGCGAGGTGGAAGCCGTCGCGCATCTGCCGGGCGGCGGCGGTGGCGGCGGGGGGGCCGCTTTGGGTGACCAGCAGGGCGATGCGGATGAACATCGGTTCAGCAAGCCACGCATCGCCCGGCGATGGAAGCATCTTGCCCGGCCGCCGCTTCCGGCCGAACCTTGGCGCGTCCGACAGGGGAGGGACGAAATGGCCGAAGACATGCTCGCCACCACCGATCTCGCGGCGGCCGGTTTGCGCGAGGACCAGATCGCCCGGCTGGTGGCGTTGATCGAGCGGCATGTCGCGGAGGGGCGCTATCCCGGCGCGCAGATCGCCATTGCCCGGCATGGCGCGCTGGCGCTGTTCCGGACCTTCGGCAACGCCACCGCCGAGCGCGCGGCGGCGGATGACACGCTGTGGCTGCTCTATTCCAACACCAAGGTGGTGACCGCCGCCGCCTGCTGGGTTCTCGCCGAGCAGGGCGCGTTCAGCTTCACCGACCGCGTCGCCGACCATGTTCCGGAATTCGCCACGCGCGGCAAGGACGCGATCACGGTGATGCAGGTCATCACCCACCAGGCCGGCTATCCCCATGCCCAGCTGCCGGTGGATTGCTGGGAGGACGTGGCCCGGCGCCGCGCCGCGGTGTGCGATTTCAGCCTGGAATTCACGCCGGGCTCGCGCGTCCACTATCACGGCCAGTCCGCGCATTGGACGCTGGCCATGCTGATCGAGGCGGTGACCGGCGAGGATTTCCGCGAGGTGATCCGCACCCGGCTGATCGAGAAGCTCGGCTTGCAGCGCGAGCTGTTCGTCGGCCTGCCGCGCGACGCCTTCCCCCGTGCCGCGGACATGCACGAGCCCAACACCGAAGAAGGCGGGGCCGCGGTGCCGATCGCCGCCAACAACGCCATTTCCTGGCGCCGCGCCGGCTCGCCCGGGGCCGGCGGCTATGCCACGGCGCGGGCCATGGCGGCCTTCTATCAGATGATGCTGAACGGCGGCGCGCTGGGTGGGCAGCAGGTGGTCTCGCCGCGCGGCCTGGCCTATGCCATCCGCAACTGGACCGGCGACCGCGTCGATACCTATAACGGCATGCCCATGCATCGCGGCCTCGGCCCGCATCTGCGGGGCAGCACGCCGGGCATTCGCGGGCTGGGCAGCCTCGCTTCGCCCGCCACGTTCGGCCATGGCGGGGTGGGCAGCTCCTATTGCTGGGGCGATCCGGAGTCCGGCGTCTCCTTCGCCTACCTCACCAACTGCCGCATCCCCGACCCCTGGCACAGCCAGCGCATGGAGGCGGTCAGCAATCTGGTGCATTCCGCCATCCTCTAGGGAGCCCCGCGCGCAGGGGCCTTGCCGCAGGGGGCGGGTGGGGTTAAGCCCCTGCCGCTTTCCGACCCAAGCCGCCCCAGAAGGTTCCGCGCATGATTTCCCGCCTGCTCGGCTTCATGTCCGCCGACATGGCCATCGACCTCGGCACGGCCAACACCCTTGTCTATGTGAAGGGGCGCGGCATCGTGCTCGACGAGCCGAGCGTGGTGGCCATCGCCGATGTGCGCGGCAAGAAGCAGGTGCTGGCGGTGGGCGAGGAGGCCAAGCAGATGCTGGGCCGCACGCCCGGCAACATCCAGGCCATCCGCCCGCTGCGCGACGGGGTGATCGCGGATTTCGAGGTGGCGGAGGAAATGATCAAGCATTTCATCCGCAAGGTGCACAACCGCCGCGGCTTCGCCTCGCCGCTGATCATCGTCTGCGTGCCCTCCGGCTCCACCGCCGTGGAGCGCCGGGCCATCCAGGAGAGTGCCGAGAGCGCGGGGGCCCGCAAGGTGCTGCTGATCGAGGAGCCGATGGCCGCCGCGATCGGCGCCGGCCTGCCGGTGACCGAGCCGTCCGGCAGCATGGTGGTGGATATCGGCGGCGGCACCACCGAGGTGGCGGTGATCTCGCTGGGCGGCATCGTCTATTCGCGCAGCGTGCGGGTGGGCGGGGACAAGATGGACGAGGCGATCATCAGCTACATCCGCCGCAACCATAACCTGCTGATCGGCGAAAGCTCGGCCGAGCGCATCAAGATGGATATCGGCGCCGCCTCGGCCTACGAGGGCGACGAGGGGCCGTATCGCGAGGTGAAGGGGCGCGACCTGATGAATGGCGTGCCGCGCGAGGTGGTGGTCAGCCAGCGCGCCATCGCCGAGAGCCTGACCGAGCCGGTCAGCGCCATCACCGAGGCGGTGAAGGTGGCGCTGGAGAACACGCCGCCGGAGCTGGCGGCGGATATCGTGGACAAGGGCATCGTGCTGACCGGCGGCGGCGCGCTGCTGCACCGGCTGGACCAGGTGCTGCGCGACGCAACCGGCCTGCCGGTGGTGGTGGCCGAGGACGCGCTGCAATGCGTGGCGCTGGGCACCGGGCGCGCGCTGGAGGAGATGAAGCGGCTGCGCAACGTTCTGACCTCCATGTACTGATTGCGGCCGGGGGCCGAAAGGCCTCCAATGGGGTGGATTCAATACGGGCTGAGGTATCTTGATCCGGCTGTCGATCCCGGTTCGCCAGGCGCTGGCAAAGCTGACCCTGCCGGTGCTGATCGCCGCGGCGTTCGGCCTGATGCTGCTCGGCAAGGCCGACGCGCTGCTGGCCGAGCGCGCCCGCATGGCGCTGGCCGACGCGCTGGCCCCGATCTACGGCGCCCTCTCCGCCCCCATCGCCCATGTGCATGCGGTGGTGGAGGAAGGCCAGCAGGTCCTGACGCTCTACGAGGACAACAAGCGGCTGCGCGAGGAGAACGAGCGGCTGCGGCGCTGGCAGTCCGTGGCGCTCGGCCTCGATGCCGAGAACGCCCAGCTCAAGGCCAATCTGCGCTGGATCCCGGAGCCCACCCCCAACTACGTCACCGCCCGGGTGGTGGCCGATGCCGGCGGCGTCTATGCCCGCGCCGTGCTGCTGTCGCTGGGGCCGAACCATTCGGTGGTGAAGGGCCAGATCGCGCTCGACGATCGCGGGCTGGTGGGGCGGGTGACGGAGCTGGGCTCGCGCAGCGCGCGCGTGCTGCTGCTGACCGATATCAACAGCCGCATTCCCGTCACGCTCGAGAACAGCCGGGCGCGCTCCATCCTGGTCGGCACCAACGGCGCGCGGCCGCGCCTGCTGCACTGGCCGGAAGGCGTGCAGCCGGCCGAGGGCGAGCGGGTGATGACCAGTGCCGAGGCCGGCGCGTTCCCCGCCGGGCTGCCGGTGGGGGTGGTGCATTACAGCGCCAACAACGTGCCGGAGGTGGAGCCCTTCGCCCGGCTGGACCGGCTGGAGGTGGTGCGCCTGTTCGATTACGGGCTGCGCGGGCTGATCTCGCCCGAGGCCGGCGCGCGCGTGGCCGAGCCGCGGAAGCGCTGAGATGGACGACCGCTTCCCCGGCATTCGCCCGCGCCCCAGCCTGTGGCGCCGGCTCGACCGTTCGGCCCGGCTGTCGTTTCCCGCGACGCTGACCGCCCTGCTGCTGCTGGCCTGCGCCCTGCCGCTGGGCATCGCCGGCCAGGCGGAGCTGCAGGCGGCCGTGGCGGTGATCTGCGTGTTCTTCTGGTCCACCTTCCGCCCGGCCTCCATGCCCCCGCCGGTGGTGTTCCTGGTGGGGCTGCTCTGCGACCTGCTGGGCTACGCGCCGCCCGGGGTGGGCGTGCTCACCCTGCTGCTGATGCACGGCATGGCGCTGCGCTGGCGGCGCTTCCTGGTGCGCCAGGGCTTCCTGGTGGTGTGGCTGGCCTTCTCCGCGCTGGCCTGCGGGGCCGCCGCGCTGGGCTGGGCGCTGACCAGCCTGCTGACCTTCCGCCTGCTGCCGCCCGGCCCCGGCATGTTCCAGGCGGCGCTGGCCATCGGCATGTATCCGGCGCTGGCGGTGCCGCTGGCCGGCGCCCACCAGACGCTCGCGGAACCAGAGCACGCATGAAGCGCGAGACCACCCGCACCGACGTGTTCACCCGCCGCGCGCTGATGATCGGCGGCGTGCAGCTCGCCGCCATGGGCGTGCTGGCGGCCAAGCTGTACCAGGTGCAGGTGGTGGAGGGGGAGCGCTACGCCACGCTGGCCGAGAGCAACCGCATCAGCGCCCGGCTGATCGCCCCTCCGCGCGGGCGGCTGCTCGATCGCACCGGCACGGTGATCGGCGGCAACCGGCTGAACTGGCGCGCCCTGCTGGTGGCCGAGCAGACCGAGGACGCCTCCGTCACGCTCGACAATCTCAGCCGCATCGTGCCGATCGCCGACCACGAGCGCGCCCGCATCGAGCGCGAAGTGCGCCGCCACCGCCGCTTCATCCCCATCATGGTGCGCGAGTTCCTCACCTGGGAGGACATGGCGCGCATCGAGGTCAACGCGCCGGACCTGCCGGGCATCCTGGTCGATGTCGGCACCACACGGCAGTACCCGTTCGGCCCGGCGCTGGCCCATGTGGTGGGCTATGTCGCACCCCCGGCCGAGGCCGACATGGCCGATGACCCGATGATGGCCCTGCCCGGCATTCGCGTCGGCCGGGCCGGCATGGAGAAGGTGCATGACCGGGTGCTGCGCGGCCGGGCCGGCGCGGTGCAGCTGGAGGTGAACGCCGTCGGCCGGGTGATCCGCGAGCTGGACCGCCAGGAGGGCACCCAGGGCCAGGACGTGACGCTGACCATCGACAACGAGTTGCAGAAATCCGTCCAGGCCCGCCTGGGCGACGAGAGCGCCAGCACCGTGGTGCTGGACGCGCGCAACGGCGAGGTGATGGCCATGGTCACCAACCCGTCCTTCGACCCCAGCGTGTTCAACTCTGGCGTGTCCCAGGCGCAATGGGTGGCCTGGACCAGCAACCGCCGCGCGCCGCTGATCAACAAGGCCGCGGCCGGGCTGTACGCGCCCGGCTCCACCTACAAGATGGTGGTGGCGATGGCCGGGCTGGAGGCGAAGGTGATCAGCCCCGGCGAGACCATCTCCTGCCCCGGCTATCTCGATTTCGGCGACCGCCGCTTCCATTGCTGGAGCAAGTATGGCCATGGCGGCATGGACATGCGCGCGGCGCTGAAGAACAGCTGCGACGTCTATTTCTACGAGGTGGCGCGGCGCGTGGGCATCGACCGGCTGGCCGCGATGTCCAACCGCTTCGGCCTGGGGGTGAAGCTCGATTTCGAGCTGCCGGGCACCCGCACCGGGCTGGTGCCCACCCGCGCCTGGCGGGCCGGCCAGGGCAAGGCGTGGAATATCGGCGACACCATCGTCAGCGGCATCGGCCAGGGCTACCTGCAGCTCACGCCCGTCTCGCTCGCCACCATGGCCGCGCGCATCGCCACGGGGCGGGCGGTGCAGCCGCATCTGACGCGGGCGATCAACAACGTGGTCCAGCCGGGCAGCAAGGCCGAGGACTGGCCCAACATGGGGCTGCAGGAGCGGGGCTTGCAGATCGCCCGGCAGGGCATGTGGGCGGTGGTGAACGAGGGTGGCGGCACCGCGCCGCTGGCCAGGCTGTCCATCCCCGGCGTGCAGATGGCGGGCAAGACCGGCTCCGTTCAGGTGCGCAACGTGACCCGCGAGCAGCGCGAACGCGGCTTCAAGTCCGAGAACCTGCCCTGGGAGTTCCGCCCGCACGCCCTGTTCGTGGCCTACGCGCCCTACGACTCGCCGCGCTACGCCCTGGCCGTGGTGGTGGAGCACGGCAATGCCGGCGCCCAGGCCGCCGCCCCGCTGGCGCGCGACATCATGACCGACGTGCTGAACCGCGACCCCGCCGGGCGGCGGGAGACGCAGCGCGTGGCCGATAAGGGAAGCTGACCTTCATGGCGGTGACCGACCGGCGGCTGATCCGCGAGACCAATTTCGGCCTGACCGGCAAGCTGTTCCGCATCAGCTGGATCTACACGCTGCTGCTCTGCGCGCTGGCCTCGGTGGGCTATGTGGCGCTCTATTCCGCCGCCGGCGGCTCGCCCGAGCCCTATGCCGCGCGCCACATCCTGCGCTTCGCCTTCGGGCTGGGCCTGATGCTGTGCATCGCCATGGTGGATATCCGCTTCATCGCCCGGCTGGCCTGGCCGACCTACGCGCTGGGCGTGGCGCTGCTGGTGCTGGTGCTGCGCATGGGCCATGTCGGCAAGGGCGCGCAGCGCTGGATCGAGCTGGGCGGCACGCAATGGCAGCCCAGCGAATTCATGAAGATCGCGCTGGTGCTGGCACTCGCCTCCTGGTTCCACCGGGCGTCATGGGAGCGGATGGGCAACCCGCTGTTCCTGATCCCGCCGGCCATCGCCACGCTGGTGCCGGTGGCGCTGATCCTGAAGGAGCCCAATCTCGGCACCGCCGTGATCACCGCGGTGGTGGGCGGTGCCGTGTTCCTGGCGGCGGGGATGCGCTGGTGGAAGGTGATCCTGATCGTCGCGGCCATCGGCGGCGGGCTGCCGATGGCCTACAACCACCTGCACGACTACCAGCGCGCGCGCATCGACACGTTCATGAACCCCGAGAGCGATCCGCTCGGCGCGGGCTACAACATCATCCAATCCAAGATCGCGCTGGGCAGCGGCGGCATGTGGGGCAAGGGCTTCCTGCAGGGCACCCAGGGCAAGCTGAACTTCCTGCCGGAGAAGCAGACCGACTTCATCTTCACCATGCTGGCCGAGGAGTTCGGCCTGGTCGGCAGCCTGGCGGTGATGGGGCTGCTGTGCCTGATCGTGATCGGCGGCACCATCATCGCGCTGCGCTGCCGGCATCAGTTCGGCCGGCTGGTGGCGGTGGGCATCACCACCAATTTCTTCATGTACGCCTTCGTCAACATCGCCATGGTGATGGGGGCGATCCCGGTGGGCGGGGTGCCGCTGCCGCTGGTCTCGCATGGCGGGTCGGCGATGATCATGGTGATGATCGGCATGGGGCTGCTGATGTCGGTCCACGTGCATCGCGACGCGGAGTTCGGGGACGGGCGGGACGAGATCTGAGCCGAAAGGCAAGAAAGCCGAAAAGGCTCACGTCTGTCCTTTCTTCGCATGTCGGCGCTGACTTCGTTGCGACGGCCTCTGTCAAGGCTCTTGAGCGAAGCGTGCCTTGACAGAGGCTGCCGCAACGCAAGCACAATCACGCTTGCGAAGGAGCCCGCCCGCACGATCGTCATTGACGCGGCCAGCGCGAAAGCGGTTTGATACCGCCTGACGCGCGGGCGAAGAACACCAAGGCGGCGCGCGCGGGCACGGCTGTCCCGGAGCTGACCTGCCCATGGCATACACTCTGCACGTCAATGGCGCGGTGCGCGCCGTCGAGGCCGATGGCGAGACCCCGCTGCTGTGGGTGCTGCGCGACATGCTCGACCTCAAGGGCACCAAGTTCGGCTGCGGCGCCGCGCAATGCGGGGCCTGTACCGTCCATCTCGACGGACGGCCGATCCGCGCCTGCCAGACGCCGATCGCCTCGGTCGGCGCCGGGCGCGTCACCACCATCGAGGCGATCGGCGAGACCCGGGTGGGCCAGAACGTGCAAGCCGCGTGGATCGAGCTGGACGTGCCGCAATGCGGCTACTGCCAGGCGGGGCAGATCATGTCCGCCACCGCCCTGCTCACCCGCGTGCCCAACCCCAGCGACCACGACATCAACGCGGCGATGAGCGGCAATGTCTGCCGCTGCGCCACCTACACGCGCATCCGCGCCGCGATCAAGCGCGCGGCCAAGGCGGGGAGCATCTGACCATGCTGGCGCGCCGCAACTTCCTCAAGGTGAGCCTCGCCGCCGGCGGCGGCATGCTGCTGACCGCCGCCCTGCCCGCGCGCGCCGCGACGCTGGGCGGGGCCGGGCCCGATGCGGTGGCGCTGAACGCCTATCTGCGCATCGCGCCCGACGGCGCCATCACCATCACCGCCAAGAACCCGGAAGTGGGCCAGGGCGTGAAGATGATGCTGCCCATGCTGATCGCCGAGGAGCTGGACGCCGACTGGAACGCCGTGCGCATCGAGCAGGCGGATCTCGACGCGCGCTATCCCGGGCAGGTCGCCGGCGGCAGCACCGCCACGCCGCTGAACTGGCTGCCCATGCGCCAGGTGGGGGCCGCCGCGCGGCAGATGCTGATCGCCGCCGCCGCCGCGCAATGGGGCGTTCTCGCCGGCGAGTGCGAGACGGCACCGAGCCAAGTGCTGCACCGCCCCACGGGCCGCAGCCTCGGCTACGGCGCGCTGGCCACCCAGGCCGCGGGCATGAAGGTGCCGGACCCGAAGGGACTTCCCCTGAAGAACGCCAGGGATTTCCGCATCATCGGCAAGCCCACGCGCAATATCGAGGTGCCGCGCATCGTCACCGGCCAGCCGATCTTCGGCATCGACGTCACCGTGCCCGGCATGCTCTACGCGGTGTTCCAGAAATGCGACGTGCATGGCGGCAAACTCGTCCGTTCCAACGCCGCCGAGATCGCGAAACTGCCGGGCGTGAAAGCGGCGTTCGAAGTGAAGGGCGGCGACAATCTGCGCGGCCTGCTCGACGGCGTGGCCGTGGTCGCCGACAGCTGGTGGCAGGCCAATCGCGCGCGCCAGCAGCTGGACATCACCTGGGACGAAGGCGAGGTCGCCGGCCAGAGCAGCCGCGACTTCGCGGCCACCGCCACGCGTATGGCGCAGGGCCAGCCCGAATCCATCCTGCGCCGCGACGGCGACGTGGCCGCCGCCTTCGGCAAGGCCGCGCGTGTGGTGGAGGCCGCCTACAGCTACCCGTTCCTGTCGCACACCAGCCTGGAGCCGCAGAACTGCACGGCGCGCGTGCAGGACGGCCAGGTGGAAATCTGGGCGCCGACGCAGAACCCCGCCCCCGGCGCCGCCCTGGTGGCGGCCACGCTCGGCGTGCCGGAAACCGCCATAAGGGTGCATCTGATCCGCGCCGGCGGCGGCTTCGGGCGGCGGCTGAGCAACGACTACATGGTGGAAGCCGCCTGGATCGCCAAGGTGGTAGGCGCGCCGGTGAAGCTGCTGTGGACCCGCGAAGACGATATGCGGCACGATTTCTACCGCCCCGCCGGCTTCCATTTCTTCAAGGCCGGCGTGGACGACAAGGGAAGGCTGACATCGTTCCGCGACCATTTCGTCACCTTCAGCCAGGGCGGCGCGGTCGCCGCATCGGCCGAGATGACGGCCACCGAATATCCCGCGCGGCTGGTGGAGAATCTGGAATTCGGCATCTCGATGATGCCGCTCCGCGCCCCCACCGGGCCGATGCGCGCGCCGCGTTCCAACGGCCTCGGCTTCGCCTTCCAATGCTTCCTCGACGAGTTGGCCCATGCCGCGGGCATCGACCCCGTGCGCTTTGCCCAGGGAATTCTCGGCGCCCCGCGCCTGCTGCCCGACCCGCCGGGGCCGCGCCAGGGGCCGGGCTTCGATACCGGGCGCATGCGCGGGGTGATCGACCTCGTCGCGGAAAAATCGGGCTGGGGGCGGCAATCCCTGCCGCGCGGCACCGGCATGGGGCTGGCCTACTACTTCAGCCATCTCGGCTATTTCGCCGAGGTGGTGAAGGCCACGGTGGACGAGGCCGGCGGCATCGCGGTGGACCAGATCTGGGTGGCCGGCGACATCGGCAGCCAGATCATCAACCCGCTGAACGCCGAGAACCAGGCGCAGGGTGCCGCGCTGGACGGCATCGGCCAGGCGCTCGGCCAGGGCCTGACCATCGCGGACGGGCGCATCGTGGAAGGCAATTTCGACAGCGTGCTGCCGCTGCGCATGCGCCAGTCCCCGCCGGTGGAGGTGCATTTCCGCGTGACCGACCATCCGCCCACCGGCCTCGGCGAACCGGCGCTGCCGCCCGCCTTGCCCGCGCTGGCGAACGCCGTGTTCGCCGCCACCGGCAAGCGGATCCGCAGCCTGCCGCTGAAGGACCAGGACCTGTCGCGCACGAGCTGACGCACCCCCATGCGCTCCCTCCTGCTGCTCCTCGCGCTGCTGCTGCCGCTGGCCGCGCGGGCCCAGTCCCCGGCGGACGCGATAAGGCGCGGCGAATATCTCGCGCGGGCGGGCGATTGCGTGGCCTGCCATTCGGCACCCGGCGGCAAGCCCTTCGCCGGCGGGCTGAAGATGGCGACGCCGCTGGGCGCCATCTACGCCACCAACATCACACCGGACATCGATACGGGAATCGGCACATACACGCTGCAGGATTTCGACAACGCGGTGCGCCGTGGCGTGGCCAGGGACGGCCGGCGCCTGTATCCCGCCATGCCCTACCCCTCCTACGCGCGGATCACCGACCAGGACATCCAGGCGCTGTATGCGTATTTCATGCGCGGCGTCGCGCCGGTACGGCAGGCCAACCAGGCCAGCGAGATTCCGTTCTACCTCTCCCCGCGCTGGCCGCTGGCGATGTGGAACGCGATGTTCACCGACACGCCGGGCTTCTCGCCCGACCCGACCAAGGACGCGCAATGGAATCGCGGCGCCTATCTGGTCGAGGGCCTCGGCCATTGCGGCGCCTGCCACACGCCGCGCGGGCTGATGTTCCAGGAACACGCGCTCGATGCGCGCGGCAAGTCGTTCCTGTCGGGCGCGCGGCTCGATGGCTGGTACGCGCCGAGCCTGCGCCAGAACCTCGCCACCGGTTTGGGGCGCTGGTCGCCCGAGGATATCGTCGAATTCCTCAAGACCGGTCATAATCGTTACGGATCGGCCTATGGTTCGATGCGGGACGTGATCAACAACAGCACGCCGTATCTCACCGACGCCGACCTGCGCGCCATCGCCGCCTATCTCGTCTCGCTGCCGGCCGACACGGTGGAAAAGCCGCCGGTGCCCGACGATGCCACCGCCACCGCCCTGCTCGAAGGCCGCGCGACGGCGCCGGGGGCGGCCATCTACGCCGCGCAGTGCCAGAGCTGCCACCGGGAAACCGGCGCCGCCGCGCCGCCCTACATCCCCCCGCTCGCCGGCAACCCCACCGTGCTGGACCAGGACCCGATCTCGCTCATCAACATCGTGCTCAACGGCTCGGCGCCGCTGGTGGTGAAGGGCGCGCCCGCCCCCTACCGCATGCCGCAATACCGCGCCCAGCTGACGGACCAGCAGATCGCCGACGTGCTCACCTTCATCCGCTCCGGCTGGGGCAACGCGGCTCCGCCGGTTTCGCGCAGCGATGTCGCCGACCTGCGCAGGAGCACCGATCCCGCGAGCGACCGGGTGATCATTCTGCGCATGCGCTGAGCTGGCTCCTTCGCCTGGGTGATTGTACTTGCGTTGCGGTGGCCGGCGTCAAGGCGCGCTTCGCTCAAGGGCCTTGACCCCG
>CAMFLK010000081.1 GCA_945957135.1 uncultured Rhodospirillales bacterium
TGTTCCTCAGCCGGAAAGACAGGGCCGAGGCGAATGTCCTGATGGAGACCATGCGCGCCTTCGACGAACTCCTCGCCCAGTGGCGGGCGGGCACCCTGGTGCCGGAGGTGGAGGTGGAGGTGGAGACCGTCGCGGAGAGGAAGGTGGCGGTCCGGGTTCGGGCGAAGCGCACGCGCTCCGCGTCTCCCCGTCGCCGCACGCCGGCCAAGCCGGAGGCAAGGCGGCGGATCGTCCGCCTCCGGCCGGTGAACTGGGCGGTCATTCCCAGGCGGATCGGGCCCGGCGGCAAGCGCCGGAAGGTCACCGTGCCACGATGTGGCGAGTGGTCGGGATGACGTCCCGCCCCTCATGTGTTTCGCGCCTTTTCCTCAAACCCAACCGGCCATCCCGAAAATTTTTTACCCTGGGTCATTCCCGGGGCGAGGGCGCATGGGCACGCCCCAACGGCCCGCCCCCTTCACTTCATCCCGGCGGACGCGATCCCCGTGGTGATGTATTTCTGCAGGAAGGCGAACACCAGCGTGACCGGCACCAGCGTCACCACCGTCATCGCCAGCAGGTAGTGCCATTGCGTGTTCAGCTCGCCCTGGAACGCGGCGAGGCCGAGCTGGAGGGTGAACACCTCCTCGCGGTTCAGCACGATCAGCGGCCAGAGGAAGTCGTTCCAGCGCCACACCACCGAGAAGATCGCCAGCACCGCCAGCGCCGGGGCGGCCAGTGGCAGCACGATGCGCCAGAACACCCGCCATTCGCTGGCATGGTCCATGCGCGCCGCGTCGATCAGCTCGTCCGGGATGGTCAGCATGTATTGCCGCAGCAGGAACACCCCGGTGGGCGTGGCGGCGGGCGGCAGGATCACCCCCCACAGCGAATTGCCCAGGCCGAGGCCGGTGACCACCAGGAAGGCCGGCACCAGGATCACCGTGATGGGAATCATCAGGGTGGAGACGATGAACAGGAAAATCCCGGCCCGGCCGCGGAACTGGTATTTGCTCAGCGCGAAGGCGCACATGGCGTTGATCAGCAGGGTGATGGCGGTGGCCACCACGGTGACGAACACGCTGTTGGTGAGGTAGCGGCCGAAATTGAAGTTGCGCAGCGGCTCGATGTAGTTCTCGAAGGCGAAGTGCAGCTCGCGCACCGGCGTGGCCGTGGCGATGCGCACGCGCTCCACCCCCTTGTCCGGTGCCGCGGGGTCGATCATCTGGCCTTCCAGGCCGATGCGCCGGACCATCGCGCGCTCGGCCGTGCTGCCATCCGGGCGGGGCACGGCGAAGACGGGCAGCGGCTTGTCGAAGCCCTGCACCATCACGAGCTTCTGGCCCATCGGCAGCAGGCCGGGCGGGAATTCCTGAAGGGCGGACTGCGTCTTGAACGAGGACAGCACCAGCCACAGCACCGGCCCGAACATCACCGCGACCCCGATCGCCAGCCACAGCCAGGACAGCCAGTCCGTGATGTCGGCCCGGCCCTTGCCGCGCCGGCGGGTGAGGAAATTGCTCATTGCTTGGCCCGCGCGCTGAAGGCGAGCTGCATCAGCGTCAGCAGCAGCAGCACCAGCCCCACCAGCATCGAGGCGGCGGCGGCGAGGCCGAGGATGTGGATCTGGTTGGCGAAGGCGGTTTCGTAGATGTACTGCACGATATACTGCGTCGCCGTGCCCGGCCCGCCGCCGGTCAGCACGAAAATCTCGTCGAAGGTCTGCACCGCGCGGATCAGGCCCAGCACCACCACCACGAGCATGTTGGGCATCAGCAGCGGCAGGGTGATGCGCCAGAACACGCGCGGCACAGGGGTGCCGTCCATCTCCGCCGCCTCGTACAGGTCGGGCGGAATCGCCTGCAACCCGGCCAGCAGGATCAGCGTGTAGAAGCCCATATGCGCCCAGATGCTGACCATCACCGTCCAGGAAAACGCCCAGCCGGGGTCGAGCAGGAAGGGCTGGCGCGCCAGCCCGGCGGAGACCAGCCCCGCGTTCAGCAGCCCGTCCGGCTGCAGGATCCATTTCCAGATCAGCGCCACCACCACGGGCGAGAGCAGCACGGGGTAGAAGAACACCGCGCGGAAGAAGCCGCGCAGCGGAATGCGGCGGTTCAGCACCAGCGCCGTCAGCAGGGACAGCGCCACCATGCCCACCACCTGGAAGGCGACGAACCAGACGGTGTTGCCCACCGCCCGCCAGAACCGGTCCTGCCGGCAGGTCGCGACGTCGAGGAAATTGCCGCAGGACAGCAGCTCCTGGAAATTGTCCAGGCCGACGAAGGGACGTTCGCCGGGCATCAGCGCGGTGCCGCCGGTGACGGCATACCACACGTTCATCACCATCGGCGCCACCACGAAGATGGCGAACACCGCGAGGTTGGGGGCGACGAAGACATAGGGCATGCGCGCGGCGCCGAAGGCGCGTTGCAGCGCCTCGAACGGCCAGTCGATCGCGCGGGCGATCAGGCGCATGGGCCGGTGGGCTCCTTCGCGTTCTCGATTGTGCTTGCGTTGCGGGGGACGGCGTCAAGGCACGCTTCGCTCAAGCGCCTTGACCCCGTCCCCCGCAACGAAGCCAGTGCACGCAGGCGAAGCCTGCGGGACATGCGAAGAAGGGACGGGTGCGAGCCCTTTCTTCCCCGCGTTTCTCTGTTCGGCTGACAGGGGCCGTTTCTCCGTCCCGGCCTTCCCTCCGCAAGGCGTCGCGCGCAGGTGTCGTCAAGGGCTTGAGCGAAGCGCCCCTTGACGATACCGAGCACGGCGCCACCCTCGAAGGAAGCGCGGGCCACGGTCATTACTTCACCGCCTGCGCCTTCAGCCCGTCCGCGATGTCCGCGGTGGTGCGCGCCCAGGCATCCTCCAGCGACATCTCGCCGGCGATCGCCTGGTTGAGCCGGGTGATCATCGGGCCGAACAGCACGCGGTTGCGGGGATAGCCCTGCAACTTGTAGGCGATGGGCGAGATTTTCGGCAGCTGCGCCAGCGCCGTCTGCAACGAGGCGCTGACCTGGGTCAGGCTCGCCTTGTATTCCACGCCCTTGGCCGCCACCGCCGCGTTGGCCGGCAGGAACAGGGTGCGGGCGGAGTATTCGGCATAGACCGGCTCGCTCGCGAGATAGTCGAGGACGCGCGCCACTTCCTGCGGGTGCTTGGTGGATTTGAAGCCGACCAGCGCGGCCCCGCCGGGCATGCCGGTGCAGGCGGCCGGGCCGCAGGGGTTGGCGGCGGCGTGCCAGTCGAACGCGTCGCCGATGGTCTTGGCGAATTGCGGAAACTGCCAAGTGCCGCTGTAGTACATCACCACCTGGCCGTTGGCGAACTCCTCCGTGGCGCCGCGATAGGCCGACCCGCCGACCGAGCCCCAGATCACCTTCGGCATGGTGCCGTCGCGGTGCCAGTCGAACAGCAGCTTGGTCCAGGCCTTGTAGCCGTCATCCACCACGGCGGGCGTGTCGCCGTCGAAGAACTTGGCGCCCATGGAAATGGCGCCGGCGGAGATGCGGTGGCCGGAACGGTCCATGGCGATGGGGATGGACACGCCCACCTTCGTGGCCACTGCGCGGGCGGCCTTGCCCCAATCCTCCCAGGTCGCCTTGTCGCCGGGAATGGCGATGCCGGCCTGCTGGAACAGCGTGGCGTTGACGATGGGCAGCGTGACCGAAACCTGGTCGAGCATGCCGAAGATGCCCGTGGTGTTTCCGGCCGGGCGCGTCCAAGGCAAGGTATTGGCGAAGTTCTTCTCCCAATACGCCTTGTCCTTCACGTAGGGGGAGATGTCGAGGAAGCCCGCGGACAGGCCGCCGAGATCCGTCACGCGGGCCATGTCCGGCGCCTGGCCGCTGCTGACCATGGCCGGCAGGTTCTCGGTGATGGTCTTGTAGGGCACGCGGTCGAGCGTGACCTTGATGTCCGGGTTGGCCTTCTCGAACCGGTCGAGCAGGTCGCGCACCACCTCGCCCTCGTTGCCGTCGGAATACCACATGAAGCGGATTTCCGTGGGCGCGGCCCAGGCAGGGCTGGCGAGGCCGGGCAGCAGCGCGGCGGCACCGGCGAGCAGAAGGCGGCGGGTGAGGCTGTGCATGGTTCGTTTTCCCGTAGGCGTTTACAGCAAGGAGTCGTAGCCCGCATCGCCCGGTCCGATCGGCAGATCGACGCGTTGCCCGGTGCGGGCGGAGCGGTAGATGGCGGTGATCAGCTCCAGCGCCTGGCGCGCCTCGCCCACCGTCACCGGCGGCGGCGCGCCGCTCTCCAGCGCGGCGTGGAAGGCGGCGAACTGGCCGGCGAACCCCTCATGCCCCTGCGGCGCGCCTTCCAGCGCACGGGCCAGCCACGCTTCGTCCTTCGGCGGGCAGGGCGTGAAATGCCAGGGCGACTTGCTGCTCATATACAGCTCGCCGCCGCTGGTGATGGTGACGTTCTCGCAGGCGATGCGGATGCGGGTGATCTGCTCGGCCGAGCCGAGCGTGACCGACAGCAGGGCGATGGAGCCGTCGCGCATGGTCAGCACCGCGCCGCCGCAATCCTCGGTCTCGATCGGGTTCACCCTTATCGCCGTGGCGGCGGACACGCTGGCGACCGGGCCGACCAGCGTGGTGAGGATGTCGTGCGCGTGGATGCCGTGGCCGAGGAAGGCGCCGCCCAGCTCATAGGCGCGGGTGCCGCGCCAGGGGATGGCGTAGTAGTCCGCCCCGCGCGACCAGTGGGTTTCCACCGTGGCGAGATAGATTTTCCCCGCGGCGCCGCTGTCGATCAGGTGCTTGGCCTGGGCCAGCCCGTTGCCGAAGCGCACCTGGAAGACGGGCATCAGCACCCGCCCGCTCGCCGCGGCGATCTGCGCGATGCGATCCACCTCGGCGAGCGAGCCGACCAGCGGCTTCTCGCAGACCACGTGCTTGCCGGCTTCCAGCCCCTGGCGGATGGCGTCGAAATGCAGGAAGGGCGGCAGGCAGATATCGACGATGTCGATATCTCCGCGCGCCAGCAGGGCCGCGTCGTAGTCGCCGTGGATTTCGGGCGGGCGGCCGGGGACCTTGGCGGCGAGGTCGGCGGCGCGCTTCTGGTCGCGGTCGCAGATCACCGCGATGTCGAACAGCTCCGGCAGGGCGGCGAAGCCGGCGACGTGCTGGGCGCCGATGCCGGCGCCGACGATGGCGACGCGATAGCGGCGGGTCATGCGGCCCCCACACGCGGATAGGCCGGCTCGCCCTCGCCCGAGCGGAACAGATGCGCGATGCCCTCCGCCGTCACCGCCGCCTGCACCGCCTCGCCGGAACGCAGCGCGGTCTGGCCGGGGCGGCGGACGGTGATGCGCTCGCCGTCGCCCAATGTCATGTAAACGTAACTTTCGCCGCCCATATGCTCCACCAAATCCACCGTGCCGGGCAGTCCGCCGGCATCCACGAAACCCAGATGCTCGGGCCGCACGCCCAGCACCGCCGTCTCCCCCGAAGCCGCGCCCGCGATGCCGGCCAGCGCGATCTCCGGCAGGTCGCCCACCCGCACGCGCACGCCGCCCGGCCCGGCCTCGGTGACCGTGGCGTTGAGGAAGTTCATGCGCGGCGAGCCGATGAAGCCGGCGACGAAGCGGTTGGCGGGGTTGTTGTAGAGATCGAGCGGCGCGCCCGCCTGCTCCAGCCGCCCGGCGCGCAGCACCACGATGCGGTCGGCCATGGTCATCGCCTCCGTCTGGTCGTGGGTGACGTAGATCATGGTGGCGCCGAGGCGCTGGTGCAGCTCGGACAGCTCCACGCGCATCTGCACCCGCAACTCGGCATCGAGGTTGGACAGCGGCTCGTCGAACAGGAAGATGCCCGGCTCGCGCGTGACGGTGCGGCCGATCGCCACGCGCTGGCGCTGGCCGCCGGAGAGCTGGCCGGGCTTGCGCGCCAGCAGGTGCTCGATCTGCAGCATGCGCGCCGCCTCGGCGATGCGCCGGTCGATCTCCGCGCGGGGCATGCGCTGGTTCTCAAGCCCGAAGGCGAGGTTCTGCCGCACGGTCATGTGCGGATAGAGCGCGTAGGACTGGAACACCATGGCCAGGCCCCGCTCGGCGGCGCTGCGCTCGTTCACCCGCACGCCGTCGATCAGGATGTCGCCGCCGGAGGGTCGGTCGAGCCCGGCGATCATGCGCAGCAGCGTGGATTTGCCGCAGCCGGAAGGGCCGACGAACACCACGAACTCGCCCTCGGCCACGTCGAGGTCGATGCCGTGGATGACCCGCAGCGTGCCGTAGTCGCGGACGATGCCGCGCAGCGTCAGGCTCGCCATGCCGGCCGGTTCCTCCCCAATCACTTGCCCGCCAACCTATAGGGGACGGTTCGGGCCGGCAACGGGGGACGAGCCTGCTTGCAAACGCGCCCTGGCGGTCATCCGACGCGGCTTTGCTGTGCGCCGGTGCTCACGGGCTGGAGCCCGCTCCGCTCCGGTGCGCGCAAACCCACGCCGGGCGGCGCGCGAAGGGCGCGCCTCTGACTCACCAGAGCACGTTTTCAAGCAGGCTCTTACGTTTTACGCACTTCCCAGAACAGCGGCCGCGTGGCCTTGAGGATGCCGTTGACGTTGGTGCGGCGGCCGATGGGCTGGTACCACAGGCCGATGGGGATGTAGGGCACCTCGTCCATCGCCACCAGCTGCATCTCCCGGCCCAGCTTCTTCTGCGTCTCCAGGTCCGGCGCGTCGAACCAGGCGCCGCGCAGCGCCTCCATGCGCGGGCTGTCGTACCAGCCGAACCAGCCCTGCAACCCGTTGCCCCACAGCGTGGTGTGGGTGCCGGGGTTGCCGTAGCTCAGCCCGTCGCCATAGGTGCAGAAGATGCTCCAGCCGCCCTTCTCCACCGGCTCCTTGCTCGCCCGCCGCGCCACCAGCGTGCCCCAGTCGGTGGAGACGTATTCCACGTTCAGGCCGATCGCCTCGCACACGCCGCGCGTCACCTGGGCGATGGCGTTGACCACGGGGAAATCGGTGGGCGCCATCAGCACCACCTTCTCGCCCTTGTAGCCGGATTCCGCGACGAGCTTCTTCGCCAGCGCCACGTCGCGCTTGCCGGTCAGCACCTCCAGCCCCGCATCGGTGGCCATCGGCGTGCCCGGCGCCCAGACACCGATGCCGGTGCGCCCCAGCGTGGCCGCCTCCGGCCCCATGACGGCGGCAACGAAGTCGGACTGATCGACGGCCGGCAGCAGGGCGCGGCGCAGCTTCACGTTGTTGAAGGGCGGCTGGAGGTGGTTGAAGCGGATGATGCCGATGGAGCCGAGCAGATCGACATTGTCCACCACCACGCCCGGCGCGCGGCGCAGCGTGGGCACCAGGTCGGACAGCGGCTGCTCCACCCAGTCCACCTCGCCGGTCTGCAACGCCGCGGCGGCGGTGGCCGGGTCGGGCATGACGATCCACTCGACGCGGTCGAAATTCGCGCGCTTGGCCCCGGCGGTGAAGCTCGGCGGCTCGGCGCGGGGCACGTATTTGTCGAAACGTTCATAGACGGCGCGCGAGCCGGACACCCACTGGTCGCGCACGAAGCGATAGGGGCCGCTGCCGACATATTCGCCGATCTGCTGGAACGCGTCGGTCTTGGCCATGCGCTCGGGCATGATGAAGCAGGAGGTGCAGGCATAGGGCAGCAGCGGGAACGGCTTCTTCAGCACGATGTCGAAGCGCCGGTCGTCCACCGGCTTCATCTCCTCGAGCTGGCTGGCGATGCGCTGGCCGAACCCGTCGCGCTTCATCCAGCGGGCGAGCGAGGCGATGCAGTCCACCCCGCGCACCGGCGCGCCGTCATGCCACAGCAGCCCCTCGCGCAGGGTGAGATGCCATGTGCGCTTGTCGTCCGAGGTCTCCGCCCCGGCGAGCATCTGGTATTGCGGCGTCAGTTTCTCGTCCAGGCCCCACAGCAGGTCCCAGATCATGTAGGCGTGGTTGGCGGCGACCACCGTGGTGGTCCAGACCGGATCGGGGTTGGCGAGATTGGCCTGGGGCACGAAGCGCAGCACGCGGCTGCCTTGCGCGCCCGTCTGCGCGATGGCCGGAAAGGATCGCGCGGCCGCCAGGGTGGCGGCCCCGGCGAGCAAATTCCTGCGTCGCATCGTAGAACTCTCCCTGGCGGTCTTGATGCCGCGGGGCAAGCGTAGTCCCCTGCGCGCCGGGCGCGCCACGAAATAGCGCGGAAAATGCGAGGAAATGGCCATGAAACTGGTGATGCTGCCGCCGCAGACCGACCTGGCGCGCGACTGGGCGCGCCGCCTGGCCGCCGAGCTGCCGGCGATGCAGGTGGTGGTGGCGGAGGACGACGCGGCGGCGGAGGCGGCGATCGGCGACGCCGCGGCGGCCTACGGCACGCCGAGCGCGGCGCTGCTCGCCAAGGCCCCGGCGCTACGCTGGCTGCAGGCGCCGCAGGCCGCCCCGCCCGCCGGCTTCTACCACACGGCGCTGATCGCCCATCCCGCGGTGGTGACCAACATGCGCGAAATCTACAACGACCATATCGGCGCGCATATCATGGCCTTCATCCTCGCCTTCGCGCGCGGCCTGCACGTGTACCTGCCGCAGCAGACGCGGCGCGAATGGGCCAAGCCGCCCGAGGACGAGGGCGTGGTCCACCTGCCGGACGCGACCCTGCTGGTCGTCGGCCTCGGCGGCATCGGGCTCGAAGCCGCCCGCCTGGCCGGCGCCTTCGGCATGAAGGTGATCGCCACCGACGCGCGGCGCGAGACCAGGCCCGCCGAGGTGGCCGAACTGCACCGGCCCGGCGCGCTGGACTCGCTGCTGCCGCGCGCCGATTTCGTGGTGCTGACCGTGCCGCACACCCCGGCCACCGAGGGCTTCTTCGGCCGCGCCCGCTTCCAGCTGATGAAGCGCTCGGCCTTCTTCATCAATATCGGCCGCGGCATGACCACGCGGCTCGACGATCTCGTGGCCGCGATCCAGGCCGGCGAGCTCGCCGGCGCCGCGCTCGACGTGTTCGAGCAGGAGCCCCTGCCCGCCGACCATCCGCTCTGGACCCTGCCGGGCGTGCTGCTGACCCCGCACATGGCCGGGTACGGGCCGCATCTGAACGAACGCCGCTACGCCATCCTGCGCGACAACGCCGCCGCCCTGCTGTCGGGCGGCGCCCTGCGCAACGTGGTGGACAAGGCGAACTGGTTCTGACCGGCGCCTAGATGCACGGCAGCGCGCAGCGCCCGTCCACCTGCAACGCCTGCGCGCTGAACCGGGCGGTGGCGACGTTCACGAGCTGCATGTAGGGCATCGACATCAGCTTCTGGACCGTCTGTTCGGGACCGGCCGGAAACACGTTCGGCTTCAGCGCGGCATAGACCTGGTCGCGGTCGTTCTGCTGCATCCAGTAGGCGGCTTCCAGCAGCTGCATCGTCACGTCCTGCGACTTCGCGCCGGGCGCGACACCCAGCACGGCGCGCACCTGCTCGCGCGCCTGCAGCATCATGTCCTTGGTGAGCGGCGAGACGTACACCCAGCGCGGATTGCTGAACCCCTGGCCGGCCAGGTAGTCCACCGCCGCCGCCCCGCGCGCCAGGTCGATCGGATTGACCCGGCTGACCGACGGGTCCGCGAACACCCAGGCGGCGGTGTTGATCGCCGTCATGTCCACGTCCTGGTTGGTGCCGAACACCCCGGGCGGCAGATAGGCGGTGTCCGGCATCGGCGTCGGCGTGCAGGACGCCAGCCCGAGCAGGACCACGGCGAGCAGGATGCGGCGCATGGCGATACCTCCGCCCCATCATCCCACGCCGGCGCATCGTTCCACAAGCAATCGCCGCATCGTGAGCATGGCGGGCTGGAACCTTGCCCCGGTTCGTTCCGTTCAGCGCCCACCAGAATGGAAAAGGTGCGACGATGAACGGTCTGATCTATCTCGTGGGTCTCGTGGTGGTGGTGCTCGCCGTGGCCAGCTTCTTCGGCTTCCGCTGATCGGGAACGGGCCGGGTGGAGGGGAGACGCTGCTGCGGCTGCGGGGGTGGTTGCAAGGGCAAGGAAGGAAGCGTCTTCTTTTTCTGAAGAAAAAGAAGCAAAAAGACTTTTGCTTTTGCTTGCGGCGCGGCAAAATCGCTAGCACTTGTTAAATCATAAAAGTTTTTTTGGTTCTTCTTTTCCAAAAAAAGATCGCCCTTCCTTCCTTGCCTTTCCTATTCCATCATCCCCCCATGCCCGTCCCCACCCATGTTGACGTCCTGATCGTCGGCGCCGGCATTTCCGGCATCGGCGCCGCCTGGCACCTGCGCCACCAAAGCCCCGGCCGCAGCTTCCTGCTGCTGGACTCCCAGCGCGAATTCGGCGGCACCTGGCGCACCCATCGCTATCCCGGCACCCGCTCGGACAGCGACCTGCACACGTTCGGATACCGTTTCAAGCCATGGCCCGGCGTGCCCATCGCCACCGCGCCGGAGATCCTGGCCTATCTCGGCGAGGTGATCGCGGAGAACGATCTCGCCAGACACATCCGATACGGCATCACCGTCACCGCGGCGCGCTGGTCCAGCGACGCGGCGCGGTGGACGGTGGAATTCCGCGATGGCGAGACCGGCGCCACCGGCGAAATCACCGCCGGCTTCCTGTGGATGTGCCAGGGCTACTACCGGCACGCCCAAGGCTACACGCCGGACTTCCCCGGCATGGGGGATTTCGCCGGCCGCGTCGTGCATCCCCAGACCTGGCCCGAGGATCTCGACTACGCGGGCAAGCGCGTGGTGGTGATCGGCTCCGGCGCCACCGCGGCCACGCTGATCCCGGCCATCGCCGATGCCGCCGCGCATGTGACGATGCTGCAACGCTCGCCCACCTGGTTCTTCACCCGCCGCAACGCCGACGAGCTGGCCGAGACGCTGCGCGGCCTGAAGGTGGACGAGGCCTGGGTGCACGAAATCATGCGCCGCAAGAAGCTGCGCGAAACCGCGGAATTCACCCGCCTCGCGCTGGAGCAGCCGGACGTGGCCAAGGCCCAGCTGCTGGAGGCGGTGCGCGCGGAGGTCGGCGAGGCCTGCGACGTCGATCGCCATTTCACCCCGCGCTACGACCCCTGGCGCCAGCGCATCGCCTTCATCCCCGACGGCGACATGTTCCGCGCCATCCGCTCCGGCCGCGCCTCGGTGGTGACGGATACGGTGGCGCGGTTCGAGCGCGACGGCGTGCGCACCGGCTCGGGCGAATTGCTGCCGGCGGATATCGTCGTCACCGCCACGGGATTCGATCTCTGCGTGTTCGGCGACATCGCCTTCAGCCTCGACGGCGCGCCGCTCGATTGGGCGCAGACCGTCACCTATCGCGGCATGATGTTCACCGGCGTGCCCAACCTGGTGTGGGTGTTCGGCTACCTCCGCGCGAGCTGGACGCTGCGCGCCGACCTGGTGGGCGATTTCGTGCCCCGCCTGCTGGCGCATATGGACGCCCGCGGCGCCCGCAGCGTGCGCCCGGAATTGCGGGCGGCGGATGCGGACATGCCGATCGGCCCGTGGATCGACCCGGAAAACTTCAACCCCGGCTACCTGCTGCGCGGGCTGGACAAACTGCCGAAAGCCGGCGCCAAGCGGGAATGGCGCCACACCCAGGACTACATGTCCGAAAAGGACGAGTTCCCGGCAATCGACCTGGACGATCCGGCCTTCGTTTACACGTGACGCAGGCTACAGGATTCCGAACCCCATGCCGACATGGGCGCCGCCGTCGATCAGGATGTCCGTGCCGTTGATGAAGCCGGCATGCGGACCCGCGAGGAAGGCGACCAGCTCCGCCACGTCCGCCACCCGGCCGATGCGGCCCGAAGGCAGGGCGCGACCCAGCTCGGCCAGGGTCTCGTCCACCGTCCGCTCCGGGAATGCGCGGCCCCAGCTTTCCCGCAGCTCTGGCGTCTCGATCGGGCCGGGGCTGACGGAGTTCACGCGGATGCCGTCCGCGCCGTGGTTCAGCGCCATCGCCCGCGTCATGCCCACCACCCCGGCCTTGGCCGCGACATAGGCCACCCGCTCGCCGCGCGTGAGATAGGCGTGGATCGAGCCGATATTGACGATGGCGCCGCGCCGGGCGCGCAGGAAGGGAATGGCGTGCTTGGCGGCGAGGAACATGCCCTTGAGGTCGATGTCGATCGTGCGCGTCCACTCCGCCTCGCTCAGCGTCTCCGCCGTGCCGCGGCAGCCGATGCCGGCGTTGTTGACCAGGATGTCGATACCGCCACCGGCCCCGGCCTGGGCCATCAGCCGTTGCATATCCGCATCCACCGACACGTCCGCGACGATGCCGGTGGCGCCGAGCGTTTCGGCGATGGCGCCGATATCCGGGTTCACGTCGCTGGCGAACACGCTGGCGCCGGCGGCGAGAAGCCGCGTGGCGATACCGTGCCCGATGCCCGAGGCGGCGCCGGTGACGACCGCGACGCGGCCGGTGAGATCGTCCATGCCTATCCTTCCTTCCGCACCGCGCCGAGCCAGGCGCGCACGCCCGCCGGCGTTCCGAAAAACTCCTGCACCCGCCAGCCGAATCCGCCAAGGGCACGGGCGGCGCGCATGCCGTCCTCGTCGGTGATGTCGTCGCCGATATAGACGGGCAGGCGGCCGCGGAAGGGCGGGCGGTCCATCAGCGCGGCGACGGCGCGGCCCTTGTCGGCGCCGCGCGGCTTGAACTCCCAGGCCATCGCGGCTTGCATGATGACGAAGCCGGGCGCGTCCGGCAGCAGCGCCGCGAACACCGCGTGCAGGGCGGGGCCGGCTTCGGGCGCGCGGCGAAAATGCAGCACCAGACTGCCTTCTTTGCGTTCCAGCAGCGCCCCGGGATGAGCCGCGGCGGCGGCCTCGGCGGCGCCGATCCAATCCGGACGCAGCGCCGGCAGCGCCATGCGCTCCACCGCCTCCCCCGGACGATGGCGCACGGCGGCCCCGTGCTCGCCGGCCACGGCGGTGGGGGCGTCGCCCAGCAGCGCATCGACATCGGCGATCGGCCGGCCGGTGACCACGGCCAGCGCGCCGCCCAGCCGGTCGCGCAGGCCGGCCAGGGTGTCGATCAAGCCCGGGGGCACCACCACCGCGTCCGGCGTGGGCGCGAAATCGATCAGCGTCCCGTCGAGATCGAGCAGCAGCGCGGCATGTGCCGGCAGCTCAGGGGCGGCAGGCGGCGAGGCGGACATCGTAGAGCGGGTGTTCGAGCACGCCGAGCGCCGGGGCGGACAGCACCATCCAGCCATGGAATCCCGGCGCGTCCGGCCGGCTGTCGGTGATGTCCACCCAGGCGGCGGCGTCGGCCGCGCGGTCGGGCGGGCGGGTGAGGCATTGGCGCACGGTGATGGACAGCGTGCCGAAGCGCAGCGTGTCGCCCACCTTGCCGGCGAGCGTGGCGGTGCGGGCGGTGACCTTGTCGAGCGCGCGGAGTTCCACGCTGCCCTGCGGCACCCATTCCACCGGCGGGACGGGCGGGCCCAGGGGTTGCTGGGCGGGTGGCGAGGGCGCGGGGGCGGGGGCGGGCTGGGCGAGGGCCGGGCCGGCGAGCAGCGCCAGCAGCAGCGCCAGGCGCGTCATCCCGCGCGGCGGGGCGAGCGAAGCTGCCGCACCATCCCGGCGAGAATGTCGCGCATCGCCGCCTCGTCCACGCCCATGAGCACCGCGTCCTCGAACGCGTCCTGCATCACCTGGGCGAGTTCGGCATGGTTCTCTTCCAGCATCTTCAGCTTCTCGCGGCAGGACACCGCCGTGCCGTCCGGCTGCGGCCAGCGTTCGGGCACCGTCGCGCTCACATCAACGGCCATGAAGAATGGCCGTTGATGTGAGTCGTTGTTTGGCGCGCCGCCGCCAGCCAACCCGGCGCGCGATACCGCCGTCCCTCAGCGATGGAAGAGTCATCGCTTCGTGCCATCGGTATCATTTCGGCTTGGCTTCCTTGAGCTGCTGCTGCACGGCGGTGGTGAGGTCGCTGACGTTGAAGATGAACTTGCCCAGCAGATCCTCGAGGCTGGCGGCGGACTGGGTGATGGTCACCTCGCCGCCATCGGCCAGCATCTTCTCCTCGCCGCCCGGCACGATGGCGAGGAACTTGCCGCCCAGCAGCCCGTCGCCCGTCACCTGCGCGCTGGAATCGCGCGGCACCGGCAGGTTGTCGCGCACGGTGAAGCTCACCACGGCCTGGTAGGTCTTGGGGTCGATCGCGGTGGCGCTGACCGTGCCCACCTTCACGCCGGCGATCCGCACGTCCGCCCCCACGCCCAGCCCATCCACCCGGTCGAACCGGGCGTGCAGGGTCATGCCGTTCACCCGGCTGCGGCCGGTATTGGCCACGGCATAGCCGAGGAAGCCCACGGCCACCGCCAGCACCACGGCGCCGGCGATCAGTTCACTGGCATTGCGCTTGGCCATGGTGGCGAGGCCCGTGCCTCAGCTTCCCGGCGTCCAGGCTTCGTAGTCGCCGGTGGCGCGGGCGCGATGGCCGCCCTGATAGTCGTGGCCCGGCGGACGATAGCCGGCGATGGTGCCGGTGGCGTTGGGCTGGTGCGGCTTCTGCCAGGGCCGATGGGCGCCGGGCAGCGGCGCGTCGGTGGTGTAGTGCAGCCAGGCATGCCATTCCGGCGGCACGGTGCTGGCTTCGGGCGCGCCGGCATACATCACCCAGCGGCGGCGCTTGCCGTCGCGCAGGCGGCGATCCTCGTAATAGATGTTGCCCATCCCATCGCGGCCGACCTCGCGGCCGTGGAGCAGGGTAAACAGGCGCGTGCCGATCGTCATGCGCAAGATATACGCATCCGCAAGGCGCTGGTCCATGGCCGCGACACGATCGTGAATATCCACAGGATTTTGTGGTTGACGGCGCGATCGACCACAAAATGCGCTTCCCGAGTCGCGGCGACGGGCATAGCATCCGGCCCATGAGCAAGACCGTCGCCAAGACCCGCATCTGGCAGGGCGTGCGCACCCGCCGCACCCTCGCCGCCGCCGATCCGGACAGCCCGCCGCGCCAGGTGACGCTGCCGGCCAGCTGGGAGGAAGGCGCCGCCTCGGCCCTCGCCGCCCTGGCCGAGGGCGAGGGGCCGGTCAGCCTGCAATCCGCGGCCGAGGCGTGGATCGGCCCGGTCGCCGAGCGTGCCCATCGCGCCGGGCTCGACGCCGGCATCGGCGACGCCCTGCACACCCTGCTGCTGCACCGCCGGGGCGCGCCGGCCGAGCCGATCTGGCACGGCTCCGCCTCGGTCTGCCCGGGCTTCGTGCTGAACCTGCCGGCCTTCCACAGCCCCGATCACGGGTTCGACGCGGCCGGTTTCGCCGAGGCCGCCTCCCTCGCCGTCACCGCCCTCACCCTCGCCGTGCCCGCCGCCCAGCGCGTGGCCGTGGGGTTCGCCGATCTCGCCGGCCTGCTCGCCGCCATGGGGCTGGACTACGACAGCCCCGCCGCCCGCAACGTCGCCGTCGGCATCGCCGGGCTGCTGCGGGTCGGCGCCGAGCGCGGGTCCGCCGCCATGGCCGGCCAGTTCGGCGCCCGGCTCAAGGCCGCCCCCCTGCCCGCCTTCCCGCCCTGCAAGCTGCTGCCCGGCGCCGACGCGGTGCTCGCCGGCGCTTCCGACCTGCCGGAGGGGCGGATGCACGCCAGCACCACCGCCCTCGCCGCGCCCGGTCTGGCCGAGGCGCTGCTGGGCGTGGAGACCGGCGGCATCGCGCCCGACTTCTCTCCCCTCGCCGCCGATGGCGGCCTCAGCCGCGCCGCCCGCGCCCGCCTCGCCGCGAGCGGGCGCACCGC
>CAMFLK010000082.1 GCA_945957135.1 uncultured Rhodospirillales bacterium
AGAGACAGCTTCTTTCCTTACTTCGCATGCAGGCCCTCGCTTCGTTGCGGGGAACGGGGTCAAGGCTCTTGAGCGAAGCGTGCCTTGACGCCGTTCCCCGCAACGCAAGCAGAATCGAAAAAGCGAAGGAGCCGCCTCGGCTTTCTTAGCCTTCGCCCAACCCCAGCTCCGCCTTCGCCAGGTTCACCCAATACGCCGCCCCCGTCGCCAGGATGCGGTCGTTGAAGTTGTAGAGCGGCGTGTGGACATACGGCCCCTCGCCGTTGCCGATGAAGATGTAGCTGCCCTGCTTCTTCTCCAGCATGAAGGCGAAATCCTCCGAGCCCATCACGGGGGTCATGTTGCCCTTCACCTTGTCCGCGCCGACGAGTTTGCCGGCAACCTCCACCGCGAGGTCGGTCTGCTCCGGCCAGTTCACCGTGGGCGGCGTGCCGCGCTTGTAGGCGAACTCCGCCGTGCAGCCGCAGGCCGCCGCGATGCCCGCCGCCAGCTCGCCCATCCGCCGCTCCAGCAGGTCGCGCACCGCCGGGCGGAAGGAGCGGCCGGTGCCGCGCATCACCACCTCCGCCGGGATGATGTTCGGGCTGCCCCAGGCGCCGGCGGCGATGTGGCCGACGCTGAGCACCGCGCTGTCCAGCCCCGCCACGTTGCGGCCGATGATGGTCTGCACGCCCAGGATGAACTGGGCGGCGGGAATGGTCGGGTCGGTGCCCTTGTCCGGTGCGGAGCCGTGGCCGCCGGTGCCGCGGAACACCACGCTCCAGGAATCGCTCGCCGCCATCATCGGGCCGGGGCAGATGAAGAAATCGCCTTCGGGAATGCCGGGAATGGCGTGCATGCCATAGACGGAGTCCATCGGGAATTGCTCGAACAATCCCTCCTCCACCATGGTGCGCGCGCCGCCCAGCCCTTCCTCCGCGGGCTGGAAGATCAGGTGCACGGTGCCGGCGAAATCGCGGTGCTCCGACAGGTAGCGGGCGGCGCCGAGCAGCATGGCGGTGTGCCCGTCATGGCCGCAGGCGTGCATCTTGCCGGGCACCTGGCTGCGATAGGGCAGGTCCGATTTCTCCTCGATGTGCAGCGCGTCCATGTCCGCGCGCAGCCCCACCGCGCGCTGGCCGGGGCGGCTGCCCTTGATGGTGCCGATCACCCCGGTCTTGCCCAGCCCCTCATGCACCTCCACGCCCCATTCGCGCAGCTTGGCCGCGACGATGCCGGCGGTGCGCACCTCCTCGAACCCGGTTTCGGGATGGGCGTGGATGTCCTGGCGGATGGCGATCAACTCGTCCTCATGGGCGCGGATCGCGTCGAGTACGGCATCGGTCATGGAAGATACCCTTGTGCGGAGAGGGGGGAGGGCGAAAATGGGCGCCGTGCGGCGAAAGGGCAAGCGATGACCCCCCTCCGATGACCGGCATCTCCATCCGCCCGGCCACCGAGCGCGACGGGCCGGCGCTGGCGCGCGCCCATCTCGCCAGCCGCGAACTGCACCGCCCCTGGGTGGAACCGTTCACCGATCTCGTGGGGTTCGAGCGCTGGTTCGCGCCGATCCGCGCCGGGCGCAAGCTGTCCTTCCTGGTGGAGGATGCGGGCGATCTCGCGGGCGTGGTCAATCTCGGCGAGATCGTCATGGGTGGGTTCGCCAACGCCTATATGGGCTACTACGCCATGGCCGGCACCCGGCGGGGCGGGGCGATGACGACGGGCGTGGCGCTGGTGCTGCGGCATGCGTTCTCCCGCGCCGGCCTGCACCGGGTGGAGGCGAACATCCAGCCGGCCAATGCGCGCTCCATCGCCCTGGTGCGCCGGCTGGGCTTCCGGCTGGAGGGGTTCTCGCCGCGCTACCTGCGCATCGGCGGCGAATGGCGCGACCATGAGCGCTGGGCGATCCTGGCCGACGAGTTCGACGCCGGGCTTGCAACGCAAGCGCCACTGCGCTAGCAGGGCGGCGGGCCACGCCCCCCCACCGGGGCGCTTCTCTTCTGAAAGGGAGAGCCAATCATGGCACTCGCCACCCCGCCGGCATTGCGTCCGGCCAATCCCAATTTCTCCTCCGGTCCCTGCGCCAAGCGTCCTGGCTGGTCGCTCGCCGCCCTCGAAGGCGCGCAGCTCGGCCGTTCGCATCGCGCGAAGGAGCCCAAGGCGCGGCTCGCGGAGGTGATCACCCGCTCGCGCGCGATCCTCGGCATGCCCGCGGACTGGCGGCTGGGCATCGTGCCCGGCTCCGACACCGGCGCCGTGGAAATGGCGCTGTGGTCGCTGCTCGGCGCGCGGCCGGTCGATGTGCTGGCCTTCGAGAGCTTTTCCGAGGCTTGGGCCACCGACGTGGTGAAGCAGCTCAAGCTGGCCGATGCGCGCGTCATCAAGGCCGGCTATGGCGCGTTGCCCGATCTGGCGCAGGTGAACAAGGCGCACGACCTCGTGCTGGCCTGGAACGGCACCACCTCCGGCGTGCGGCTGCCCAATGCCGATTTCATCGCGGCCGATCGCGAAGGGCTGGTGATCTGCGACGCCACCTCCGCCGCCTTCGCGATGGAGCTGCCGTGGGACAAGCTCGATGTCGTCACCTGGTCCTGGCAGAAGGTGCTGGGCGGCGAGGCGGCGCACGGCATGCTCGCGCTGTCGCCGCGCGCGGTGGAGCGGCTGCTGACGCACAAGCCCGCCTGGCCGCTGCCCAAGGTGTTCCGCCTGACCTCCGGCGGCAAGCTGGCGGAAGGCGTGTTCAAGGGCGAGACGATCAACACGCCGAGCATGCTGTGCGTGGAAGACGCGCTGGACGGGCTGCGCTGGGCGGAGTCGATCGGCGGGCTGGCCGCGCTGGTCGCGCGCAGCGAGGCCAACCTCGCCGCCATCGCCGCCTGGGTGGCAAAGAGCGACTGGGCCGGCTTCCTGGCCGAGGATGAAGCCAGCCGCTCGCCGACCTCGATCTGCCTGAAGATCACCGCCCCGTGGTTCACCGCGCTGGACGCGGCGCAACAGGCGGAGGCTGCCAAGCAGCTCGCCGCGCTGCTGGAAAAGCAAGGCGTGGCCTACGACATCGGCGCCTATCGCGACGCGCCCCCGGGCCTGCGCATCTGGGGGGGCGCGACGGTCGAGACTGCCGATATCGCGGCCCTGCTGCCCTGGCTGGATTGGGCGGAGGCGCAGCTGCGCGAGACGTTCACGAAGATGGCGGCGGAGTGAAGCCGATGGTCAAGGTTCTCATCAGCGACAAGCTGTCCAAGGCGGCGGTCGAGATTTTCCGCAACCGCGGCATCGAGGTGGATGTGAAGCCGGGCCTGTCGCCGGCCGATCTGCGCGCCATCATCGGCGAGTACGACGGCCTCGCCATCCGCTCCGCCACCAAGGTGACGAAGGAATTGCTGGAGGCGGCGCCGAATCTGAAAGTCGTCGGCCGCGCCGGCATCGGTGTGGACAACGTCGATGTGAAATCGGCCACCGCGCGCGGCGTGGTGGTGATGAACACGCCCAACGGCAACGCCATCACCACCGCCGAACACGCCATCGCCATGATGTTCGCCCTCGCCCGCCAGCTGCCGGAGGCCAGCGCCTCCACCAAGGCCGGCAAGTGGGAGAAGAACCGCTTCATGGGCGTGGAACTGTTCGGCAAGACGCTCGGGCTGGTCGGCTGCGGCAATATCGGCTCGATCGTCGCGGACCGCGCGGTCGGCCTGAAGATGCGTGTCGTGGCCTACGATCCCTACCTGACGGAGAAGCGCGCGCTCGATCTCGGAGTGGAGAAGGTGGAGCTGGACGAGCTGTTCGCCCGCGCCGATTTCATCACCCTGCACACGCCGCTGACCGAGGCCACGCGCAACCTGCTTTCGGCCGAGGCGATCGCGAAGCTCAAGCCGGGCGTGCGCATCGTCAACTGCGCGCGCGGCGGGCTGGTGGACGAGAAGGCGTTGGCGGAGGCGCTGAAATCCGGCCATGTCGCGGGGGCGGCGCTCGACGTGTTCGAGACCGAGCCGGCGACGGACAGCCCGCTGTTCGGCCTGGAGAACGTGGTCGCCACCCCGCATCTGGGCGCCGCGACGGCGGAGGCGCAGGAGAACGTGGCGCTGCAGGTGGCCGAGCAGATGAGCGATTTCCTGCTGACCGGGGCTGTGACGAACGCGATCAACATGCCCAGCGTCTCGGCCGAGGACGCGCCGCGGCTGAAGCCCTACATGGAACTGTGCCGCCTGCTCGGCGCCTTCGCCGGCCAGCTCACCCAGGCGCGCGACGGGGTGATCAAGCGGGTCACCATCGAATACGAGGGCCACGCCGCCGGGCTGAACCATCGCCCGCTGAACGCCGCGGTGCTCGCCGGGCTGCTCACGCCGATCATGGCCGGCACCAACATGGTGAACGCGCCGGTGATCGCGCGCGAACGCGGCATCGACGTGAGCGAGACGGTGCATGACCGGCCCAGCGAATACCAGACGCTGGTGCGCGTCAGCGTGGCGACGGACCAGCAGACCCGCGCCGTGGCCGGCACGCTGTTCGCCGGTGCCAAGCCGCGCGTGGTGGAGATCAAGGACATCCGCATCGAGGCCGATTTCGGCCGGCACATGCTGTATGTCACCAACCAGGACAAGCCCGGCTTCATCGGCCGCTTCGGCGCGACGCTGGCCGGGGCCGGCATCAACATCGCCACCTTCCATCTCGGCCGTGCCGAGGCGGGGGGCGATGCGATCTGCCTCGTCTCGGTGGACGACCAGGTGCCGGAGGATGTGCTGGCCATGGTGCGCACCCTGCCGCTGGTGGTGCAGGCGACGCCGCTGAGCTTCTGATGCTCACCGTCGAAAACCTGAAGGTGCTGCCTTTAGGTTTCGATGCGCTTCTCGCGGCGGCGCAGGCCGAGGGGCACGGCTTCATCACCCGCCTCGCCGAGGGGTTCACGTCCGGCGACAACCGGTTCGCGGCCCCCGACGAGGTGTTCGCCGCCGCGTGGCTGGACGGCGCGCTGGCCGGTGTGGGCGGGCTGAACCGCGATCCCTATGCCGACGATCCCGAACTCGGCCGGCTGCGCCATGTCTATGTGCATCCCGCGGCGCCGCGGCATGGCGTGGCCTCGGCGCTGGTCGGCCATCTGCTCGCCGCGGCGCGCGGCCGGTTCCGCGCGGTGCGGCTGCGCACCGCCTCCGCCGAGGCGAGCGCGCTCTATGAGCGGTTTGGCTTCGTCGCGAGCGCCGAGGACCGGGCGACGCACCGCATCCGGCTTTGATCAGGGCGGCAGGCCGGCCTTTCGCAACCCCTCGCGATACAGGTCGAGGTCCTGCGGCCGCTTGAACGGCGAGCGGGTCGCCGCCTCGCGCAGGGTGAAGCGCGGCTCCAGCCGCAGCAGCCGGGCGCGCACGCCGGCGGCCTCGGCGGAGAGGCCGAGATGCCCCAGTGCCGCCAGCAGCCCTTTCAGCGTGGAGGAGAACAGCGGGTTCAGCGCGTGGGAGCGGCGGCCGAACTCGGCGGCGAGGGCGAACTCGCCGCGCAGCAGGTGCGGAATGGTCAGCGCCATGTCGAAGAAGAAGCCGTGCGGGTCGAAGGGCGACAGGCGCATGGCCGTGCGGATGCGGCGCAGCGCGTCGTCGTGGTGGCCGAGATAGGCCTGCGCGAGGCCTGAAAACGCCCAGGCCAGCGGCAGGTTGGCGTTCAGCGCCAGGGCGCGCTCGTGCAGCTCCATCGCCCGGTCCGGCCGCCCATACAGGAAGGCGTGGGTATGCCCCGCCATGGTCAGCGCGCGCGCGTCCGAGGGGTCGAGGACCACGGCGCGGGCCGCGAGGTCGCCGGCGCGGATCATCGCGGCGCGGGCATTCGGCGCCCAGCCCTGGCCCACCTGGAACACGTGCCAGCAGGCGAGCCAGGCCTGGGCGGCGGCGTAGTCCGGGTCGAGCGCCACGGCGCGGGTCAGCGCCTCGCCGGCGGCGCGGAAGCCCGATTCCTCCAGCCGGTAGATGGCGGGAATGGCGCGCAGCACGAGGTCGTAGGCCGTGGCGCTGCTGGGCGGGCGGGCGGCGGCGCGGCGGCCCTCGCGCAGCAGCAGCTCCGGGTCCACCCGCGCCACCGTCTCCGCGGCGATGTCGTCCTGCAGGGTGAGGATATCGGCGGCGTCGCGGTCGAAGCGCGCGGACCACACCAGCTCGCCGCGCGCGCGCATGTCCAGCAGCCGCACGTTGATCCGCACGCGCGCGCCGCCGCGCTGCACCGTGCCTTCGAGCAGGAAATCGAGGTCGAGGTCGCGCCACGGGCCGCCTTCGGTGGGGCTCTGCGCCGCCAGCGTGGCCAGGCTGGGGCTGGCGATCAGGAAGATCCAGCGGAAGCGGGCGAGGGCGGTGGCGATCTCCTCGGCCAGGCCGAGCGACAGCCCGTCATCCCCGAAGCTGTCGAGCTGGCGGAACGGCATCACGCCCAGCCGCGCGCCGGGCCGCTGCGGCCGCTGGCCCGGCGCGGCCGGGGGCGGGGCGGGGGTGGCGCTGCCGGCGTGCAGGCGGTGATCGGCCAGCCAGGCGTCGAACGCCTCGTCGATGCCGTCGAGCTCGCCGAGCAGCCGCCCGCCCAGCGCCTCGCGCCGCGTGGCCACCAGGTCCGGGCGCAGCTGGAGCTGGGTGCGGTCGGCGATCAGCATCTCCGCGCCGAGCGGGGCGAGGGCGGCACGCAGCTCCTGCAGCGTCTGGCGCAGCGAGGCGAGGGCCTGTTCGCGGCCGCGCCGGCTCCACAGCAGCTCGGTCAGGTGCTCGCGCCGGAGGGCATGTGGGGCGGCGATGGCGAGCAGGGCGAGGATGGCGCGCGCCTTGCGCCCGCGCGGCAGGTAGGACTGGCCATGCGCGTCGCGCGCCACCACCCGCTCGCCCAGCACGATGAGCAGGCGGGGGCCCGATGCCGCCTCCACCGGCGGCACGGACTCGTCCATCGCCCCGGTGATGTCCATGGCGACCTGCAATCCCCGGAGTCCTTCGCGCGTGATTTCCGCGCACGACTATCGTTGCATACCATTGTCACGCATAGTCTTATTGCGCGCGCCCCGCCCTTTTCAGATTTTTATCTGGAACAGAGAATTAGGTCTTGACGGCTGTCGCGGGTGCCCGTATATTTCGTCCTGTCGACGGGCGAATTGCGCCCGAAGCGCAAAGCCTGTCGAATCCAGCGTGAAAAAACGCCCCGCATCAGCCGATGCGGGGCGTTTTCGCGTTTCCTTTCCTCACACAAGGAGTTTCGCCATGACCATCTCCGCGACCGACGACCTGCTTCTCGCCCCCCTCTCCGGCGTTCCGGCCATCCCGGCCCTGCCGCCGGTGGAGATCGAGGATACGGGCCGCATCCGCATCGGCGCCGGCTATCGCCTGCTGCCCGTGACCAACGCCTAACCCGGAGCCAGCCCATGTCCGCGACCGTCTCGTCCCCGCTGGTCACGTTCTATCGTGCCGTTCCGCAGGCCCGGCTTCCCCGCCGCGCCGACCGCACCGCCGCCGGCACGTTGCCGATGCGCGCGGCCCGGCATTGCGAGGCGGTGACGGCGGCCGCGGGCTTTGGCTGGTGGGTGTTCCCGCCCATGGAATTCAGTCTGCTATGGGATGGGCAGGAGATTTTCTGGAGCTATCCCGGCGTGGCGCGATGGATGCCGCTCTCCGCCGCGCAGTTCCCGAAGCTTCGCGAGGTGTTCGACGCCGCGGCCCCGCCCGCGCTGGCGGGCACCTCGCCACCCTTCCTGACCGCGCTGCCCGAGCCGGGGCTGGTGCAGGTGTGGACCGGGCTGCTGGCCCGCACCGCGCCGGAATGGAGCCTGCTGGTGCGCCCGCCCGCCAATTTCAGCATGGGCGGCGGCTATTCCGCCTATGAGGGGCTGGTGGAGACCGACCACTGGTTCGGCCCGCTGTTCACCAATCTGCGCCTGGCCCGCACCGGCATTCCCATCACCTTCCGCACCGACGTGCCGCTGCTGCAGGCCCAGCCGGTGCCGCGCCTGGCCTATAGCGACGACTCGCTGGCGGCGATGAGCGTGGTCGAGTCGCTCGATGCCTTCTCGGAGCGCGACTGGGCCGACTACCACCGCACCGTGGTCGCCCCCAACGACGAGCCCGACCACCGGATGGGCGCCTACGCCGCCATCGCCCGCAAGAGCCGCCGCGCCGCCTGCCCCTTCGCGGCGCACGCGGGGTGAGTGTTCATACGACCACGCGGATCGGCGCCGCGGCATCGGCGATGCGCAGCGGGCCGGCCCCGGCCGCGTCGCCGTCGCTCTGCGCCGGCACGTCCGGCGAATCGATCGCCACCTCGTGTGCCCGCACCAGCCGCAAGCCGGGCATGCGCGGCAGCAGGTTCAGCGGCAGGGCGGCGCCGTAGAGCAGGGCGGGGATCACGCCGGGCCGGTCGAACAGCGCCACCGCGAAGCCCGGCGCGGTGGGGGTGGCGCCCGGCGCCAGCGTGTAGCGCCCGGCATAGAGGTGCCCCTTGCTGACGATCACGCTGTGCGTGGTGGTGGCCTGGCCATCGATGTGCAGGCCGATCGGCGGGAAGCGGTAGCGGCCCAATTCGCGCAGGGTCTGGGCCACATAGGCGGCCCGCCCCACCGCCCGCTTCAGCGGCAGGCAGAGTTTCTGCACCACCTGCGCGTCGAACCCCGCGCCGATCATCTGCACGAACAGCCGCTCGCCCTCCGCCCCGCGCGCCACGCCGGGCCAGACCAGCCGCGTGCGCCCGAAGGCCAGCGAGGCGGCCACATCGCGCGGCGCGAAGGGCAGGCCGAGCTCGTGCGCCAGCACGTTGGCGGTGCCGAGCGGGATGATGCCGAGCTTGCAATCCGTGCCGGCCAGGCCGTTGGCCACCTCGGCGATGGTGCCGTCGCCGCCGGCGGCCACCACCAGCGTGGCCCCCTCGCGCTCCGCGCGGCGGGCCAGGGCGGTGGCGTGGCCGCGATGGCCGGTCTCGGCGATGTCGAGCCGCACGCCGCTGATCGCCATCACGTCCAGCACCCGCCACAGCAGCTGCGCGCGCCGCCGCCCGGCGGCGGGGTTGAACACCACGACCATGGAAGGGCGGCCGACTTGGGGCATGGCGACTCGCTGTCCGCGCAGGGGGGGGCAAAACCCGCTTCATCGGCCTGATCCGTTGCATGGATATGACGATTCCATGGCAACCGCATGATCTTCGCCGTCCTGCCTGAATCGTTGCCGGGTCATGCAAACTTCACAGACGAATCCAGGAACCTTGCCTATGTGGTTGCACCCATGAACGCCATCGCGCCCCTCGCCGCCGGCCTGAATGTCCGCACCGTGTTCATCTCGGACCTGCATCTGGGCACGCGCGGTTGCCGCAGCGACTTCCTGGCCGATTTCCTGCGGAGGGTGCGCTGCGAGCACCTGTTCCTGGTCGGCGACATCATCGACGGCTGGCGGCTGCGCAAATCCTGGTACTGGGATGCGGCGCATGACGAGGTGTTGCGGCTGATCCTGCGCCACGCCCGCAACGGCGCCGAGGTCACCTACATCCCCGGCAACCACGATGAGATGTTCCGCGCCTGGCTGCCGCCGATCATGCCGGGGCCGATGGAGATCGCCGGCATCAAACTGCGCGGCGAGGCGGTGCACGCCACCGCCGACGGGCGCCAGCTGCTGGTGATGCATGGCGACGCGTTCGACAGCGTGGTGCGCTACGCCAAGTTCCTCGCTTTGCTCGGCGACGGCGCCTACACCGCCGCCCTCACCGCCAATCGCTGGTTCAACGCCGCCCGCCGCCGGCTCGGCTATCCCTACTGGTCGCTCTCCGCCTGGCTGAAGCGCCAGGTGAAGGAGGCGGTGAAGGCGATCGACCGGTTCGAGGTGGCGCTGGCCGGGGAGGCGCGCCGCCGCGGGCTGGACGGCGTGGTGTGCGGCCATATCCACCACCCGGACATGCGCGATATCGAGGGCGTGCAGTATCTCAATTGCGGCGACTGGGTGGAAAGCTGCACCGCGCTGGTGGAACACCATGACGGGCGGCTGGAAATCATGGACTGGGCGGCGCTGAACCGCCTGTCCTTCTTCACCCCCTCGCCCGCCCGGCGCGCCCGCACGGCGGTTCCCGCTGCCTGATACCGCCCCCCGCTTCACCGCCGATCCCGATTTCCGCGCGCGGCTGCTCGCGGTCGGGCCGATGCCCGCGCGCATCCTCATCGTGTCGGACGCGTGGGAGCCGCAGGTCAACGGCGTGGTGCGCACCCTGCGCACCATCACCGGCGAGCTGCGCGCCATGGGCCACACGGTGGAGGTGGTCGGGCCGGACCGCTTCCGCACCATGGCCTGCCCCACCTATCCGGATATCCGGCTGTCGCTGTTCCCCCGCCGCCGGCTGGGAAAGATCATCGAGGGCTTCGCGCCGGACGCGCTGCACATCGCCACCGAGGGGCCGCTGGGCCTCGCCGCGCGGGCCTGGGCGCTGAAGCGCGGCTGCGCCTTCACCACCGCCTTCCACACCCGCTTTCCGGAATACGTGCAGGCCCGCACCGGCCTGCCGCCGCGCTTTCTCTACGCCTGGCTGCGCCGCTTCCACAATGCCGGCCAGGGCATGATGGTGGCCACGCCGAGCCTGTCCGACGAGCTGGAGGGTCGCGGCTTCCGCCGGGTGCTGCCCTGGTCGCGCGGCGTCGATCTCGACCTGTTCCGTCCCGACCCGCGCGAGGACTGGTCCGGCCCGCGCCCGGTCTTCGCCTATGTCGGGCGCGTCGCGGTGGAGAAGAACATCCGCGCCTTCCTCGACCTCGATCTGCCGGGCAGCAAGGTGGTGGTGGGCGGCGGCCCGCAACTCGCCTCCCTGCAACGCGACTATCCCGGCGTCACCTTCACCGGCGCCCGCCACGGCCCGCCGCTCGCCCAGGCCTATGCCGGGGCGGACGTGTTCGTCTTTCCCAGCGTCACCGACACGTTCGGCCTGGTGCTGCTGGAATCGCTCGCCTGCGGCACCCCCGTCGCGGCCTACGACGTCACCGGGCCGAAGGACGTGCTGGCGCTGGCCGACGCCCCGGTCGGCGCCGTGTCCGCCGATCTGCGCGAGGCGGCGCTGGCCGCCCTGACCGCCGACCGCGCCGCCTGCCGCGCCCATGCCGAGCGCTTCGGCTGGCGCGCCTGCGCCGAGACCTTCCTGGGCCATCTGGTGCCGCTCGGCGGGCATTGAACCCGCCGCGCGCCGCGTGCTACCGCCGCCCCATGCTGAAGAACCTCGTCCGGCGCCCGGCGGTGCAGTCCTTCGTCGCCTGGCTGCTCGGCCAGTATCTGAAATTCGCGCTGGGCACCATGCGCTGGACGCTGGCGGGCGAGGCCAACCTGCTCGCCTTCGCGGCCGCGCGCCGCCCGGCGGTGGTGGCGTTCTGGCACGAGCGCCTGCCGCTGATGCCGGCCCTGGTCCGCATGGGCCGCCGCCACTGGCCGCAGGCGCGCATCCATGTGCTGGTCAGCCGCCACCATGACGGGCGGTTCATCGGCAAGATCATGGGCTGTTTCGACATGCGCATGGTACACGGCTCCACCGAGCGGGCGGGCGAGCGGCCGGGGCAGCGCGGCGGGGCGGCGGGGGTGCGCGCCATGCTCGCCGTGCTGGCCGAGGGCGCCTATGTCGGCATCACCCCGGACGGGCCGCGCGGGCCGCGCCGCCGCGCCTCGCCGGGCGTGGCGCAGCTCGCCGCCCTTTCCGGCGAGCCGGTGCTGCCCTGCGCCGCCCAGGTCAGCCATCGCCGCCTGCTCGGCACCTGGGACCGGATGGTGCTGCCGCTGCCGTTCGGGCGCGGCGTGGTGGCGGTCGGCGCGCCGATCGCCGTGCCGCGCGAGGGCTGGGAGGCGTTCCTGCCGCGGATCGAGGCGGCGCTGACCGAGGCGGCCGACACCGCCGACCGCCTGTGCCAATAAGCGGGGGGCCGATGAACGACGCCGACGCGCTGGCGGCCGAGGCCAACGCCGCCCTGCTGCGCGGCGCCGACGATGCCGTGCTGGCCACCATCGCCGCCGATGCCGCGCGCTTCCCCTTCCATGCCGGCCTCGCCTGCGCGCTGGCCGACGCGCTGCACATGCTGAAGCGCGAGGACGCGGCGGCGGCCTATCGCCGCGCCATCGCGCTGGACGGCACCTTGTTCCCCGCCCGCTACGGGCTCGGCAGCCTGCATCTGGAAACCGGCGCGTTCGGCGACGCCATCGCCGAGCTGCGTCTCGCCGTGGCACTGCGCCCCGGCGCGGCGGCGGCGCGGTGCAGCCTGGCGGAGGCGCTGTTCGCGCTCGGCGAGGTCGATCCCGCGCTCGCCGAATACCGCCGGGCGGCCGAGTCCGGCGACGAGGAGGCGCGCCAGGCCGCCCTGTCCAGCATCGCCACCATCATCCCCGGCAGCCCCGCAGCCGACAACGCCGCCATCCTCGCCGCCCGCCGGCTGTGGACCGGCATCGCCGGCGCGGGCGTGCGGAAGGTGGCCCGCCCGCCACGCCCGGCCGGGGCGAAGCTGCGCGTGGCCTACGCCTCCGCATTCTTCGGCGCGCGCAACTGGATGAAGCCGGTCTTCGGCGTGATCAACGCGCATGACCGCGCCCGCTTCGAAATCCACATGATCAGCGACGGCGCCCCGCCATCCGCCGAAGCCGGCTACGCCGATCACGACCAGGACTATGTCTGGCAGGTGCGCGGCATGCCCAATGCCGAGCTCGCGGCGCGGCTGGCGGCGGCGGGGATCGACGTGCTGGTCGATCTCAACGGCTACAGCCGCCCCGGCCGGCTTGGCCTGTTCGCCCATCGCCCCGCACCCCGCCAATATGGCTGGTTCAACATGTTCGCGACCACCGGCATGGACTGCTACGACGGCCTGATCGCCGACGCCGCCGCCCTGCCGCCGGCGGAGGAGCGCTTCTGCAGCGAGCCCATCCTGCGCGTGCCCGGCTCCTACCTCGCCTTCCGCGTGCTGTATCCGGTGCCCGATGTGGCGCCGCCGCCCTGCCGCGCTTCGGGGCATCTCACCTTCGGCTGCCTCGGCTCCGCGTACAAGATCACCGATGAGGTGATCGCCGCCTGGGCCGAGATCCTCCGCGCCGCGCCCGCCACCCGCCTGTTCCTCAAGGCCCCGCCCTTCGACGACGCCTCCAGCCGCGCCGCCCTGCTCGCCCGCTTCGCCGCCGAGGGCATCGCGGCCGCGCGCATCACGCTGGAGGGACGGTCGGAGCATTACGACTTCCTCGCCGCCTACGCCCGGGTGGACATCGCGCTGGACACCTTCCCCTACAATGGCGGCACCACCACCACCGAGGCGCTGTGGCAGGGCGTGCCCGTGCTGAGCTTCAACGGCGACCGCTGGGCCAGCCGCACCAGCCGCTCCCTGCTGCGCGCCGCCGGGCTGGGCGAATGGGACCGGGCGGACCGCGCCGACACTATCGCCCACGCCATCGCGCTCGCCAACGACCCCGCCACCCCCACAATGCTCGCCACATTGCGCGCCGGCCTGCGCGCCCATCTCGCGGCCAGCCCGGTCTGCGACACCGAAGGGCTGTGCCGCGCCCTGGAGGCCATCTACACGGCACATGGCGCGCCGGGTTGGCCGGCGGCGGCGCGCTGAAAAACAACCTCGCTTGCTTCGCCCTCGCGGATCGGCCATCACCGCCCGTCGCCGGAGACCGATCATGCACGCCACGCTTCGCCCCGCGCTCAGCGCCGCCCTCGCCGCCCGCGCCGCGGAGCAGACCGCGTTCCTCGCCGAACTCGTGCGCATCCCCTCCGACAACCCGCCTGGGGACTGCGCCCCCCACGCCGCGCGCACCGCCGAATTGCTCGAAGGCCTCGGCTTCACCGTGGAACGCCATGTGGTGCCCGACTCCGCCGTGCGGGCGGCCGGCATGCGCTCGGTGGTCAATCTCGTCGTCCGCCGCCGCTTCGGCCCCGGGCCGGTGATCGCGCTCAACGCCCATGGCGACGTGGTGCCGCCCGGCGAGGGCTGGACCGCCGACCCCTACGGCGCGGAAATCCGCGACGGCTGGATGTACGGCCGCGGCGCCGCCGTCTCGAAATCCGACATCGCCACCTACGCCTTCGCCCTCGCGGCGCTGGAGACCGTCGCGCCGTCGCTGGCCGGCACGGTGGAGCTGCACATCACCTATGACGAGGAGACCGGCGGCGAGATCGGCCCGGCCTGGCTGCTCGCCGATTGCATCAGCACGCCGGACATCGCGCTGGGCGCCAGCTTCTCCTACGCGGTGATCGAGGCCCATAACGGCTGCCTGCACCTGGAGGTGGAGGTCACCGGCCGCTCCGCCCATGCCGCGCGCCCCGCCTCCGGCATCGACGCGCTGGAGGCGGCGACCCATGTGCTGTCCGCCCTCTACGCCTGGCGCAAGGGGCTGGCGGCGCGCGAGTCCGCCATTCCCGGCATCGGCGCGCCGCAGATGGTGGTCGGCCTGATCGCCGGCGGCATCAACACCAACGTGGTGCCCGACCGCGTCACCTTCCGGCTCGACCGGCGCATCGTGCCCGACGAGAACGCCGAAGCCGCGGAGGCCGAGCTGCGCGCGGTGATCGAAGCCGCCGCCGCCGATTTCCCCGCCGCCCGCGTGGCCGTGCGCCGCATCATGCTGGCCCGCCCGCTGACCCCCAACCCCGCCGCGCGCGGCCTGACCGACCTGCTCTGCGCCCATGCCAGCCGGGTGATGGGCGAGACGGTGCGCGCGGGCGGCGTGCCGCTCTACACCGATGCCCGCCACTACGCCGATGCCGGCATTCCCGTGGTGCTCTACGGCGCCGGCCCGCGCAGCATCGAGGAAGCCAACGCCCACCGCGCCGACGAGCGCGTGCGGCCCGACGACCTGCACAAGGCGACGGAGGTGGTGGCGCTGACGCTGGCCGACTACCTCACCGCGCCGAATTCCTAGTTCCCATCAGGAGAGTTTCCGCATGAGCGACACCGCGCCGATCCGCGTCCTGGGCATCGCCGGCAGCCTGCGCAAGGCCTCGTTCAACGCCATGGCCCTGCGCGCCGCCGCCGCCCTGGCGCCCGCGGGCATGGTGGTGGACAGCTTCGCCCTGCACGACATCCCGCTCTACAACGGCGATGTCGAGGCGGCAGGGTTTCCCGCGCCGGTGCAGGCTCTGCGCGCCGCCATCGCCGGCGCGGACGCGCTGCTGATCGTGACGCCGGAATACAACAGCTCCATCCCCGGCGTGCTGAAGAACGCGCTGGACTGGGCCTCCCGCCCGCCGAGCCAGCCCTTCGACGGCAAACCCACCGCCATCATGGGCGCCAGCCCCGGGGCGCTGGGCACGGTGCGCGCCCAGCTGCATCTGCGCCAGTCGCTCACCGGCCTCAACGCCATGGTGCTGAACGCGCCGCAGGTGATGATCGGCGGCGCCGCCCAGCGTTTCGACGCCGAAGGCGCGCTGACCGACGAAGCCACCCGCAAATTCGTCGCCCAGCTTCTGGAGAAACTCGCGGACTGGGTGCAGCGCCTGCGCTGAACCGCACGCAAAATCGCGCGGCCCGCCTTCTCATGAGGGTGGCGCCGTGCTCGATCCCGTCAAGGCACGCTTCGCTCAAGAGCCTTGACG
>CAMFLK010000083.1 GCA_945957135.1 uncultured Rhodospirillales bacterium
GCGCCAGGAGGGCGCGGTGGTCGCCAAGATCGGCGACGGCATCAACGACGCCCCTGCCCTCGCCCAGGCCGATGTCGGCATCGCCATGGGCGGCGGCACCGCCGTGGCGCTGGAAACCGCCGACGCCGCCCTGCTGCACGGGCGCGTGGCGGATGTCGCCGCGATGGTGGCGCTGTCCCGCCGCGCGCTCGCCAACATCCACCAGAACATCGCCATCGCGCTGGGGCTGAAGGCGGTGTTCCTGGTCACCACCGTGGCCGGCCTCACGGGCCTGTGGCCGGCGATCCTGGCCGATACCGGGGCGACGGTGCTGGTGACGCTGAACGCGCTGCGGCTGCTGCGGTAAGCTAAATCTGGAAGAACGAGGACGCCTTGAACTGCCGCACCTCGAAATGGTCCTGCCAGTCCGCGGCGATCTTCTTCCTCGCCTTGCCGGCATCGGCGGGGCTGGCGGTGTCGGGGAAGCTCAGCCCGGGCAGGAAGACCTGCTCGATCTCGAAGGCGCCGATCGCGCGGTAATGGACGTTGTCCTTGTCGTGCTCGACCAGCCGGCCCCGCCCCTGGAGAACGCGGCCCCGGCTGCGCAGCACGCCGCGGATCACCAGGTCGTGCCGCCCGCCCCAGGAGGCCAGCACGGCGAGCTTCATCCGGCCCAGCCGGCGGAAGGTGCGGTCCATCCGGTGCTCGTCGCCCGCCACGCGCTCGGACACGCCGACCAGATGGTCGAACGTGCCCTGGCTGATCCACCAGGGTGAGGTGGCGTTGTACTCCCACGGCACCGAACTGCTGCCCATCCGCCAGAAGATGGTGCCGGGAATATGCTTCGTCTCGAGATACCAGGGCGTGAGGCCGGTGAGCGCCCAGGCGAGCGTGACCGCCCGCTTGGGGGCGTCGAAACAATCCTGGTTGAAGCAGGTCATGGAACCTCACGGGGCATGGCAGGATGGGCGGGATGAAGCACAAATCCCCGGTGGGAACGACCTTGAAACCGCGTGATGGCGACATCGTGTTGCCCGGCCGCATCATCCTGCTCAACGGCGCCAGCAGCAGCGGCAAGTCCGCCATCGCCCGGGCGGTGCAGGCGCGCATCGAGGCGCCGTTCTGGCACGTCTCGATCGACCATCTGCGCGATTCCGGCGTGCTGCCGCTGGCCCGCGTGCGGGACGGGACGTTCCGCTGGCGGGACATGCGCGAAGCGTTCTTCGACGGGTTCGAACGCTCCCTCGCCGCCTACGCCGAGGCCGGCAACGACCTGATCGTGGAGCATATCCAGGAAAGCGAGGCCTGGACGCGCCGGCTCGCCCGCCGGCTGATCGGCTTCGACGTGTTCTTCGTCGGCGTCCACGTGCCGCTCGCCGAACTGGAACGGCGGGAGCGCGCGCGCGGCGACCGGCCGATCGGCGACGCGGCGCGCGACTTCCACACCATCCATCGCTGGTGCCGCTACGATCTGGAGCTGGACGGCACGGCACCGCCCGAAGCCAACGCCGAAACCCTGCTCGCCGCCTGGCGCGAGCGCCGGCGGCCGGGCGCCTTCGCGGGTTTCGCATGGACGCGCTGACGCTGTTCGGGCTGGCCGCGGTCAGCCTGATGCTGCTGTGCTACGCCATGGAGCCGCGCGGCCGCGCCTGGGTGCTGGGCTTCGCCGGCGCCTGCGCGCTCGGCTCGGCCTACGGGTTCCTCCAGGGCGCGTGGCCGTTCGGCGTAGTGGAGGCGATCTGGGCGGCGGTGGCGCTGCGCCGCTTTCTCAGCGCGGCACGCTGACCGCCGGGGCGATGCCGCAATGCAGGACCACCCCGCTGCCGCGCGAACTCGCGGCGGCCATCCAGGTGTGGGAGAAGAAGGTCCAGGTGCCCCCGACATTCTTGCCGAAATTGGTCGCCTGCTTGTTGTAGTCCCCGTGCGTGGTCGCCTGGTACGTGTCGGGCTCGACCACGTTGAACGCGTTGGCTCCGAACACGTTGCGCAGCTGGGTTTCCTGGTCGTCGCGCTGCGCGCCCCGGCCGCGCACGCCCGAGCTGGAGCTGTTGGCGTGGCTGACCAGGCAGGCGCCGTCGCCGGCCTGGGAGCCGAAGCCCAGCGAACAGCCGTTCATCAGCGCCGTGAACATGTACTGGCTGCTGTTGCTGAGCATGCCCTGGGTGAAGCCGTTCTGCTGGTAGGCCAGCCAATAGATCGGCAGCTTCTCGGCCATGCCCAGCCCGGCGGTGTCGCGCGAGAGGTGGTAGCAGCCGCCGCCGCGCTTGGAGCAGGTCTTGTTCGCCCAGGGCTTGAGGGTGATGACGATCGGCCGGCTCTCGCCGGGCGGGCCGGGATGGCCGTCCCGCGCATCGAAGAATTGCGGCGTGACCACGTTGGTCTGCATGAAGGCAACCGGGTCGGCCACGAAATCCGAGCGGAACGTCATCGCATTCTCTCCGGAGGGGAGCGGCATGGTATCGCGGGCGTCACGTTTGCATATATCTTAAAAATTGAGATTCGTCTTTGTAATTTGACAACACCATGGTCTGATCCGCCTTCCGAACGAAGCTTCGTCCATGTCCGGCTTCCTCGCCCGCACCGGCGCCTGATCGCCGGCGATCAGTCCAGCAGCCGCCGCACCTCGTGCAGGTCGGTGGCGATCCAGGCGCAGAGCGGGCGGATGTCGTCGGTGGGCGGCAGCAGGTCGGGCACCATCACCGTGACCATGCCGGCGGAAGCGGCGGCGCGCACGCCGTTATGCGAATCCTCCAGCGCCAGACAGGCGGAAGGCGGCAGGCCCAGCACGTCCGCGGCGCGCAGGAACGGGTCCGGCGCCGGCTTGCCGCGCGCGTAGTCGCCGGCGGCGACCACCTGGGGGAAACGCCCGGTCAGCCCGTGCTGCGCCAGGTTGCGCCCCACCGCCTGCGGCCCGGAGGAGGTGCAGATGGCATGCGGCAGCCCCAGCGCGGCGATATGGTCGAGCAGCTCCACCACGCCGGGCTTGAGGGCGAGGCCCGGCAGCATGGCGTCGTGCCGGCGGTTCCATACGGCGCGGAACGCCTCCAGCGCCGGTTCGCCGCCCAGCCGGTCGCGCAGATAGGCGCTGTTCACCGCGCGCGGCCGGCCGACGAGCACCATGAAATCGTCCATGGTCAGGTTCAGGCCCAGCTCCTCCACCGTGCCGGCGAAGGCGTCGCGGGAGAGGGATTCGCTGTCGAAGATCACGCCGTCCATGTCGAACACCACGGCGGCGGGGCGGGTGGGCAGCATCAGGCCAGCGCCGCGCAGATGCGATCCAGCTCGGCCTCCGTCAAATCGGGGTGGATGGGCAGGCTGACCACCTCGGCACTCGCCAGCGCGGTGGCGGCGCAGGCGGCGGGGCCCAGGGCGACGCGGCCGGCATAGGCGGGCTGGAGATGCACGGGCATCGGGTAGTGGATGCCGGTGCCGATTCCCCGCGCCTTCATCCGCGCCTGGAAATCCGCGCGGTCCGGCACGCGCAGCACGTATTGGTGGAACACATGGGTGGCGTCCGGCCGCCGCGCCGGGGGCGTCAGGCCGCCCGCGGCACAGGCGGCGTCGAACCGCGCGGCGATGGCGGCGCGCCGCGCGTTCTGCGCGTCGAGATGGGCGAGTTTCACGCGCAGGATGGCGGCCTGCAACTCGTCCAGCCGCGAGTTCACGCCGGCCTCGTCGGAAATGTAGTGGGTGTGCCAGCCATATTGCCGCAGGGCCGCGAGCCGTGTGGCGAGGCCGGCATCGCCGGTGGCGATCACCCCGCCATCGCCGAGGGCGCCGAGATTCTTGGTGGGGTACAGGCTGAAGGTGGAGATCTCCGTCAGCGTGCCGAGCTTGCGCCCGCCAAGCGTGGCGCCATGCGCCTGGCTGCAATCCTCGATGACCGGCAGGCCGGGCGCGGCCGCACGGATGGCCGGGATATCCGCGGCCTGGCCGTAGAGATGCACGGGGATCACCGCGCGGATCGGCGGCAGCCCGGTGGGCGGGTGGGCGATCACCGTGCCGAGCTCGACCGGGTCCATGGTGTAGAAGGCGGGGTCGATGTCGATCAGCACCGGCGTGGCGCCGACCATCTCGATGGCGGCCACGGTGGCGACGGCGGTGTGGGAGACGGTGGCGACGGCACTTCCCGGCCCGATGCCCAGCGCGCGCAACGCCAGCGCCAGCGCATCCGTGCCGTTGGCGCAGCCCACCGCATGGGCGGTGCCGAGCCAGGCGGCGTATTCCGCCTCGAAGGCGCGACCCTCGGCGCCGAGGATGTACCAGCCGGAGGCCAGCGCGCGGGACACCGCCGCGTCGATCTCCGCCTTCAGCGCGCGGTAGCCGGCGCCGGGATTGGCTTGGGGTATGAACGGCAGGTCAGACATAGGCGGCGAGCCTCGGACGGTACCAGTCGAGCGAGCGGCGGATGCCTTCCTCCAGCCCCACCGCGGGCGACCATCCCGTGGCGGCGCGGAAGGCGCGGTCGTCGGCATGGTAGCTGCCGATATCGATGGTCTTGCGGTCGGCGGGGAATTCGCGGGTGACGAACTGGGCGTCCGCGCCGGCCACAAGCTGCATGAGTTGGGCGATCTCCAGCAGCGAGGCGGGCGGCGGGCCGCCGATATTGTAGACGTTGCCGAAGCAGCCCGGCGTGGTCGCGGCGCGCAGGAAGGCGTCGGTCACGTCGTCCACATAGGTCATGTCGCGCAGCTGATCGCCGCCCCATACCTCGAACGGCCGGCGCTCCAGCACGCAGCGCAGCCAGATGCCCAGGAAGGTCTGGCGCGCGTCGCGGATGCGCAGGCGGGGGCCGTAGCAATTGGTCAGGCGCAGCGAGACCACCGGGCGGCTGGCGGTGCGGTGCTCGATCATCCAATACTGCTCGCCGGCGAATTTGGAGACGCCGTTGGCGTCCGGCGGGTTCACCGGATGGCTCTCGTCCACCGGCAGGCTGAGCGGGCGGCCGTAGAACTGGCGGGTGGAGGCGTGGACCACCACCGCCTCCGGCGCCGCCTCGCGCGCCGCCTGGATCAGCCGCACCTGGGCGACGGCGTTGACGGCGATGTCGGCCAGCGGGTCGCGCTGCCCGCCCATATGGCTGGTCTGCGCGGCGAGGTTGAAGATCACCTCCGCCCCCTCGCAGAGCGGGCGCAGATCCACCTCGCGGATATCCGCGCGCACCAGCTCCACCGCCGCGCCGTCGAGATTGGCCGGGTTGGCGCCGCCGCCGAACAGGAACCCGTCCAGCGCCGTCACCTTCGCCCCGCGCGCGGCCAGGGCGTGGCACAGATTGGCGCCGAGGAACCCGGCGCCGCCGGTGACCAGCACCTTGCGGCCGGTCCAGTCGGGAATGGTTGCGTTCATGCGCCCATTCTCTGCGCCGATCGTGGCGGAATTGGGAGGGGGTCCCTACCCCTCGGGCACCACGGCGAGGCCGGCTGGATCGAACGCCACCCCCACCGCCTCGCCCGCCGCCAGCGGCTGCGCGACGGGGGCGACCACGAACAGCTCGTGCGCCAGCCCCGGCAGCGCCACCTCGTATTCCCTGTGGCTGCCGAGATAGGCCGCCTTGGCGACGGTGCCCGCCAGCCCCTCGCCCGCCGCGCCCAGCCGCACCGAATGCGGCTGCACGGCCACCAGCACCGCCCCGTCCGCCACGCCGCGATGCGGCAGGGTGAGGGACAGCGTGCCGATGCGCACCTCCGCCTCCGTGGCACCGGTGCGCCGCAGCGTGGCGGGCAGCAGGTTCGCGTCGCCGATGAAATCGGCGACGAAGCGGTTGCGTGGCGCCTCGTACAATTCGCGCGGCGTGCCGTCCTGGGCGATGCGGCCGGCATTCATCACGATGATGCGGTCCGACACCGCCAGCGCCTCCTGCTGGTCGTGGGTGACATAGACCACGGTCAGGCCGAGCTGCTGTTGCAGGCCGCGGATTTCCTCGCGCACGTGCCGGCGCAGCTTGGCGTCGAGATTGGAGAGCGGTTCGTCGAACAGCAGCACCTTGGGTTCCAGCACGATGGCTCGCGCCACGGCCACGCGCTGCTGCTGGCCGCCCGAGAGCTGGCTGGGCAAGCGCCGCTCCAGCCCCTCGAGCCCGACCAGGGCGAGCTTCTCCGCCGCCATCGCCTCCGCCCGCCCCCGCGCGATTCCCGATGCCCGCAGCCCGTAGCACGCATTTTCCAGCACGGTCATGTGCGGGAACAGCGCGTAGGACTGGAACACCATGCTCACGTCGCGCTCGGCGGCCGAGAGGTTCGTCACGTCCTTGCCGCCGATCTCGATGCGCCCGGAACTCGCATGTTCCAGCCCGGCGACCAGGCGCAGCGTGGTGGTCTTGCCGCAGCCGGACGGGCCGAGCAGCGTGACCAGCGTGCCCTTCGCGATGGTGAAATCGATGACGTCCACCGCCGCGAACTGGCCGTAGCGCTTGCTCACGCCGCGAAAGATCACCGCATCGCTCATGTCGTCGCCAGCTCCGCCGCCGGCAGCGTGCCGCGCCGCCCGATCCGTTGCCGCCCCACCATCGCGGAAATGCCCACCAGCACGGCGGCCATCGTCACGATCAGCACCGCCGAATAGACCAGCGCCACGCCGTATTCCCCCACATCCGCCCGCCCGACGATATAGACCGTGGCGAGGTTGTATTCGCCCGAGACCAGGAAGATCACGGCACTCACCGTCGTCACCGCGCGCACGAAGCCATAGACCATGGCGGTGACGATGGCCGGGCGCAGGATGGGCACCAGCACCAGGCGCAGCGTGCGCGCGGTGCCGGCGCGCAGGGTCATCGAGGCTTCGTCCAGGCTGCGGTCGATCTGCGCGAGGTTCGCGAGCCCCGCGCGGATGCCCACGGGCATGTTCCGGAACACGAAGGAGATGATGATGATCAGCCCCGTGCCGGTCAGCTCCACCGGCGGCACGTTGAAGGCGAGGATGTAGGAGATGCCGACCACCGTGCCGGGAATGGCGAAGCTCATCATCGTCGCGAACTCGAACGCCCATTTGCCCGCGAAATCCTGCCGGCTGAGCAGCCAGGCCGTGAGCAGGCCGAGGAAGGCGGTGACCGGCGTGGCGATGGCCGCGAGCTGCATGGTGGTGATGAAGCTGCGCCAGCCGGAGCCGGAGAGGAACCAGCCGCCCACCCCGCGGTCGATGGAGAACGCCGTCAGGAAATAGTCGAGCGTGGGCGTGTAGTCCCGCCCGAAGGTCTTCACGAAGCCGCCGCCGAGGATGATGCCGTACACCACCACCGTCAGCACCAGCCACGGAACCACCACGCCGAGGCACGCCGCCTTCAGCCCGAGCGGCAGCGGGGCGGACAGCCCGGCATCGCCCTTGCCCGTCACCGTCGTGTAGCTGCGCCCGCCGATCCAGGCGCGCTGGGCGAGGAAGGCGGTCAGCGTGAACACCAGCAGCACGATCGACAGCACCGCCGCGCGCGACTGGTCATGCGCCGCACCCACCACGGCGAAGAAGATGTCGGTGGACAGCACGTTGAAATTGCCGCCGATCATCAGCGGATTGGCGAAATCGGCGAGGCTCTCGATGAACGAGATCAGGAACGCATTGGCCAGGCCGGGCCGGATCAGCGGCCAGGTCACGGTGCGGAACACCTGCCAGCGCCCCGCCCGCAGCGTGGAGGCGGCTTCCTCCAGCGAGGGCGCCACACCTTCCAGCACGCCCAGCAGCACCAGGAAGGCGATCGGCGTGAAGGCCAGCAGCTGGGCGATGGTGATGCCGGGCATGCCGTAGATCCAGCGCGTGCGCGGAATGTCGAAGCTGTTGGCGAGGAAGTTGGTCACCACCCCCACCCGGCCGAACAGCAGGATCAAGGCGAGGCCGATGACGAAGGGCGGCGTGATCACCGGCAGCAGCGACAGCACCCGCACCAGCGGCTTCAGCGGCAGCTGGGTGCGCACCGCCACCAGCGCGAAGGCGAGGCCGAGCAGCGTGGCGAGCACGCCCACCACCAGCGCCTGGGCCAGCGTGTTCCACGCCACCCCGCAGCCGCGGCCGCCGCCCAGGCAGTCCAGCCCCCAGATCGCGCGGTTGAACAGCTTGTCCGGCAGCGCGCCCGGCGTGAACGCGCCGGCATTGTCGCGCACGGCGGAGGACAGGATCGACAGCACCGGCCACGCCACGAACAGCGCGATCAGCCCGGTGATCAGCAGCAGCGCCCCGAGCACGAACACGTCGCCCCGGCACCAGCCGCGCCGGGCGAGGCCGATGGCGATCCACATCAGGCAGGCCAGCGCGAAGGCCGCCGCCCCCCAGCCCATCGCCGCCTGGGCGGGTGCCGCGCCGGCCAGGCCGAGCCAGGAGATGCCCCAGCCGCGCAGCCCGATCACCAGCCCCTGCCCCGCCATCCAGGCGAGCCCGGCCACCCCCGCCGGCACCAGCCAGCCGGCGAAGGCCATGCCCAGCGGCACCACCAGCGGCCACAGCCACCAGCGCCCGGCGAACAGCGCGGGGGCGGCCTCCGCGCGCAGGCCGAGCACCGAGGCCGCCGGCGTCTCCAGCCCGTACCAGGGCAGCAGGACCAGCCCTACCGCCCCGAGCAGCAGCCAGAGCCGGGTCAACGGCCCTGGTTCTTCACCTCCGTGCTCCAGCGCGCCAGCAGCCGGCGGCGCTCGGCGGAGGAGCCGAACTTGGCGAAATCGTATTCGATCAGCTTGATCTTGGAGAGATCGGGCGCCTCCGGCGGGATCGGCGTCGCGTTGTTGGAGGGCATCTGGTAGCTGCCATTGGCCGCGCCGATCTTCTGCGCGTCCGGCGTCAGCGCCCAGTCGTAGAATTTCTTCGCCTCGTCCATGTGCCGCGCGCCCTTGATCAGGCTCATCGAGCCGATCTCGTAGCCCGTGCCCTCGCAGGGCGAGACCACCTGCACCGGGAAGCCGCGCTTGGCCACGTCGATCACGTCGTGCTGGAAGGCGATGCCGACCAGCGTCTCGCCCTTGCCCGCGGCCTGGGCGGGGGCGGCGCCGGCCTTGGTGTATTCGTTGATGTTGCCGTTGAGTTTCTTGAGATAGTCGAACGCCTTGTCCTCGCCCATCAGCTGCACGATGGTGGCCAGCGCCGTCCAGGCGGTGCCGGAGGAGTTGGGGTCGGCCATCTGCACCTCGCCCTTGAATTCGGGCTTGATCAGGTCGGCCCAGCAGGCGGGGGCGGCCAGCTTGCGCCGCGCCAGCTCCTCCTTGTTGTAGCCGAAGCCGAGGGCGCCGAGATAGATGCCCACGGTGCGATACTTCGCGCGCTCCGCCTGCCGCTGCGCCCAGTCGCGCAGCTGCGGCAGGGCGGCGGATTTGTACTCCTCGGTCAGCCCCTCATCGGCCGCCTGCAGATGCGGGTCGCCGGTGCCGCCCCACCAGATGTCGCCGCGCGGATTGTCCTTCTCCGCGCGCAGCCGGGCGTAGATTTCGCCGGCGCTCTGGCGCGTCATGTCCACATGCACGCCGGTCTGCTTCTCGTAGGTGGTGGTCATGGCGCGGCACCACGCCTCGTCCACGCCGCAATACACCACCAGCGTGCCCTGGGCACGGGCCAGGCTCGGGGTGACGGCGGCGGCCAGCAGGGCCGCGAAGGTCAGGCCGCGCCGGATGAATGCTCGCTGAAACATGGTTTCCCCCGTGAATTGTGACCCGCCCGGTCGTGCGCCGGGCTCACCGGCAAGCTTGTTCGCTTGCCCTGGAGGGGTCAAGGCGCCGCGGTTTCAGGGGGCTGGCCGGAAGCTCCCCGCGAAGGTGCGCTCGTCGGTGCGCGGGGTGATGGCGATGCCCTGGCGCGCCGCCCAGGTGGTGGCCTGGAAATGGATGGGCAGGATCGCCCCCTCGGTGATCGCGCGATGCGCCGCCTGCTGCAGCAGCGCCAGCCGCGCGGGGTCATCGACCGTGGTCAGCGCGCGGTCGATCAGCGCGTCCACCTCGGGGTCGCAGAAGAAGCTCCAGTTGAACAGCCCGCCGCCCGATTCCTTGCGCGCGCAGGCGATGATGGCGCGCAGCGTGGAGCTGCTCTCCCCGGTCTGCGCGCCGTAGCCGATCAGCCCGAAGCTGAACTCGCCCTTGGCGCCGCGCCCGGCATAGCTGGCCATCGGCATCGCCTCCACCTTGGCCGCGATGCCGATGCGCGCGAACATCTGCGCCACCGCCTGGGCGATCTGCGCGTCGTTGACGAAGCGGTTGTTGGGGGCGTGGATGGTCAGGCCGAACCCGTCGGGATAGCCCGCCTCGGCCAGCATCTTCTTCGCCGCGTCGGGGTCGAATTTCGGAATGGCCAGCGTGGGGTCGTAGCCGAACAGCGTCTCGGGCACGAGGTTGTTGGTGGGGTAGCCGAGCCCGGCCATCACCCGATCGGCGATCGCCTGACGGTTGATGGCGATGGTCAGAGCCTGGCGCACCCGCACGTCGCGCAGCGGATTATGGGCCAGCTTGCCGCCGTCCTTGGCGGTAACGAAGGGCGAATCGTCGCGCCCGGAATCCAGGTAGAAATAGATCAGCCGCCCGGAGATCTTCTGCGCGAAGACCAGCTTGGGATCGGCCTTCACCTGCGCGAGGTCCGGCGTCGGCACGCCCTCGATGGCGTCCACGTCCCCGGCCAGCAGGGCGGCGAGGCGGGCGGCGTTGGCGGGGATGAAGCGGATGGTCGCGTGGTCCCAGGCTGCCTTGTCGCCCCAATAGCCGTCGAACCGCGCGGTCTGCACCCGGTCGTCGCGCGCGTAGGACACGAAGCGGTACGGGCCGGTGCCCACCACCGCCTTGCCGGAAGAGAAATCCTCCGGGTTCGCCCCCTCCGTCGCCTTGCGGCTGACGATGAAGATCGTGGTGAGGTCGTTCAGCAGCACGGGATACGGCCCGTTGGTGGTCAGCCGGACCGTGTGGTCATCGACCGCCGTCTTGCCCACGATCCCACGGGTGAACATCACGTAGCCGGCCGGCGAGCCCACCAGCGTCGGCGGCCGGTCGAGCGACCAGATCACGTCGGCGGCGGTGAGCGGCGTGCCGTCGTGGAAGCGCGCGTTGGGCCGCAGCTTGAACTCCCAGGTACGGTCGTCCAACCGCCGCCAGGATTCCGCGAGGCCCGGCGTGATCCGGCTGTCCGGGTCCATCCGCACCAGCGTCTCGAACAAATCCGCGGCCACGTTGGAATTGGCCGCGAGGTTGTGGAATTGCGGGTCCAGCGAGGTCGGCGAGGAGCTCAGCGCCAGGCGGAAATCCGCCGCCCCCGCCGGCCCCGCGCATAGCAGCGCCGCCGCCAATCCGAACCATCCCAGCCGCATCGCCGCTCTCCCGCCGAACCGCGCCCAATGTGGATTTGGCGCGGGTCTGCTGTCAAAGTCGTGCGGGCAAAGCCGCGCGGGCAAAGCCGCGCGGTTGACCTGCCCGCCCCCCTGGCGTTGATTGCCCGGTCACCGCCGGGAGAAACGCGCATGGGCCTGATCCGCCACGAGATCGAAGAGCTGGAGGACAGCCCGATCGTCGAGGTCTGGCGCCTGGGCTACGGCAAGCCGGAAGTGATCGGCATGTTCGCCGGCGAGCCGGACGTGCCCACCCCGGAATTCATCCGAAACGCCGCGAGCAAGGCCCTGGCCGAGGGCCGCACCTTCTACACGCCCAATCGCGGCATTCCCGGCATGGGCCAGGCGATCAGCGACTACCTGAAGAACGTCTATGGCGTGGACGTGCCGGAGAGCCGCATCGCCCTCACCGCCTCCGGCATGAGCGCCGTGGCGCTGATCGGCCAGGCTACGGTGGAGGCCGGCGACAACGTGGTGACCGTCACCCCCTCCTGGCCCAACATCATGCGCACCATGCAGATCGCGGGCGCGGACATCCGCGAAGTGGCGATGACCGCGGGCAATGCCGGCTGGCAGCTCGACCTCGACGCGGTGTTCGCCGCCTGCGACGCGCGCACGAAGCTGATCTACCTCGCCAGCCCCGGCAACCCGACGGGCTGGATGATCACCCGCGAGGAAGCGGTGAAGCTGCTGGACTTCGCCCGCGCGCGCGGCATCGGCATCCTGTCGGACGAGGTCTATCACCGCACCGTCTATGACCGGAACGCCGCCTTCAGCTTCCTGGAGATCGCCAGGCCCGACGACCCGCTCTTCGTGGTCAACAGCTTCTCCAAGGCCTGGGCGATGACCGGCTGGCGGCTGGGCTGGATCGTCTATCCCGAGGGCAGCCGCGAGGCGTTCGAGAAGCTGATCCAGTTCAACACCTCCGGCGCGCCGGAATTCCTCCAGCACGGCGCCATCGCGGCCCTGCGCGACGGCGAGGATTTCGTCCATGAATTCGCCGCCCGCTGCGGCGCCGGCCGTACCGTGGTGAACGAGCGCCTCGCCCGCATGCCGCGCGTGCGCAACATCCCCAACAGCGGCGCGTTCTACGCCATGTTCTCGGTCGATGGCGTGACGGACACGCTCACCTTCTGCAAGCGCGCGGTGGCCGAGGCCGGCATCGGCATGGCGCCGGGCACCTCCTTCGGCAAGGGCTCCGAGCGCTATGTCCGCCTGTGCTACGCCAAGAGCACGGAGCTGCTGACCGAGGCGATGGACCGGCTGGAGAAGTTCGTGGCGGGCTACGTCGAGTGACCGCGGACCCCCGCACGCTCGACTGTCTTTCGCGGCTGATCGGCTTCGACACGGTCAGCCGCAACTCCAATCTCGACTGCATCGACTGGGCGCGCGCGCATATGGAAGCCCATGGCGCGCGCACCCGCATGGACTGGAGCGCCGACCGCACCAAGGCCAACCTGCTCGCCACATTTGGCGAAGTGGGGGGCGGCGAGGGCGCCGGCGGCATCGTGCTCTCCGGCCATGTCGATGTCGTGCCGGTCGATGGCCAGGACTGGACCAGCGACCCCTTCACCGCCACGTCGCGCGACGGCCGCATCTACGGCCGCGGCGCCTGCGACATGAAGGGGTTCGACGCGGTGGTGCTCGGCCACGTGCCGGACTACGCGGCGGCCGCGCTGCGCGAGCCCATCCATGTCGCGCTGACCTATGACGAGGAACTCGGCTGCACCGGCATTCCCCACCTGATCGCCGCCATGGGCGAATGGGGCGTGCACCCCTCCGGCTGCATCGTCGGCGAGCCGACCATGATGACGCTGGTCAGCGGCCATAAGGGCGGGCGGGTCTATCGCGGCCGGGTGCGCGGCAAGGCGGCCCATTCCTCGCGCACCGGCACGGCGGTGAACGCCATCGAATATGCCGCGCTGCTGATCGCGCGCATCCACGCCATCTCCGCCCGCGAGCGCACCGCCGGCCCGCGCGCGGCCGGGTTCGACGTGCCGTACACCACCATCTCCACCAACCTCGTCTCCGGCGGCAGCGGCAGCAACATCGTGCCGGCGCTGGCCGAGTTCGTGTTCGACTACCGCTACATCCCCGGATACGACCCCGACGCGATCATCGGCGAACTCACCGCGCTGGCCGCCGAGCTGGCGCCGGCGATGCACGAAATCGACCCGGCAACCGGCATCGACTTCCTGCCCATCGCCAGCATCCCCGCGCTGATGCCGCAGGAAGACGCCGCCGTCTTCGCCCTCGCCCGCGCCCTGCTGCCCGGCTCGCCGGTGGAGAAAGTGGCCTACGGCACGGAGGCGAGCTTCTTCCAGGAATACGGCGTGCCCAGCCTGGTCTGCGGCCCCGGCAGCATCGAGCAGGCGCACAAGCCGGACGAATACGTGGAAATATCCCAGCTCGCCGCCTGCGACCGCTTCATCGCCGGGCTGGTGGAGGCGCTGCGCGCATGACCATCGAAAGCCGCGCCTCCTGGGTCGTGGCCTTCGCGACGCTGGCGGTCATGTCCGTCACCTATGGCGCGCCGCTCACCCTGGTGGTGGCGCTGAAACCCATCGCCGCCGATCTCGACGTGCCGCGCTCCGCCCCCGCGCTGGCCGCCTCGCTCGCCTCGCTCGGCACCGGGCTGGGCGGCATTCCCATGGGCTGGCTGGCCGAGCGCGTCGGCGTGCGGGCCATCACCATGTTCGGCGCGATCTGCGTGGCCGCCGGCCTCGCGGTGTCCACCATCGGCGGCGTGTGGGGCCTCTATATCGGCTACGGCCTGCTGCTCGGCCTGCTCGGCAACGGCGCGATGAGCGTGCCGCTGCTCACCTATATCAGCCGCTGGTTCGACCGCCGCCGCGGCACCGCGCTGGCGCTGATCAGCAGCGGCCAGTACATCGCCGGCGCCGTCTGGCCCAGCATCTTCGAACGCGGCGGCGAATGGTTCGGCTGGCGCGCGACCTCGCTGATCTTCGCGGTGGTGGAAGCCGCCGTGATCGTGCCGCTCGCCCTGCTCTTCCTCGCCCGCCCCCCCAAGGAACGCCCCGCCGGCAGCTTCGGCGCGGGCCCCGCCCCCGGCGGACGCGTGCTCGGCCTGCCGCCCAATCTGGTGCTGGCGCTGATGTCCGCCGCCATCTTCCTGTGCTGCGTGCCCATGGCCCAGCCCAGCGTTCACCTGGTGTCCTTCTGCACCGATCTCGGCTTTTCCCCCGCCCATGGCGCCGCGATGCTCTCCGTGCTGCTCGCCGCCGCCTTCCTCAGCCGCCAGTTCTGGGGCTGGGTGGCCGACCGCATCGGCGGGCTGCGCACCGTTCTCGCCGGCTCGCTGTGCCAGATCGTGACGCTGTCGCTGTTCCTCTCCACCCAGGACGAGATGGGCCTGTTCGCCGTCTCCGCCGCCTTCGGCCTGGGCTTCGGCGGCATCGTGCCAAGCTACGTGCTGGCGGTGCGCGAACTGTTCCCGGCCAGCGAAGCCGGCTGGCGCGTGCCCTCGATGATGTTCTTCGGCCTCGCCGGCATGGCCGCCGGCGGCTGGGCCGGCGGCGCCATCTACGACCAGTTCGGCTCCTACGCTCCCGCCTTCCTGTTCGGCGTGGCCGCCAACGCGCTGAACCTCGCGATCGTGATGTTCCTGGTGGGGCGGCAATACGGGCGGCGCGTGTTCGGGGCGGTGCCGGCTTAGGGGGTAAAGAAAGGAAGTATCTTCTTTTTCTGAAGAAAAAGAAGCAAAAAGACTTTTGTCCGTTATTCTTCGGGTGGCGACGGCGGAGCTGCGAAGGCGACCGCGGTGTTTGGGGCACGACAGCGATTGACTGCAAGATTACTCGAAAAAGAACGAGTGAGAAAATTACGAAAATAATTGAACAAAACGGCACTTTTCGGCTTGCGGCAACCGTCATACCTCCGTATGTTCACCATCCGAACCCGACAGGAGACCAGAATGCCACCGGCCAGCCCCTTCACCCTCTTCGCGCAGAGCTTCGCCGCCGCGCTGATGAGCTGGTGGATGCGGCTGTTCCTCGGCCGGGAGGAGCGCGCCATGATGGACGCCTTCCTCGCCAGGCTGCACGGCACGATGGGCCGGCTGGACGACATCTTCGCCATGTGGAAGGCCGGC
>CAMFLK010000084.1 GCA_945957135.1 uncultured Rhodospirillales bacterium
GCACGAAGCGGCGCGGCGCGACCCGCTCGCCGTGGCGGCGGCGCTGGGCGGGCGGGACCTGGCGGCCATTCTCGGCGCCGCGCTGGCCGCGCGGATGCACGGCATTCCCGTGCTGCTCGACGGCTTCGTCTGCACCGCCGCCGCGGCGCCGCTGGCCTGCCTGGCGCCGGACGGCCTCGCCCATGCGCTGATCGCCCATGTCTCGGCCGAGGCCGGCCATCGCCGGCTGGCGCAGGCGCTGGGCATGGCGCCGCTGCTCGATCTCGGCATGCGGCTCGGCGAGGCGTCCGGCGCGGCGCTGGCCGTGCCGGTGCTGCGGGCCGCGCTGGCCTGCCACCGGGACATGGCGACCTTCGCCGAGGCGGGCGTGGCGTCGGCATGATACCAAGCACCCGAAGCGATGCCCCTTGCATCGCGAAGGGGGATTGGTATCGCGCGCCGGGTTGGCAGGCGGCGGCGCGCCAAACCAAGACTCATGCCGACGGCCATTCTTCATGGCCGCCGGCATGAACGCGCTGCTCGCCGCCTTCCTCCTGCTCACGCGTCTGCCCGTGCCGGCGCGCGACGTGCCGCTCGGGGAGACCGCCTGGGCGTGGCCGCTGGTGGGGGCGGTGGTCGGCGGCATCGGTGGACTCGTCTATGGCGGTGGCGCCTGGCTCGGCCTGCCGCCGCTGGTGGCTTCGGCCTGGGCGCTGGCCGCGATGCTGCTGGCCACCGGCGCGCTGCACGAAGACGGGCTGGCCGACACGGCGGACGCGCTGGGCGGGCGCAGCCGGGAGCGGCGGCTGGAGATCATGCGCGACAGCCGGGTCGGTGGGTTCGGCGCGATGGCGCTGATCGTCATGGCCCTGGTGCGGGTGGGTACGATGGCGACGCTGGCCGAGCCCTGGCGGGTTGTCGCCGCGCTGTCCGCGTCCGGTGCGCTGGCGCGGGCGGCGATGATGCTGGTGCCGCTGACGGCGCCCCCGGTGCGGCGGGACGGGCTGGCCGCCGGGCTGGTGCTTCCACCGGGTGGGGCAGCCATCGGCCTCGGTCTCGCCGCACTGGCGGCCTTCGCGCTGCTGCCGCCTGGGCCGGCGGCGCTTTCCTGCCTCGCCGCGTTGGCGGTCGGCCTGGCCGCCGGGCGCGGGTGCCGGGGCTGGATCGGCGGGCATACCGGCGACGTGCTCGGCGCCACGGCGACGCTGGCCGATTGCGTCGTGCTCAGCCTGCTGGCGCGATAGTCACGACGCTGCCCATTGCCTGCGCCGGCGCGAGCAGGTCGATGTCGTGCCCGGCCAGCAGCGCCGCCAGCACCTTCAGCGGGCCGCCATGCGCGACCACCGCGCAATCGCCGCGCAGCGCCGCGTGGAACGATCGCACCCGCGCCACCAGTTCGGCGCCGCTCTCCCCGCCCGGCGGCGCGAAGCCCCAGGGATCGGCGGCCCAGCGATCGAGCAGGGTGCGGTCGATCGCGCCCCACGCCATGCCCTCCCAGGCGCCGAAATCCAACTCCAGCAGCCGCGTATCCGGCTGCCGCGCCAGGGCCCAGATCGCCCCGAGGCGCTCGGCCATCGCTTGGCAGCGCGTGGCCGGGCTCGTCCACAAGGCGCGCGGCGTCCACCCGTCCATGGCGGCCAGCACCGGGCGCGGGTCGGGCGGCGCGCGCAGGGGCAGGTCCAGCCTTCCGTAGCACAGGCCGGGGGCGATGGCAGCGGGCGGGTGGCGGATCAGGGCGACACGCATTCGTCGCTTTTCCGCCGGGCGCGGCTGGCGTTCAATGCGCCCGCATTGCCCCGGGGGTTCCCATGCGACTGCTGCTGCGCGTCTGCCTCCTGCTGCTGGCCGTCGGTCCGGCCTGCGCCGCGGACCCCAATGCGCTGTGGAACATCGTGCACGGGCGTTGCGTGCCCAACCAGGTGCTGAACAATTCCCCAACCCCCTGCGCCGCGGTGATGCTCGGCCACGGCGAGCCCCAGGGCCACGCGCTGTTGAAGGACATCGTGGGCAAGAGCCAATACCTCCTCATCCCCACCCTGCGCGTCACGGGCATCGAGAGCCCGGACATTCTCCGCCCCGATGCCCCCAACTACTTCGCCGCCGCCTGGGCCGCGCGCACCGAGGTGGAGGCCCGGCTGGGCCGCGCGATGCCGGCGGATACGCTCAGCCTCACCATCAATTCTCCCTTTGGACGCAGCCAGTCGCAACTGCACATCCATATCGACTGCCTGCGTGCCGACGTCGCGGAGCAGCTGCGCCGGCGCGCGGCGGAGGTGGGCGACGCCTGGGCGCCGTTCCCCGAGGCACTGCTCAAGCACGCCTATATCGCCCGCCGGGTGGCGGCGCCCACGCTGGCCGAGGCGAATCCGTTCCGCCTGCTCGCCGCCAGCCTGGCCGACCCGGCGGAGATGGCGCAGTACAGCCTCGCCGTGGCCGGCGCGACGCTGGACGGCCAGCCGGGCTTCCTGCTGCTGGCGACGAAGGTGGACGTGGCCGCCGCCAACTTCGCCAGCAGCGAGGAATTGCAGGACCACGATTGCGCGGTGGCGCGCTAGGCGCGGTTTCTTCCGGCCGGGGAACCATTGCGGAGAACTTCCGTTGCACGCGGCGGAGGTTTCCATGGCCCAGCAGACAGATTTCGCCGACGGCTCCGGCTCCCGCCAGCCGTCTCGCCTGAGCCGGTTCTTCGCCGAGGCGGCGCATTGGACGTCCCGCCAATGCGGCCGGCCGCTCACCTTCGGCCTCGCGGTGGGCGTCGTGGTGCTGTGGGCGGTGACCGGGCCGCTGTTCCACTTTTCGGATACGTGGCAGCTGGTGATCAACACCGGCACCACCATCGTCACCTTCCTCATGGTGTTCCTGATCCAGAACAGCCAGAACCGCGACAGCGCCGCGCTGCAGGTGAAGATCGACGAACTCATCCGCGTCACCGAGACCGCGCGCAACCGGCTGATCCAGCTGGAGGAGTCCACGGACGAGGAGATCGACGAAATCAAGCGCGACCTCGCCCAGGCCGCCGCCGATTGCGTCGAAGAGAAAGTGGGCTGACCCGGGGGCGGCCACCGTCTTGCCGGCCCTGTGGCAGCGCAGCAAAATGCCCGTGTGCGCATCTACGACCCAACCCTCCCCGCCGACGGCCTGGATGGCCAGCGCCGCCTGTGGGCGATCGTCACCATCGCGCTCGGGCTGATGATGGCGGTGCTGGACGGGTCGATCGCCAACCTCGCCCTGCCCACCCTGTCCACCGAGTTCGATGTCTCCCCGGCCGCGTCGATCTGGGTGGTCAACGCCTATCAGCTCGCCATCACCGTCTCGCTGCTGCCGCTGGCCGCGCTGGGCGAGATCGTCGGCTACCGGCGGGTGTACCAGGTGGGGATGGTGCTGTTCACCCTGGCCTCGCTGGCCTGTTCGCTGTCGGATTCGCTGTCCGGCCTCACCATGGCGCGGGTGGCGCAAGGCTTCGGCGCGGCGGGGATGATGAGCGTGAACAGTGCCCTGGTGCGCTTCATCTATCCGCGCCGCATGCTCGGGCGCGGCTTCGGGCTGAACGTGATGGTGGGTTCCACCTCCTCCGCCCTCGGCCCGTCGATCGCCGCGGCCATCCTGGCGGTGGGCGGGTGGCAGTGGCTGTTCGCGGTCAACGTGCCGATCGGCGTGGTGGTGCTCATCCTCGGCGCCTTCACCCTTCCGGCCACGCCGCGCGCCGGCCACAAGTTCGACCTGGGCAGCGCGGTGCTGAACGCCATCACCTTCGGCCTGCTCATCACCAGCATCGATTCCTTCGGCCACGGCGGAGACCGGCTGATCGCCGCGCTGGAAATCCTGGGCGCCGCCGTCGCCGGCTGGTTCCTCGCCCGCCGGCAGGTGGCGCGCACCAACCCGCTGCTGCCGGTCGATCTGATGCGCCGGCCGGTATTCGCGCTGTCGGTGGCCGCCGCCACCTTCTCCTTCTGCGCCCAGAGCATGGCCTTCGTGACCCTGCCCTTCTACCTGGAGCGCACGCTGGGCCTCAGCCGGGGCGAGACCGGGCTGCTGATGACGCCCTGGCCGGTCACCGTCGCGCTGGTGGCGCCGTTCTCCGGCCGGCTGTCGGACCGCTATTCGCCCGGGGTGATCGGCGGGCTGGGCCAGGCGCTGATGGTGTGCGGCCTGGCGGCGCTGGCCCTGCTGCCGGATTCGCCCTCGCTGTGGAACATCGGCTGGCGCATGAGCCTGTGCGGCGTGGGGTTCGGCCTGTTCAACGCACCCAACAACCGCACCATGATCGCCTCCGCGCCACCCAGCCGCAGCGGCGGGGCCAGCGGCATGCAGGCCACCAGCCGGCTGATGGGCCAGACCACCGGCACCGCGCTGGTGGCGCTGGTGTTCGGCATGTTCGCGACCAGCGGCATCCCCACATCCCTCGCCATGGCCGCGTGTTTTTCCGCCCTGGCCGCGGTGGTCAGCGTGCTGCGCTCCGCGCGGTCGAGCGCCGGGTACGGCTAGGACGAAACGACCCCCCCCTGGCCTTCCGGCCCGACCTGCTATAACTGCCGCAGAATAACGCCGAGGGGGGAAGGGACGTGCCGGGATTGGCCCATCCATGAGTGCCGCGATCGACACCGCGCCGCAGGCCGCCCCGCGGAGCAGCGGGCGCAACTATGCGCGCTCCTACTGGCCCTTCGTGGTGCCGGCGGGGCTGGTCGTGGCCGCGGTCATCGTCTTCCCCTGGATCTTCACCCTCTACATGTCCGTCCACGAATGGAAGGTGGGCGCGGACACCGTCTTCGTGGGGTTCGAGAACTATCTCCGGCTGCTGTCCGACGACCGGTTCGGCTGGTCGGTGGTCCGCACGCTGTATTTCACGGTGCTGGCCGTGGTCTTCCCGGTGGCGCTGGGCATCGCCGCCGCCGTGTGTTTCCACCGCAACTTCCCCGGCCGTGGCCTGGCGCGCACCATCTTCATCCTGCCGATGATGGCCACCCCCGTGGCCATCGCGCTGGTGTGGACGATGATGTTCCACCCGCAGCTCGGCGTGCTGAACTACCTGCTCACCTCCGTGGGCCTGCCGCCCTCGCAATGGTCGTATTCGCCGAACACCGTCATTCCCACCATCGTGCTGGTGGAGACCTGGCAGTGGACGCCGCTGGTGATGCTGATCGTGCTCGGCGGCCTCGCCAGCCTGCCCACCGACCCCTACGAGGCCGCCCGGCTGGACGGCGCCAGCGCCTGGCAGATGTTCACCCACATCACCCTGCCGCTGGTCTGGCCGCACATCATGGTGGCGCTGGTGATCCGCACCATCGACGCGCTGAAGGCCTTTGACCTCATCTTCGTCATCAGCAATGGCGGGCCGGGCACGGCCAGCGAGACGATGAACATATTTCTCTATCTGCAGGCCTTCTCCTTCTACAACATGGGCTATGCCTCGGCGGTGACGGTGGTCTTCTTCATCATCATCCTGCTGATCAGCCTGGTGCTGTTCACGGCACGGCGGCAGGAGCGCTGGCAATGAAATGGCGCAAGCTGCCGGGCAAGATCGGCTTCTTCCTCTCCGTGATCGCGCTGGTCTCGCCGGCGCTGCTGGTGTTCCTGTGGATGCTGTCCCTCTCGCTGAAGAACGAGGTGGACAACATGGCCTATCCGCCGGTGTTCGTCCCCAACCCGCCCACGCTGGCCAACTTCATCGACGTGTTCGAGAAGAACGACTTCCTGAACTACACCTGGAACTCGATCATCGTCTCGTTCACCGCCACCGGCCTGGCCTTGGTGCTGGGCGTGCCGGCGGGGTTCGGCATCGCCAAGGCGAAGGCGGCGCGGGCGGCGGCGCTGATCATGATCGCGCGCGTCACGCCGGGCCTGTCCTACCTCATTCCCCTGTTCCTCTTGTTCCAGTGGCTGGGGCTGACCGGCACGCTGACGCCCATCATCATCACCCATCTGGTGATCACCGTGCCGATCGTGGTGTGGGTGATGATCGGCTTCTTCGAGGGGCTGCCGCACGAGCTGGAGGAGGCGGCGCTGGTCGATGGCGCCAATATCTGGCAGGCCTTCCGCCACATCGCCATGCCGCTGGCGCGGCCGGGCATCGTGGTGGCGATGATCCTGTCCTTCATCTTCTCGTGGAACAACTTCATCTTCGGCGTGGTGCTGGCCGGGCGCGAGACGCGCACCCTGCCGGTGGCGGTGTACAACGTGCTGACCTTCGAGCAGGTGTCCTGGGGCCCGCTCGCCGCGGCGGCGCTGCTGGTGACCGCCCCGGTGCTGATCCTGACGCTGCTGATGCAGAAGGAGATCGTCGCCGGGCTGACGGCGGGTGGGGTGAAGGGCGGCTGAACCCGCCGCCCCGTGCGGCGGCGGCACGCCAAACTGTGATCATCTTGTTCATCGGAGGGCAGCGCTTGGCGTGCTAGCTGTGCCGCCCCTGTGGTTTTCGCGGAGCGGATCGTGGCCCTGTATCTCGTCACCGGCGGTGCCGGCTTCATCGGCTCCCACCTGAGCGACGCGCTGCTGGCCGAAGGCCACGAGGTGCGGGTGCTCGACGATTTCTCCACCGGCAAGCCGGGCAATATCGACCCGCGCTGCGCGGTGCTGCGTGGCGATGCGGCGGACCCCGCGCTGGTGCGGCGCGCGCTCGAGGGCGCGGCGGGGTGCTTCCACCTCGCCGCCATCGCCTCCGTGGCGCGCGGCAACGAGGACTGGCTGGGCACCCATCGCGCCAACCTCACCGCGACCATCACCGTGTTCGATGCCGCCCGGGCCCACCGCCTGCCGGTCGTCTATGCCTCCTCGGCGGCGATCTACGGAAATCTTGGCGAGCAGGTGGCGCGGGAGGATTTGCTGCCGGCGCCGCTGACCGCCTATGGCGCGGACAAGCTGGGCTGCGAGCTGCACGCGCGGGTGGCGACCCATGTGCATGGCGTGCCCACGCTGGGGCTGCGCTTCTTCAACGTGTATGGCCCGCGCCAGGACCCGCATTCGCCCTATAGCGGGGTGATCTCCATCTTCGCCCGCCGGGTGGCGTCCGGCGAGACCGTCGCCATCCATGGCGACGGCAACCAGCTGCGCGATTTCGTCTATGTCGCGGACGTGGTGGCGCATCTGCGCGCGGCGATGGGCCATCTGGAGGCGGGCGGGGAGTCCACGGTGCTGAACGTGTGCACCGGCATGGGAATCTCGGTGCTCGACCTCGCGCACGCGCTGGCGGACCTGCACGGACGGCCGGCGCGGCTGGTGCACGAGGCGCCGCGGCAGGGCGATATCCGCCGCTCCCTCGGCGACCCCGCCCGGGCGCGCGGGGTGCTGAACATCACGGCCCAGACCCGGCTGCGCGAGGGGCTGGAACGCACGCTGGCGAGCCTGGTCGTCGCCTGACTAGCCCGTCGCCGCGCCCCATGCCGCCAGCAGCAGCAGGACCAGCAGCGCGCAGCCGCGCCGGTAGCGGCGCAGGGCGCGGGTGATATCCTCCGCCGTGGCCTGCGCGCGGCCCTCGCCCATCCAGGCATCCTCCACCCGCGTGGTGCCATAGACGCGCGGGCCGTTGAGGCGCAGGCCGAGCGCCCCGGCCATCGCCGCCTCCGGCCAGCCGGCATTGGGCGAGCGATGGCGGCCGGCGTCGCGCCACACCGCGCGCAAGGCAGGCACGGTGCCCGGCCCGGTCAGCGCCAGCAGCAGGGCCGAGAGGCGGGAGGCCGGCAGGTTCAGCACATCGTCCAGCCGGGCGGCGGCCCAGCCGAACGCCGCATGGCGCGGGGTGCGATGGCCGATCATCGAATCCGCCGTGTTCACCGCCTTGTAGAGCACGATGCCCGGCAGGCCGAGCGCCGCGCACCACAAGGCCGGCGCCACCACCGCGTCCGAGAAGTTCTCGGCCAGGCTCTCGATCGCCGCGCGGGACACGCCGGCCTCGTCCAGATAGGCGGGGTTGCGGCCAACCACATGCGCCACCGCCGCCCGCCCGCCGGCGAGGCCCTCGCGCCGCAGCCCCTCGGCCACCGCCGCCACATGCGTCCACAGGCTGCGCTGGGCGAGCAGGCTGGCCGCCGGCAGGACCAGCAGCGCGCGCCAGGGCGGCGGCAATGCGGCCTGCGCCGCCCAGGCGGGGCCGGCCGTCGCCAGGATCAGCACCAGCACCGCCACGACTCCCGCCGCCCGCCGGATGGCCGGCGGCCAGGCGGGACGGTTCAGCGCGCGGTCGAGCCAGGCGATCAGCGCGCCCATCCACATCGCCGGATGCCCGACGGCGCGCAGCAGGGCGGCGGGGTAGCCCGCCGCCGCCTCGAGCAGCAGCGCGGCCCAGGCGAGGGCGAGGCAGAAGGGAAGGTCGAACATCGCGGCGCAAACTGCCACAACGGGTCCGCCAGCGGCAGGACCGCAGAAACGCTCTCGCTAAAAGGGGGTGGAGCCCGATAGGATCGCGGCTTCCGTCCGCAGGAGCCCGGCATGTCCCTCACCAACGCCCCCGATCCCGCCATCCGCGCCGCCATCGTCAAGCAGGATCTCGACAACGTCCTGCACCCGATCGTGCAGCACAAGCTGCTGGAAACGCGCCAGATCGTGGTCACCGGCGGGCATGGCTCCACCATCGTGGACGCCGACGGCACCGAGTATCTCGACGCCATGGCCGGGCTGTGGTGCGTCAATATTGGCTATGGACGCGCGGAGCTGGCCGACGTCGCCGCCGAGCAGATGCGCCAGCTCGCCTACTACCCGCACACCGCCATGAACGTGCCGGCGGCCGAGCTCGCCGAGAGCATCAACGGCTTGATGGGCGGCGGCTACCACACCTATTTCGTCAATTCCGGCTCGGAGGCCAACGAGGCGGGCATCAAGATCGCGCGGCAATACGCCAAGCACGAATATCCCGGCCAGTTCCGCTTCAAGACCGTCAGCCGCTACTTCTCCTATCACGGCACCACGATGGCGACGCTGGATGCCGGCGGCCTGGGCGAGCGCAAGGCGAAGTTCGAGCCGTTCTCGGGCGATTTCGTCCATGTCGCCCCGCCCTATTGCTACCGCTGCCCGCTCGGCCTCAAGCACCCGTCCTGCGAGATGGCCTGCGTGAAGAACATGGAGACCACCATCATCGGCGAGGGGCCGGAATCGGTGGCCGAAGTGATCGTGGAGCCGATCATGAGCGCCATGGGCGTGGTGCCCTCGCCCGACGGCTACCTGTCCGAGGTGCAGGCGCTGTGCCGCAAATACGGCATCCTCCTGCATGTGGACGAGGTGATCAACGGCTTCGGCCGCACCGGCAAGATGTTCGGCCACCAGCACTACAACGTCTCGCCGGACATCATGGCCATCGCCAAGGGCATCTCCAGCGCCTACCTGCCGATCGCCGCGACCGTGGTGAAGAACGAGGTGTTCCAGAGCTTCTACGGCGAGGTGTCGGAGAATCGGCAGGTCGGCCAGGTGAACACCTATGGTGGCCATGCCGTCTCCGCCGCCGTGGCCACGCGCAACATCGAGATCATGCTGGAGGAGAAGCTGGCCGAGCGGGCGGCGGAAACCGGCGCCTATCTCATGGACGGGCTGCGCACCCTGCTGCGCCACCCCAATGTGGGCGACGTGCGCGGCAAGGGGCTGCTGATCGGCGTGGAACTGGTGAAGGACAAGGCCACCAAGGAGCCGATCGGCGCGGAGAAGCTGGGCCAGGTGGTGGAAGCCTGCCGCGAGGCCGGGCTGCTGGTGGGCCGGGCCGGGGCGGGCGGCAAGATGGGCAACACCGTCGCCCTGTCGCCGCCGCTGGTCATCACCCGCGCGGAATGTGACCGCGTGGTGGAAATCCTCGACCGCGTGATCACCGCGGTCTGCGTCTAGACGGCGCCTGTTTCAGGGCGCGGCGGCGCGGGCCATCACCAGGGCCACCACCGTCGCGCTCTGATTGGGCATCGTGGCGCGGGCCTGCGTGTGCGGCCGGGGGGAGGCCAGGAAGCTCACCGCGCGCACCTGCGGGCGGGCGGGCTCGCCGGCGAGCAGCGGCAGGGCGGTCATCGCCCCCGCCAGCGCGGCGGCGGAGCCCAGCACGGCGAGGCGGCTACGAGGAGACCAGCGCATCGAACCCTCCTTCGACTATCGGGATGAACTCGCGGTAAGCCGCATCCCTGCCTTGTCCAACAGGCATGGACCATGATGGTTCCGATCGCGTGAACGCGGGATGACGGTTTTTTTGAATCCGCCGATGCTCGCGGCCTGCATCGGCCTTCTGCTGGTGGCCAGCGCCTTTCTTGGCTGGTGGATGCAGAAGCGCCTGCCCACCCATCACCGCAGCCGCGACACGGTGGATGCCGTCCGGCTGGTGATGACCATGCTGCTGACCCTGTCCGCCGTGGTGCTGGGCCTGCTCACCTCCTCGGCCAAGGCGCGTTACGACGAGCAGGTGGCGAATGTGGAGAAATTCGCCGTCGATCTCATCGAGCTCGACGCGCGGCTGCGGCAATACGGCATCGAGGTCGCGCCGGCGCGCGAGCTGCTGCGCGGCTACACTGCCGCCGCGCTGGCCAGCACCTGGCCGGACGAGCCGGCGCCGGCGGGGTTCTATCCGCGCCCGCGCGATGCCCAGGGGCCGGAGAGTTTCGACCTGGGGGACATGCTGACCCGGCTGGACCGCATGATCGAAACGCTGGCGCCGCCCGATCCCTTCCATGCCCAGATCGCGGCGCGGCTGCGCGCGCGGGTGGCGGACATATTGCAGCAGCGCTGGCGCCTGCTCTCCTCGCTGCACACGACGCTGTCCTGGCCGTTCCTGACCGTGCTCACGATGTGGCTGGTGGTCATCTTCGCGATATTCGGCCTGAGTTCGCCCCACAACACCCTGCTCTATACCGTGATCGTCCTTGGCGCCCTGTCGATGTCCTCGTCGCTGTATCTCATCCTGGATTTCGATGCGCCGCGGGATGGGCTGCTGCGCCTGTCCAGCCGCCCCATGCGGGACGCGCTCGTTCACATGGATCGTCCCGTCTCCGACTGAGCCGCGCGCATACGCGAACGCGCGGTCCCAGGCGGGATCGCGTGCGGGAACGGCGGCAGGCGCCCAGTTGCAATTGTTCGGGTTCGTAGTCCGGCGTCCGAATCACGCGATCGGCACCGGGGAAGTATCCACCTTGTGATCGGGACTCGTCAAGAAGTGAAGTGTGTGTCGGGATGTTTCCAATCTTCCCGGTCGCGCCGCGTCCGGCCGGCAACCATTTGCCGGCAGGCCCGTTCCCCCGCCACGCCCGGCCGCCTCCGGCCCGGCCCAACACGAGGGAGAGAGACATGCTCGTCACCCGCATCGCCGCCTTCGCCGCCGGCGCCCTGTCGCTGGCCGCCTGCACCGTCGCCACCACCGCGCCGGCGCCCCAGCCGGTGGTCGTGCAGCAACCCAGCCCCACCTACGTGGCGCCCGGCCAGGCGGTCGTGACGCAGCCCGGCACCGTGGTGGTGCGCCCCGTCAACTGATGAATTCGGCGCCATGACCGCGGATGGGCACCGGCCGGCGTTTGACTCGGCGCGGGCCGGTGCCACATCTGCGGCATGAACCGACGCGCCCTGCTCCTCGCCCCCGTTGCCCTCGCCCTGATTCCGAGCGCCTGGGCCTTCACGCCCACCGCGCAGGACCGGGCGGATATCGCGCGCGTCGAAGCCTACATGAACGGGCTGCACACGCTGAAGGCGCGCTTCCTCCAGGTGGCGCCGGACGGCGCGACCTCCGAGGGCACCGCCTGGATCGACCGGCCGGGCAAGCTGCGCTTCGAATACGCCCCACCCAGCCCGCTGCTGCTCATCGCCGGCTTCGGGGTGGGCTTCTTCCACGACAAGCAGCTGGGCCAGACGACCAATTTCCCCGTCTCCACCACGCCGCTCGGCATCCTGCTGGCCGACAACCTGAAACTGTCCGGCGACGTGACCGTGACCAACATGCTGCGCCAGCCCGGCCAGTTGCAGGTGACGCTGGTGCGCACCGCCTCCCCCGGCGAGGGCAGCCTGACCCTGGTATTCTCCGAGAATCCGCTGGCGTTGCGCCAATGGTCGGTGATTGATGCCCAGCAGCGCGAGACCCGCGTGACGCTGTATGACGTGCAGCTCGGCGGCAAGTTCGATTCCAGCCTGTTCACCTTCGCCGACCCCTCGCTGCTGAAGCCGTCAACGCCCCAGAACTGAGGCTTTTGCTGCGGCGGCGCCCCCGCGCTAAGCAGGCGCCATGGTGAAGCGCCGCGCCCTGACGCGAATCGGCATCAATGCCGGGCTCGATCTGCTGCTGGCCGCCGCCGCGGTGCCGCTGGCGCGCTGGATCGTCGATCCCGCCGCCGATGCCTTCGCCGCGCCCTGGACGCTGCTGTGGGGCGCCGGCGCCCTGCTGCTGGCCGGGCTGCCGTTCCGCCTGTCCGTGCAGTATTGGCGTTTCGCGGGCGTGAACGACCTGCTGGCGGTGGCCGCCGCCTCCGTCGCCGCCGCGGCGATCTATCCCGTGGCGCTTCACGAGGCGGGGATGGACCCGCCCACCCCGTCCTTCGCCGTGGCCCACGCCCTGTGCCTCGTCGTGCTGCTGAGCGTGCCGCGCGTCGGCTATCGTCTGATGCGCGAGACACCGGCGGCCGGCCCGGTGGGGACGGAGGTGCTGCTGGTCGGGGCGGGCGATGCCGCCGACCTGTTCATCCGCGCGCTCGCCGCCGACCGCGCCGCGCCCTACCGGGTCGCCGGGCTGGTTTCGCTGGGCCAGGCGCAGACCGGCCGGCGCATCAACGGCGTGCCCATCCTCGGCAGCCTCGCGGACACCGCATCCGTGCTGGCGGCCCTGCGCGCCGAAGGCCGGCTGCCCGCCATGCTGGTGGTCACCGAGGCCGACATGCCCGGCCCCGAGCTCGCCCGGCTGATCGACGCGGCGGAGACCGAGGGGGTGCGGGTGGCCCGCGCGCCCCGGCTGACGGCGCTGGATCCCGCCCGCCCGGCGCCGGTGCTGGAGCTGAAGCCGGTGGCGATCGAGGACCTGCTCAACCGCCCCCAGGTGCGGCTGGACCGCGAGGGCATGGCGCGGCTGGTGCGGGGCCGGCGGGTGATCGTGACCGGCGCCGGCGGCTCGATCGGCAGCGAGCTGGCCCGCCAGGTGGCCGCCCTGGCGCCGGCCGAGCTGGTGCTGCTCGACAGCAGCGAGTTCGCCCTGTGGCAGATCGACCTGGAACTGGCGGAGACGGCGCCTTCCGTGCCCCGGCTGGCGGTGATCGCCGATATCCGCGACCGCGCGCGCATCGATGCCGTGTTCGCCGAGCGCCGGCCGGAGCTGGTGTTCCACGCCGCCGCGCTGAAGCACGTGCCGCTGGTGGAATCCAACCCCTGCGAGGGGCTGCTGACCAACACCGCCGGCTCGCGCAACGTGGCCGACGCCGCCCGCGCGGTGGGCGCCCAGGCGATGGTGCTGATCTCCTCGGACAAGGCGGTGAACCCCAGCAGCGTGATGGGCGCGGGCAAGCGGGTGGCGGAGATGTACTGCCAGGCGCTGGACATGCTGGCCCGCCGCGATGCCAAGCCTGAGATGGGCGGCCCCGACATGCGCTGCATCACCGTGCGCTTCGGCAACGTGCTCGGCAGCACCGGCTCCGTGGTGCCGCTGTTCCAGCGCCAGCTCGCCCGCGGCGGCCCGCTGACCGTGACGCATCCGCAGATGCAGCGCTATTTCATGACGGTGCGCGAGGCGGTGGGGCTGGTGCTGGAGGCCAGCGTGGTCGGCACCGGCGAGACCTCGCCCGAATTCCTGCGCGATGGCGGGGTGTTCGTGCTCGACATGGGCGATCCGGTGGCCATCGTCGATCTCGCGCGGCAGATGATCCGCCTCGCCGGGCTGCGGCCGGAGCTGGACGTGGCCATCGAATTCACCGGCCTGCGCCCCGGCGAGAAGCTCTACGAGGAGATGTTCCACGGCGCCGAGCCACCCGCGCCCACCGAGCATCCCGGCCTGCTGATGGCCCGCCCGCGCACCGCCGACCTCGCCCATGTCGCCGGCGTCATCGACCGTGTGGCGGCCTGCTGCCAGGACGGCGACGCGGCCGGCGCGCTGGCACTGGTGGCCGAGCTGGTGCCCGAATTCGTCCACAATGTTGATGGAAAGGCTCCGGCGGAGCCCGCCCGCGCCTGAAGGATGTGCCGATGACCCAGAATGTTCCGTTCCTCGACCTCAAGGCCCAGCAGGCGCGCATCGCCGCCGATCTGCGCCGGCGGCTGGATGCGGTGCTGGCGCACTGCCAGTTCGTGCTCGGCCCGGAAGTGGCGGAGCTGGAGCGCGAACTGGCGGAATTCTGCGGCGCGAAGCACTGCGTCAGCGTCAGCTCCGGCACGGACGCGTTGCAGATCGCCATGATGGCCGAGGGGATCGGGCCGGGCGACGCGGTGTTCCTGCCCGCCTTCACCTACACCGCCACGGCCGAGGTGCCGCTGGTCCTCGGCGCGGTGCCGGTATTCGTCGATGTCGATCCCCGCACCTTCCAGATCGACCCCGCGCATCTCCAGGCGCGCATCGACGCGGTGCGCAAGGCAGGGAAGCTGCGGCCGCGCATGATCGTCGGCGTCGATCTGTTCGGCCAGCCGGCGGATTGGGCGGCGCTGGCGGCGATCGCCCGGCGCGAGGGCATGATCACGCTCGACGACTGCGCCCAGAGCTTCGGCGCCGCGCTGGGCGGGCGCATGCTCGGCGTGCTGGCGGATGCCACGGCGACCAGCTTCTACCCGTCCAAGCCGCTGGGCGCCTATGGCGATGGCGGCGCCCTGTTCACCGACAGCGACGAGCGCGCCGCGCTGTTCCGCTCGCTGCGCACCCATGGCGAGGGCACCACGCGCTACGAGGTGATCCGCACCGGCATGAACGGCCGGCTGGACACGATGCAGGCGGCGGTGCTGCTGAGCAAGATGACGGTGTTCCGTGAGGAACTCGAAATCCGCGAGCGCGTCGCCCGCGCCTACGACCAGCGCCTGGGCAACGCCGTCACCATCCCCGCGCGCGTGCCAGGCAGCACCCATGCCTGGGCGATCTACGCCATCCTGCTGCCCGACGCCGCTGCCCGCACCCGCATGCAGGAGGGGCTGAAGGCGGCGGGCGTGCCGACGGTGATCTACTACCCCAAGCCGCTGCACCATCAGCCGGCCTATGCGAAATCCCACGACGGCGCGGCGCTGCCGGTTTCCGAAGACCTCGCCACCCGCATCCTGGCCCTGCCGATCCATCCCGATTTGTCGGAGGCGGATATCGATCGGGTGTGTACGGCGGTGCTGGCGAACGTCTGATGCAGACGGCCTGAAGCGTAAGGCAGAAAAGACAGGAAGGAAGCGCGTTCTTTTTTGAAAAAAAGAACCAAAAAACCGCAGTGGCCGG